>DASTZF010000190.1:0-33887 GCA_035764445.1 Burkholderiaceae bacterium
CGTCCAACGGCGATCGCTCAGAGAACGGCGACTACATCTACGGCAAAAGACGGCTGCGCGAGATCGACCGGCGCATTCGCTTCCTCACCAAGCGGCTCGACGTGGCCGAGGTGACCGACCCGTCGGCGCACCATGGCAGCGACCAGGTGTTCTTCGGCGCGACGGTCACCTACGCAAACGCGCGCGGCGACGAGCGCACGATCACCATCAAGGGCATCGACGAAGCCGACAGCCTCGCAGGCGAGGTGAGTTGGGTGTCGCCGATCGCCCGCGCGCTGCTCAAGGCGCGCGAGGGTGACGAGGTGAAGCTCGCGACGCCAGGCGGCGTGGAGACAATCGAGGTGCTGGAGGTCAGCTACCCCGAGCCCGGCCGTTGAACCGCGGCAGGCGAACCCGCCGCGCGCGCAGTGGCCGGTGCGCGCACGCTAGTGCTTGACCCGCCACACGCGCAGCACCGGTGGGCAACGGCGCATCGTGCGCAGCACATCGGCCAGGTGCAGGCGGTCGCGCACGGTGATCAGCAGGCGCAGCTCGGTGGTTTCTGCCGCGCGATCCTCGCCCATGTCGATGTGCGTGATGTCGGCCTGCGATGCGCTGACCGCGCTCGCCACCTGAGCGAGCACGCCTTTGCCGTTGCGCACTAGCACGGTCACCGCGGTCTCGAACGTGCGCGTCGGCTCTTCGGACCACTCGACGCGCATCCAGCGCTCGGGGTCCTTCTCGGCCTGCTTGCGCGCGACGTGGCATTCGGCGGTGTGCACCAGCAGCGCCTCGCCGCGACCCAGGTAGCCCACGATGGCGTCGCCCGGGATCGGCCGACAGCACGTGGATAGCTGCAGCGAGGCACCTTCGCTGCCGTCGACCACCACAGGCGCGTGGCTGTGGCCGCCCTCGTCGCGGCCGTAGCGGCCGAGGGTCAGCGTCACGGCATCGGGGCGTGTGCCCTGTTCGGCCATCAAGCGCGAGAGCCGATTGGCGACGATGGCAGGTACCTTCCTGCCGATCGCGATGTCGGTCATCAGCTCGCCGCGCGTGCGGTTGCCGCTCCAGCGCAGCAGCTGCTGCCACAGCCCGTGGTTCGCTGGGTCGTCCGGCGGTACCTGCAGCCCCTCGGCGCGCAGCGCCTGCGCCAGCTGCCGCTCGCCCATCGCGCGCGACTCCTCGATCTCCATCGTCTTCAGGTGATGCCGGATCTTGGAGCGCGCGCGGCCGGTGCGCACGAAGTTGAGCCATGACGGGTTGGGGCGCGCGTTGGGCGCGGTGATCACTTCGACCACGTCGCCCGAGCGCAGCTCGGTGCGCAGCGCCACCGGCTCGTTGTTGATGCGCGCGGCGACCGTGTGGTCGCCGACGTCGGAGTGGATCGCGTACGCGAAGTCGACCGGGGTCGCGCCGCGCGGCAGCGACAGGATCTTGCTCTTGGGGGTGAACACGTACACCTCGTCGGGCACGAGGTCGATCTTCACGTGCTCGAGGAACTCGGCGGCGTCGCGGGTCTCGTCCTGGATGTCGAGCAGCGACTGCAGCCACATCGTGCCCAGCCGCTGCGCCTCGTCGGAATCCTTGTCCTTGGTCTTGTACAGCCAGTGCGCCGCGATGCCCGACTCGGCCACCGCGTGCATCGGCGCGGTGCGGATCTGGAACTCCACCGCGGTGCCCAGCGGGCTCACCAGCGTGGTGTGCAGCGACTGGTAGCCGTTGAGCTTGGGGATCGCGATGTAGTCCTTGAAGCGGCCGGGCACCGGCTTGTACAGCTGGTGCAGCACGCCGAGCCCGAGGTAGCAGTCGTTGAGCGTCCCCACGACGATGCGGAAGCCGAAGATGTCGCTCACCTGCGCGAAGGTGGTGTGCTTCTCGCGCATCTTGCGATAGATCGAGTACACGGTCTTCTCACGACCGCCAACCTGCACTTTGATCTTGGCGGTCGCAAATGCGTGCAAGACTTCCTTCTCGACCCGCTCGACGATGTCGCGCCGATGCCCGCGCGCGCGCTGCAGGGCCTTTTCGAGCGCCGCATGCCGCCACGGATTCAGGCACGCAAACGACAGCTCCTGCAGTTCTCGGAAGGTCTGGTTCAGGCCGAGGCGGTGGGCGATCGGCGCGTAGATCTCGAGCGTCTCGCGCGCCATGCGCTGGCGCCGGTCCTCGGCGATGGCCTGCACCGTGCGCATGTTGTGCAGACGGTCGGCCAGCTTGATCAGGATGACGCGCACGTCGCGCGCCATCGCCAGCAGCATTTTGCGAAAAGACTCGGCCTGGCCTTCCTCGCGGGTGGAGAACTGAAGCTTGTCCAGTTTGGTCAGGCCATCGACCAGGTCGGCTGTCGGGGCGCCGAAGCGCTCGATCAGCTCGGACTTGGTGATGCCGCAGTCCTCCATCGCGTCGTGCATCAGCGCCGCCATCACGGCCTGCGCGTCGAGCCGCCAGTCGGCCACCAGGCCCGCCACCGCGATCGGGTGCGTGATGTAGGGCTCGCCGCTGGCGCGGAACTGACCCAGGTGCGCCTCGTCGGCGAACTTGAATGCCTCGCGGATCAGCTTCAACTCGGGCTTGCCGAGATACGACAACTTGTCGAGCAGCGCGGCGAACGACGCCGCCTGGGGCTTCGGCGCGGCCGGCGCCGCGGTCGTCACGCGCTGGAACCCCTGCAGCGCGGATGGCAGCAGTTCGGCGGCGAACGAACGAATGCCCATGCGCAAACTTTAGCGCGGAACGCCGATGGGCGAGGCCGTCGCGCCGAGAGGCGCTCTCAATGACAACGATTGGCGTCCCGCCGCGTGAGCTGAAGCGGTCGGCCGCACCGCCGCCAACAACGCAAAAAGGGCGCCGAGGGCGCCCCTTTTGCAATCGCGCGGCCGCGGCGGCCGCGTTGCAGCCTCAGATCGGCACGCGCCGAAGCATTTCGACACCGACCTCGCCGGCAGCGATCTCGCGCAGCGCGGTGACGCCGGGCTTGTTCTTGCTCTCGATCTTCGGCGCGTGGCCCTGGCTCAGCATGCGAGCGCGGTAGGTGGCCGCCAGCACCAGCTGGAAGCGGTTGGGCACCTTGTGCAGGCAGTCTTCAACGGTGATGCGGGCCATGGGCTGATGGATTCCTTTGCTTGCGCCCGCACTACAGCAGATCGAGCGCCTTGAACACCTGGGACTTGTTGCGCCGCTGGGCGGCGAACTTCAAGCGCTGCGAGTGAACGACCGTCTTGAGGTCGAACAGCGCGGTCTCGAAGAGGGCGTTGATTATAACGAAGTCGAAATCCCTGGCCCGTGCCACCTCGACGCGCGCGTTGGCCATGCGTGTCTCGATCACCGCAGGTGCATCCTCGCCACGGCGCAGCAGCCGCTGGCGCAACTCATCCCAGCTCGGTGGCAGGATGAAGATGAGAACCGCGTGCGCAAACAGCCGCTTGATCTGCAGCGCGCCCTGCCAGTCGATCTCGAGCACGACGTCTTCGCCGGCGGCCAGCCGCGATTCGATGGCCTTGCGCGAGGTGCCGTACAGGTGACCGTGCACCTGCGCCCACTCGAAGAACTCGCCGCGATCGACCATCGCGCGAAACTGCGGCTCGTCGATGAACCAGTACTCGCGGCCGTCCTGCTCCTGGCCGCGCGGCTCGCGCGTGGTATGCGACACCGACAACACGAGGTGCGAGTCGAGCTCCAGCAGCGCATTGACCAGACTCGACTTGCCGGCACCGCTGGGCGCGGCCACGACGAACAGGTTGCCCGGCGTCTCGATCCGGGCCTCGGCAGGTGCGGGCGACGGCGTGCTCACGGCGACAAGTGTAGGGCGCGCTCGCAGCAGCGCCACGAGCTGCCTTCGCGCTGCCGTGACAAGACGCTCAAAACCGTGCCGCTTGAGCGTTGGCACGCTCACTCGATGTTCTGCACCTGCTCGCGCAACTGCTCGACCAGCACCTTCATGTCGACGGCGATGTTGGTCAGCTCGAGCGTCGCCGACTTCGACCCCAGCGTGTTGGCCTCGCGGTGCAGCTCCTGGATCAGAAAGTCCAGCCGCTTGCCGATCTCGCCACCGGCGTTCAACAGGCGCTCGACTTCGTCGAGATGCGAGTTCATCCGCGCCAGCTCCTCGGCGACGTCGATGCGCAGCGCGAACGCCGCGGCTTCGCTGAGTGCGCGCTCGCGCGGTGACTCGGTGTCGCTCGCCCCCGCGGCGGCGAGCGCCTCGTTGAAGCGCTCGATGAAGCGCTGCTGCTGGCGCTGCACCAGTGCCGGCACCAGTGGCACCGCCTGCGCGGCCAGTGCGCGCAATTGGCGCACGCGATCGAGCAGCACCGCGGCCAGACGTCCGCCCTCGCGGGCACGCGCCTCGCGCAGCGACGACACGCAGTCGCGCGCCGCCTGCAGCGTACAAGCCTGCAGGTCTTCATCGGCGCCGCTGGGCCGGCTCCACTGCAGGATCTCGCCGACGCTGAGTGCGCGTGCGCCGGGCAGCCAGGCCTGCACCGTGGATTCCAACCGCGCCAGACGACTCAATTGCTCGGGCGCGGGCATCAAGACGCCGGCGTCGGCGTCGCGATGTGTGACCACCCGCAACTCGATCTTGCCGCGACGCACCGCCGACGCCACGGTCTCGCGCAACACCGGCTCGAGGCCGCGCAACTCGTCGGGCAGGCGCAGCGAAAGATCGAAGAAGCGGCCGTTGACCGATCGCAACTCGACGGTCACGCCAACGCGTGAACTCGTGCTGTCTTGCGAGGGTGGCGCCGGTGTCGCTTTGGCGCTCGCGAAACCGGTCATGCTGTAAACTGCCATCGCCCAACGCGCCCGCAAAATTCGATTATGTCAAAGCCGAAACCAGCGCCGTTGCCGGCCGGCACTGTGGTTGGCGGCTACCAAGTAGTGAAGAAGTTGGCAGCGGGAGGCTTCGGCGTCGTCTACCTGGCCGAAGACGAGAGCCGCCACCTGGTGGCGATCAAGGAGTACCTGCCTGCGTCGCTAGCCGAGCGCTCGCCCGGAGAGCTCACGCCGCGCGTCAAGCCCGAGAAGCAGCCGCTGTATCGGCTGGGCCTGAAGAGCTTCTTCGAAGAAGGCCGCTCGCTCGCGCAGATCAGCCATCCGAGCGTGGTGTCGGTGCTGAACTTCTTTCGCGAGAACGAAACCGTCTACATGGTGATGAATTACCTGCAGGGCGACACGCTGCAGGACTTCATCGTGACCGCGCGCGACTTGAAGCGCGACAAGGTGTTCCGCGAATCGACGATCCGCTCGTTGTTCGACGAGATCCTGCGCGGCTTGCGCATCGTGCACCAGCACAAGATGCTGCACCTCGACATCAAGCCGGCCAACATCTTCATCACCAACGACAACAAAGCAGTGATGCTCGACTTCGGCGCCGCGCGCGAAGTGCTGAGCAAGGAAGGCAACTTCATTCGCCCGATGTACACGCCGGGTTTCGCCGCGCCCGAGATGTACCGCCGCGACGGCACGCTCGGGCCGTGGACCGATATCTATGCGATCGGCGCTTGCATCTACGCCTGCATGCAGGGCTATCCACCCAACGACGCGCCGCAGCGCATCGACAAGGACCGTCTGGCGTTGAGTCTCTCGCGGCTGCGCAACGTCTACTCCGATAATCTGATCGAAGTGACAGAGTGGTGCATGTCGCTCGATCCGCTGTCTCGTCCGCAGAGCGTGTTCGCGCTGCAGAAAGAGCTCGCGCGCGAGACCGAGCGGCGCTACACCAAGCTCAGCTTCGGCGAGCGGCTGAAGCTGCAGCTCGAGAACCTGAAGACCGGCGCCAAGCCCTGACCGGCCCACAACAACAACCAGAAAGCTGTATGCGCTTTTCCGTCTACCAGGTCAGCCGCAAGGGCGGTCGCGAGAAGAACGAAGACCGCATGGGCTATTGCTACACGCGCGACGCGGGTCTGTTCGCGCTGGCCGATGGCATGGGCGGGCATCCCGAAGGCGAGGTCGCGTCGCAGATCGCGCTGCAGACGCTGGCCGCACTGTTTCAGCGCGACGCCAAGCCCACGCTGGCCGAGCCGCTGCGCTTCCTGCACGAGGCGATCATCGCCGGCCATCACCAGCTGCTGCGCTACGCCACCGAGAAGGCGCTGATCGACACGCCGCGAACGACCGTGGTGGCCTGCTTGATGCAAGGCAACGCGGCGTACTGGGCGCACTGCGGCGACTCGCGGCTGTACTTCGTGCGCGGCGACAAGCTGATCGCTCGCACGCGCGATCATTCGTACTCCGAGCTGCAGGAAACGCTGTCGCAGGTGGTGCCGGTGGGCGAGCGCTTCAATCGCAACGTGCTGTTCACCTGCCTCGGGTCGCCCGGCAAGCCGGTCGTCGACACCGCGGGCCCGCTGCTGCTGCAGCCGCATGACCGCGTGCTGCTGTGCTCCGACGGCCTGTGGGGCAGCGTCAGCGATGCGCTGATCACCGAGCACCTGGCGGCGCGCCCGATCTCCGACGCCGTGCCCGAGCTGGTCGAGCTGGCGCTGCGCACGGGCGGCGCCAAGAGCGACAACGTGACGGTGCTCACCGCCGAGTGGGAAGCCGCCGAAGACGGCGAGGGCGCTGCCGAGGTGCAGACCCAGGCGCTCGGCGAGGAGGTGTTTGCCTCGACCATCCAGGCCAGCCTGATCGGCGACAACGCGCCGGTCGACGAGCTCGACGAGGCCGAGATCGAGCGCTCGATCAAAGAGATCAACGAGGCGATCAAGCGCTCGTCGCAGAAGAAGTCGTGACGCCGCCAGCGCCCGCCTGACGGTTGGGCGCACGGGCGATGCCCGCCAGGTCCCGTGGTGCGCCCCGCTGAACGACAATCGCGGCATGACTTACGAACGCACGCAGGGGCGCGCAGCCGATGCGCTGCGCCCGGTGCAGATCGAGCGCGGCTACACGCGGCATGCCGAAGGATCGGTGCTGGTGTGCTTCGGCCACACCAAGGTGCTGTGCACCGCATCGGTCGACGACAAGGTGCCGCCGCACAAGCGCGGCAGCGGCGAGGGGTGGGTGACCGCCGAGTACGGCATGCTGCCGCGCGCGACGCACACGCGCGGCGACCGCGAGGCGGCGCGTGGCAAGCAAAGCGGCCGCACGCAGGAGATCCAGCGGCTGATCGGCCGCGCGATGCGCTGCGTGTTCGATCTGACGGCGCTCGGGGAGCGCACGATCGTGCTCGATTGCGACGTGCTGCAGGCCGATGGCGGCACGCGCACCGCGGCGATCACCGGGGCCTACGTCGCCGCTCACGATGCGGTGAGCTGGCTGTTGGCCAAGCGCGCGATGACAGCGTCTCCGCTGCGTGATCAGGTGGCCGCCGTATCGGTCGGCCTCGTGCAGGGGACGCCGCTGCTCGACCTCGAGTACGTCGAGGACTCCGCGTGCGACACCGACATGAACGTCGTGATGACCGGCTCCGGCGGCTTCGTCGAAGTGCAGGGCACGGCCGAAGGCCACAGCTTCTCGCGCGGCGAGATGGATCGCCTGCTGGCGCTGGCCGACAAAGGCATCCGCGAACTGCTGGCGGCACAGCGCGCGGCGCTGGGGATCTGATGCAATTGGTGCTGGCGTCCAACAACGCCAAGAAGCTGATCGAGCTGCAGGCGCTGTTGTCCGGGTTGCCGGTGCAGCTGCTGCCGCAATCGGCGCTGCAGATCGCCGAGGCCGCCGAGCCGCACGGCACCTTCGTCGAGAACGCGCTGGCCAAGGCGCGTCACGCCGCGGCGCACGCAGGGGGGCCCGCGATCGCCGACGACTCTGGGCTGTGCGTCGACGCGCTGGGCGGCGAGCCCGGGGTCGCCTCGGCGCACTACGCACCACCCGTGCCCGGCGGCGGCGAGCGCGAGCAGCAGCGCGCCCGCCAGGACGCTGCCAACACCGCGCTGTTGCTGCAACGGATGCGCGGCGTGGCCGATCGCCGCGCGCGCTTCGTCAGCACGCTCGTGGCGCTGCGCCACGCGCGCGATCCCGAGCCGCTGATCGCGTTCGGCCGCTGGGAACTCGAGCTGATGCACGAGCCGCGCGGCTGCGGCGGCTTCGGCTACGACCCAGTGGTGCGCGTGCCGACGCACGATTGCAGCGTCGCTGAGCTGGCGGCATCGGTGAAGAACCAGATCAGCCACCGCGCGCTGGCGGCGCGCCAGATGCGCAGCTTGATTGAAGAGGTGTGGCGCCTTGGCTGAGCACCTCTCGGACGCGGCGCGCGCGCTGCGCATCGAAGCGGCGCCGGCAGGCAGCAACGTGGTCGCTGCGCGCGCTGCCACCGTCGAGCACCACTTGCGGCCCGGCATGTTGCAGCTCGCCGCGCTGCCGCCGCTGTCGCTGTACGTGCACCTGCCGTGGTGCCTCGCCAAGTGCCCGTATTGCGACTTCAACTCGCACGAGATGGCGCCCTCGAACTTGCCCGAGGCGCGCTACCTGCAAGCGCTGCGGGCCGACCTCGAGGCCGCGTTGCCGCTGGTGTGGGGCCGGCCGATCGTCAGCGTGTTCATCGGTGGCGGCACGCCAAGCCTGTTCTCGCCCGCCGGCATCGACGCGCTGTTGTCGAGCGTGCGAAGCCTGCTGCCGCTGGAGCCGGCGTGCGAAATCACCCTGGAGGCCAATCCGGGCACCTTCGAGCGCGAGCGGTTCCGCGCTTTCGCGCAGGCCGGTGTGAACCGCCTGTCGATCGGCGTGCAGAGCTTCGACGATGCGCTGCTGCAGCGCATCGGGCGCGTGCACGACGCGGCCCAGGCGCGTGCCGCGGCGCTGGAGGCGCGCGAGGCGTTCGCGCGCTTCAACCTCGACTTGATGTACGCCCTGCCTGGGCAGACCCTGCGGCAACTGCACAGTGACCTGGACACCGCGCTGTCGTTCGAGCCACCGCACCTGTCGGTGTACCACCTGACGATCGAACCGAACACGCGCTTCGCGCTCGACCCGCCGCCGCGCCCCGACGACGACATGGCCAGCGACATGCTCGATGCGATCGTCGAGCGCACCGCGCGCGCCGGCCTGGCGCGCTACGAGGTGTCGGCGTTCGCCAGGCCCGGGCGCGAATGCGCGCACAACCTGAACTACTGGCAGTTCGGTGACTACCTGGGCATCGGCGCCGGTGCCCACAGCAAGCTCGGCTTCCCGCATCGGGTCGTGCGCCAGCAGCGCTGGCGCGAGCCCGCCGCCTACATGGCGCATGCGTTGCAGGGCCAGGCGGTGAGCAACGAGCACGAGGTGGCACGAGATGCGCTGGCGTTCGAGTTCATGCTCAACGCGCTGCGCTTGCGCGAGGGCTTCGCCATCCAGCTGTTTGTCGAACGCACCGGCTTGCCGCTGTCGAGCGTCGAGCCGGCCCTGCAGCAGGCCGAGCGCCGCGGGCTCATCGAGCGCGACGCTTCGCGGGTGTGGCCGAGCGCACGCGGGTTCGACTTCCTGTCCGATCTGCAGCAGCTCTTTCTGCCGGCTCGGTGAGCGGATGCGCGCCGCGGCCCGCGTGCCGCTCGGCGACCGGGCTCGACAGCGGCGACGCGTCGCTGCGCGACCACGCACGGGCCGACGCCTCGATCTGCTCTTGCAGCCAGCGCCGCAGCGACGCCAGCGGGCGCCAGTCGTGCAGTGCCGGTGGATAGACCAGCCAGTACGCGTCGACGGTGGCCTCGTGCAGCGCGAGGCTCGACAGCCTGAACAGCCGCCGCTCGCGCAGCGCGTCGGCGGCCAGCACCTCGCGCGACAGTGCGATGCCGATGTTCTGCTCGGCCGCCTGCAGCATCAGCCCGGCGTCGTTGAACACCGCCACCGGGTTGACGCGCACCTTCAGCCCCGACAGCGCGAACCAGCGCTCCCACAATGTGGCGTCGCCGAGCAAGGGCTCACGCACCAGCGCCGCGACGTCGCGCCCGAGCAGGCGCTGCGCGGCCTGCGGCGAGCCCACCGGCACGCGCGGCGAGTCGATCAAGCGCTCGGCGTGCAGGCCGCGCCACTGTCCGCCACCTTGGCGCAGTGCCGCGTGAAAGCCGTCGCGCTGCAGGTCGACCACCTGCTGCGACGCATCGAGCTCCAGCGCGATGTCGGGGTGCCTCGCGTGCCAGTCCCCCATGCGCGGCAGCAGCCAGCGCTGCGCGAACGACGG
The DNA here is from genome assembly GCA_035764445.1 of Burkholderiaceae bacterium. Lineage (GTDB taxonomy): Bacteria > Pseudomonadota > Gammaproteobacteria > Burkholderiales > Burkholderiaceae_C > JAEUPI01. The sequence goes on from DASTZF010000190.1 coordinate 10,076, forward strand.
CAGCACGGTCACCCGCATGCGTGCGTGCGCGCCGGAGGCTGCGGCGGTGGCCGCGCGCACGCCGGCGTCGATCTGGTCGAGCGCCGGCGCGATCGCCTGCAGCAGCGCCGAACCCGCGGCGTTGAGCACGATGCGTCGCGCGCGGCGGTCGAACAGCGGCAAGCCGAGTTGCGTTTCGAGCTGGCGCAGCTGCTGGCTGACCGCGCTGTGCGTGAGGTGCAGCTCTTCGGCCGCCGCGCGCAAGTTGCCGGTGCGCGCGATGACGCGGAAGCTGGGCAGCGTGTGCAGCGGCGGGCGCGACATGGTGTTCAGTATGCCTTACCAACTCATGCAAAAGAAGTCGATTCCTTTGGAGCTGCTGGAAGCCTATGCTGTCCAGCATCGAATGTTGGAGGTCCCATGACATCGACAGTGTCCCCGCCGATCCCGTTGTCGCGCTCGCGCTGGCTGCGCGTGGCCGACGGTGTGGTCGACGACGTGCAAGCCGGCGTCGCGGCGGTCCACGATGCCTGGCAGAGTTGGCAGGCGTCGCGCCGCCGCGCGGCCGAGTTCCACATGCTGCGCGAGCTCAGCCCCAACGTGCTGCGCGACATCGGTGCCGACCCGGAGTGGCTGAGCGAGGCACAACGCTGGCGCGAGCAGCGCGATGCGGCGCGCGACGCGTTCCTGCGCGGCCTGTAGAGCGACGTCCCGGGTCTCGATGCTACCGAGCGCCGCTCAGATGCGGTGGATCGTGCCGCCGGCGGTGCTCTTCAGGCGCGTGATCAGCGCTGCCGCGATGCGGGCCAGCGGCAGCACCTCGTGCGCGGCGCCGCGTGCGATCGCCTTGCGCGGCATGCCGAACACGATGCAGCTCGCTTCGTCCTGGCAGATGTTGTAGCTGCCGGCATCGCGCATCGAGCGCATCGCCTGCGCGCCGTCGCAGCCCATGCCGGTGAGCATCACGGCCAGCGCGTTGGGGCCCACCACGCGCGCTGCCGACTCGAACAACACCTCAACCGACGGCTTGTGGCGGTTGGCCGCCTCGCCGTCGCGCACGCGCGCCACGTAGTTGGCGCCGCTGCGTTCGACCGACAGGTGCAGGCCGCCAGGCGCCAGATAGGCGTGGCCCGGTAGCAGCCGCTCGCCGTCGATCGCCGCCTTGACGCGTATCTGCACAGCGAGTCGAGCCGCTTGGCGTAGCTGGTCGTGAAGCCGGGAGGCATGTGCTGCGTGATCAGGATCGCCGGCGCGTCGGCCGGCAGCTCCATCAACACCGCCTTGGTGGCTTCGGTGCCTCCCGTGGGGGCACCGATGAGGATCAGCTTCTCGGTCGACAGCCGACCCATCGGCGCGACGGTCGGCGCGGCTCGCGTGGTCGAGTCATCGCGCGCGGCAGTGCCGGCGAGCCGGCGCACCTGCGCGCGCGGCGACGCGGATCTTGTCGGTGATGTCGTCGACCAGCCACTGCAACCCTTCGGCCACGCCGATGCGCGGCTTGGCGACGAGGTCCACCGCGCCGAGTTCGAGCGCGCGCAGCGTCACTTCGGCGCCGCGTTCGGTCAGCGTGCTGACCATCACCACCGGCGTCGGCCGCAGCCGCATCAGACGCGACAGGAAATCGATGCCGTCCATGCGCGGCTTCTCGACGTCGAGCGTGATCACGTCGGGGTCGACGCGCGGTCAGCTCGCGCGCAGCCAGCGGGTCGGCCGCGGCGCCGACGCACTGCATGTCGCTCTGGCGGTTGATGCTCTCGCCAAGCAGCCCGCGCACGCGAATCGAAGTGATGACCCTCGCGAAAGAACGCCGTCAGGTTGGTGGTCAGCTCGTTGACGAACTGTTGCCACTCCGAGCGCGCGGCGTTGTCGTGCCCTTGCTCGAGCCACGCCAAGTAGGCGCTGAACGTGCAGCGCCCGGTCTCTCGCAGGCGCCGCGCGAGGCGGCTGTAGACCATCGCCTGCTTGCCCGCGTGCAGGTGGATGCCGGCGTGGTCATAGATCAACCGCCGCACGCGCTCGAAGTCGTGCGGCGAGAACGCGAACTCCTGGTCCAGACCGGGAGCAAACGTGGCGGGGCTGCTGTCGCGGAGGGCGGCTGACATCGGGACCGGGGAGAAGGTGCCACCCGATCTTGACGGCGCACGGCTGCCTCCACGGGCCGAGATGGGCCGCGTTTGACGCCCATTTCGCGGCCCTGCGTGCGACGGTGCCGCTAGACTGGCTGCGTCGACCCACGAGTCTTCCTTTCGCCGCCGAGTTGGATCCGCTCCCGAGCAAGCCACCACCTCGCCCTCCAGGCGTGGCGCTGCCGCATCGATTGAACCCGGAGGTGGCGCTGCAGCTGTTGCAGCAATCGGGCCACACGGCCCTGCCCGGCGAGCCGGGCAGCCCCGTGTGGTGGCAGGCGCTGATCGACGCGCTGGTCGACCTGTCGAGCCGCGACGCGCTCACCGGGTTGGCCAACCGGCGCAGCTTCGAGCTCGCGCTGGCGCGCGAAATCGACCGCGTCGCGCGCTCGGGCGAGCCGGCGCTGCTGTTGACGCTGGACATCGACCACTTCAAGAAAGTCAACGACACGCACGGCCATGCTGCCGGCGACCTGGCGATCCAGGCGGTCGGGCACGCGTTGGGCGAGACCGTGCGCCCGATGGACCTCGTGGCCCGCGTCGGCGGAGAGGAGTTCTCGATCGTGCTGTCCAACTGCCCGGCCGCGTTCGGTCCGCAGGTGGCCGAGCGCATCCGCAAGCGCGTGGCGCGCTCCCCGGTGGAGATCGCGCCCGGCCAGTCGGTGACGGTCACCGTGAGCATCGGCGGCGCGTTCGCGCCGCAGTGGGTGCGCACCACCGCGCGGTTGTGGATGGACCGCGTCGACCTGCAGCTGTACCGCGCCAAGAGCGAAGGGCGCAACCGCTGTTGCCTCGAGCCAACCGCGGTGCCGCTGGTCAGCGCCGAGGAGAAGGGGCTGCTGTTCGCCAGCTCGTCGTTTCACGGTTTCGCATAGACCCCAGCCGGCATGAGCCCAGCGATCGCATCAGACACCGCAGCGCCCGCGTCCGCCACCACCGCCTGCGCCCGCATCACCGCCGTCACCAGCGGCAAGGGCGGCGTCGGCAAGACGTTCGTCAGCGCCAACCTGGCGGCCGCGCTGGCGCGCCAGGGCGAGCGCGTGCTGGTGCTCGACGCCGATCTCGGGTTGGCCAACCTCGATGTGGTGCTGAACCTGTACCCGAAGCTCACGCTGCACGACGTGTTCACCGGCCAAACGCGCCTGGAAGACGCGATCCTGCCGGCGCCCGGCGGCTTCTCGGTGTTGCTGGCGGGCTCCGGGATGATCGAGTACTCGCGGCTGACGCCGACCGTGCGCGACCAGCTGCACGACGTGATCCAGCGCGTGCGACTGCGCTTCGACCGCGTGCTGCTCGACACCGGCGCTGGCCTGTCGGACGTGGTGCTGTACACGATCTCGCTGGCCGACGAGGTGCTGATCGTCGCGACGCCCGAGCCAACCTCGCTGACCGACGCCTACGCGACGATCAAGGTGCTGGCCACCACGCAGCCGCGGCGGCTGATCCGCTTGCTCGTCAATCAAGTGCAACGGTCCGGCGAAGCGCGTGCGATCCGCAAGCAGCTGCAGCTGGTGGTCGACCGCTACGTCAACGCAGGGCTCGACAAGCCGGTGATGATCGAGCTGCTCGGCGAAGTGCCGCACGACGCCACGGTGCGCGAATCGGTGATCAAGCGCGAGCTGCTGCTCGACAGGGCACCCGGCTCGGCGGCCGGCATCGCGATCGTCGCTGCCGCGGCGAAGCACCTGGCGGGCTGAACGCGGTGAGCGACGATCCGACGCCATTCGAGCGGCTGGGCGGCGAGAGCGTGGTGCGTGCGCTGGTCGATCGCTTCTACGACCTGATGGACCTCGAGCCCACCTACGGCGCGCTGCGCGCGCTGCACCCGGCCACGCTCGACGGCTCGCGCGACAAGCTGTTCTGGTATCTGTGCGGCTGGCTCGGCGGGCCCAACCACTACATCGAGCGCTTCGGGCACCCGATGCTGCGCGCGCGCCACCTGCCGTACGCGATCGGCAACACCGAGCGCGACCAGTGGACGGCGTGCATGACGCAGGCGCTGCACGAGTGCGGCGTCGAGCCCGTGTTGGCGCAGGGACTGCGCCACGCGTTTCAAGGCACGGCGGACTGGATGCGCAACCGCGCGGGCTGACGCCGCGCCGGGCGCTCAGGAGCGCGGCGGAATGTTCAGGCCGCGCACCACCGCCGGCCGCGCGAGGAACGCTTGCAGCGCGCGCTGCACGTGCACGAACTCGTCGAACTGCACCAGTTCTCGGGCGCCGTAGAACCCGACCAGGTTGCGCACCCAGGGGAAGGTGGCGATGTCGGCGATCGTGTAGTCGTCGCCGACGATCCACTCACGCTCGGCGAGCTGACGGTCGAGCACCGCCAGCAGCCGCTTGGATTCCGCGACGTAGCGGTCGCGCGGGCGCTTGTCTGCATAGTCCTTGCCGGCGAACTTGTGGAAGAAGCCGACCTGCCCGAAGAACGGCCCCACGCCGCCCATCTGGAACATCAGCCACTGGATCGTCTGGTAGCGCGCGGCACCGTCGCGTGCCAGCAGTTGCCCGGTCTTGTCGGCCAGGTAGATCAGGATCGCGCCCGATTCGAACAGCGGCAGCGGCTGACCGCCGGGGCCGTTGGGATCGATGATCGCCGGGATCTTGTTGTTCGGGTTCAGCGACAGGAATTCCGGCGACAGCTGGTCGTGGCTGTCGAAGCTGACGCGATGCATCTCGTACGGCAGCCCCGTCTCCTCGAGAAAGATTGACACCTTGACGCCATTGGGTGTTGGCAGCGAGTAGACCTGCAGGTGGTCGGGGTGTTTCGGGGGCCATTTCCGGGTGATCGGAAAGTTCGACAGAGACGTCCGTGCCACGAGGCTCCTTGCATCTCGATGAGGTGATCGCATCATTGTCGGACGCCGCGGCCGGGCTTGCCCGCGTGCAGCGCGAAGACCCCGCACCGGGGCGGCTATCGTGTCGCGCCGTTGCGCGGCGCCAGCAGCACCAGCAGAGCGCCCGCGCCACCCTGCGCCGCACTGGCTTGCGCGAAGGCGATCACCTCGCTGCGTTGTGCCAGCCAGCGCTGCACTTTGTCTTTCAGCACCGGGCGGCGCCCGGGCGAGCCGTGACCCTTGCCGTGCACGACGCGCACACAGCGCTGGCCGCGCCGGTGCGCCTCGCGCACGAATGCCGCCAGCGCGTCGCGCGCGGCCTCGCGCGTCAGGCCGTGCAGGTCGATCTCGCCTTGCAACGCCCACTGGCCGCGGCGCAGGCGCGCCGGCACATCCGGGCCGATGCCGGGCCGGCGAAAACTCAGCCCGTCGTCGGTGAGCAGCAGCGATTCGAGATCGACTTCGTCGGACACCGCCTCGCGCATCGCGCGCCGCTCATCGAGCTCGCGCTGGTGCGGGTGCGGAGCAGGGCGCTCGCGCGCCACCGGTGCTCGGTCGTGGCGGCGCAGCGCTCGCACCGGCCCGACCGCCGCTGCGAATTCATCGGCCTGCATCGATTCGCGAGCCGCGGCCTCGGCTGCGCGGGCGGCGCGTGCCGATTGTTCGTCGCGCTCGCGCTGCATCTGCTCGTGCAAGGCCTTCAACTGGTCGAGTCCCTTGGCGCGCATCAGGCCCCCTTGGCGCTGCGCGCCGTCCCCCCCGAGGGGAAGCAAGCGTCTTCGGGTCGGCCGGGCGGCGCTCACAACAGCCCCCGCTCGGCGAACGACACCACCTGGCCGCGCCCGACCACCAGGTGATCGAGCACGCGCACGTCGACCAGCTGCAGCGCCGACTTCAGCGACTGGGTCAGGAACTCGTCGGCGCGCGACGGCTCGGCTGCGCCCGATGGATGGTTGTGCGCGAAGATGACCGCCGCGCTGTTGAGTTCCAGCGCGCGACGCGCCACCTCGCGCGGATAGACGCTGGTATGCGTAAGCGTGCCGCGGAACATCTCTTCGTGCCGCAACAGCCGATGCTGGTTGTCCAGGAACAGCACCGCGAACACCTCGTGGTCGAGCGCACCGATGGTCAGCGCCGCGAACTGCTTGACCAGCGCGGGGTTGTCGAACACCGGTGCCTGTGCGAGCTGCTCGGACAGCGCGCGCCGCGCGATCTCGAGCAGCGCGCCGAGTTCGGCACGCTTGGCCGGTCCCAGGCCCTTGATCGCCGCCAGCGCCTGGGCGTCGCTGCGCAGCAGCCCCGACCAGCCGCCACAGTGCTCCAGCACCGAGCGCGCCAGCTCGAGCACACCCTGGCCCGGCAACCCGGTGCGCAGCAGCAAGGCGAGCAACTCCACGTCGGCCAGCGCCTGCGGGCCCAGCGCCAGCAGCTTTTCACGCGGTCGCGTGGTGGCGGGCAGGTTCTTGATCGACATGGTTCTCGCACGCCTCGCGCGCCGGTGCGCGGCCGGGCAGCCCCTTAGAATCGATGGCAGTCTAGTCGCACAGCGCGCTGCCGCAGCGCACCCCCCGTGAAACCCGCCGCCACCGGCTCGTTCCTGACCCTGCATTACCGCCTCGCCGGCCCCGACGGCACCGATGTGATCAACACCTTCGGTGCGCGCCCGGCCACGTTGTCGCTGGGTGAAGGGCAGCTGGCCCCGGCGATGGAATCGCTGCTGGTCGGCCTCACGGCCGGCCACCACGAGACCTTCGAGCTCGAGCCGGGCATCGCGTTCGGTGCACGCAAGCCCGAGCTGGTGCAGCGGGTCGCTCGCTCGCTGCTGCAGCAACTGGGCGACGACGAAGCGGGCTTCGAGGTCGGCGACGTCGTGCAGTTCCCGCGCCCCGACGGCGAGCCGGGCTTTGCCGGCGTGGTGCGCGAGCGCGCCGACGACTGGCTGCTGTTCGACTTCAACCACCCGCTGGCCGGCCAGCGCGTGACGTTCGAGGTCGAACTGATCGAGGTGCTGTGATGGCCACGACGCCGCAGCCCGTCACCGAGGTCGAGCTGGCCGAGCCGCGCGGCTTCTGTGCCGGCGTCGACCGCGCGATCGAGATCGTCGAGCGCGCGCTCAAGCGCTTCGGCGCGCCGATCTATGTGCGCCACGAGATCGTGCACAACACCTACGTCGTCAACGACCTCAAGGCCAAGGGCGCGATCTTCATCGAAGACCTGGGCGACGTGCCGGCCGGCGCGACGCTGGTGTTCAGCGCGCACGGCGTGCCGATGGCGGTGCGCAAGGAGGCTCAGCGCCGCGGCTTCCAGGTGTTCGACGCCACCTGCCCGCTGGTCAACAAAGTGCACATCGAGGTCGCCAAGCTGGCCAAGGAAGGCTACGAGTTCGTGATGATCGGCCACAAGGGACACCCCGAAGTCGAAGGCACGATGGGCCAGCTGGGCGAAGGCATCTACCTGGTCGAAGACGTCGCCGACGTGGCCGGCGTGCAGCCGCGCGGCGACCGTCTCGCGGTGGTGACACAAACCACGCTGTCGGTGGACGACGCGGCGGAGATCCTGGCCGCCGTCAAGCGACGCTTTCCGCACGTGCGCGAGCCCAAGAAGCAGGACATCTGCTACGCCACTCAGAACCGGCAGGACGCCGTCAAGCTGCTGGCACCCAAGGTCGACGTGGTGATCGTCGTCGGCAGCCCCACGAGCAGCAACAGCAACCGCCTGCGCGAGCTGGCCGAGCGGCTCGGCACGCCGGCATACCTGGTCGAGAGCGCGGCCGACCTGCAGGCACAGTGGTTCGACGCGCGGCCGCGCGTGGGGCTGACGGCCGGCGCGTCGGCGCCCGAGGTGCTGGTGCAGGAGATGATCGCTCGCCTGCGCGCGATGGGTGCCACCAGCGTGCGGTCGCTCCCCGGCGTGCAGGAGACGGTGCAGTTCCCGCTGCCCAAGGGTCTGGGCGACAAGTCGATGCGCGAGGTCGCGACGTCGCGATCGTGACGCCCGCGTGCCGGCCCGCCGAGGCCGGCGATGCTCGACGAACTCGTCGTGACCCAGCCGAAGGATTCCTCATGCTCGACATTACCCAATTGCGCCGCGATCTACCCGGCGTCATCGCCCGCCTGGAGCGCAAGCAGAAGCCCCAACCGTTTCTCGACGAAGCGCTCTTCAAGAAGCTCGAAGCCGAGCGCAAGCAGCTGCAGGTGCGCACCGAGGAGCTGCAGGCGCGCCGCAACGCGCTGTCCAAGCAGATCGGCCAGCTCAAAGGCAAGGGTGGCGACGCGTCGAGCGAGATGGCGGAGGTCAACCGCATCGCCGACGAGCAGAAGAGTGGCGCCGCGCGGCTGGAGCAGATCCAGACCGAGCTGTCGCTGATGCTGATGTCGGTTCCCAACCTGCCACAGGACGACGTGCCGCCGGGCGAGGACGAGCAGAGCAACGTCGAGGTGCGGCGCTGGGGCACGCCACGCAGCTTCGACTTCGCGCCGAAGGATCATGTCGACCTCGGCGCTGCGCTGGGCGTGGAGTTCGAGACCGGGTCACGGCTGGCAGGCTCGCGCTTCACGTTCCTGCGCGGGCCGGCGGCACGGCTGCACCGCGCGCTCGCGCAGTTCATGCTCGACCTGCAAACGCGCGAGCACGGCTACACCGAGTGCTACACGCCATACATCGTCAACCGCGAGATCCTCGAGGGCACCGGGCAGCTGCCGAAGTTCAGGCACGACATGTTCTGGGTCTATCGGGGAGGCGACGAAGAGCATGCCGAGCAGTACCTGATCTCGACCTCCGAGATCTCGCTGACCAACACCGTGCGCGAGCAGATCCTCAAGGCCGAGGATCTGCCGATCAAGCTCACCGCGCACAGCCCGTGCTTTCGCTCCGAGGCCGGCAGCGCCGGCAAGGACACGCGCGGCATGATCCGCCAGCACCAGTTCGACAAGGTCGAGATGGTGCAGGTGGTGCACCCCGAGCGCAGCAACGCGGCGCTCGAAGAGATGGTCGGCCATGCCGAGCGCGTGCTGCAGGCGCTCGAGCTGCCGTATCGCGTGATGCTGCTGTGCGGCGGCGACACCAGCTTCGGCTCGGCCAAGACCTACGACCTCGAGGTGTGGCTGCCCGGGCAGAACACCTACCGCGAGATCAGCAGCTGCTCGAACTGCGAGGCGTTCCAGGCGCGTCGCATGCAGGCGCGCTTTCGCAACGCCCAGGGCAAGACCGAGTTCGTGCACACGCTCAACGGCTCGGGGCTCGCGGTCGGGCGCGCGCTGGTGGCGGTGGTCGAGAACGGACAATGCGACGACGGGTCGATCAGGCTGCCGGCCGCGCTGCGGCCGTACCTGGGCGGGCAAGAGGTCCTGCGCGCCTGACAGCCTGGGCTAAAATCGCCGCCCTCGCTCGTCGACCACGGGCGAGAGCGCACAGGCAGCGGAGAGATGGCAGAGTGGTCGAATGCGCCGGACTCGAAATCCGGTTCACGGGTTCTCCCGTGACGTGGGTTCGAATCCCACTCTCTCCGCCAGACCTTCAGCAAATACGGGGCCTTGATCCCCATATGCTTCCTCACCCATCCAGGCGCCCACCAAAGGGCTCTTGCTTGGCCCATAGGTACTCGCCCGGGCAAGAAGCGATGAACTTGCCGTTCGGCACATTCCTGATGGAAGCGGACGATCCGGCAATTGAACGCCTGTTTCGGGGCCGCACGGCTCGGATCGAGCGACTATCTGATGGTCGACTGAGGCAAACGAGGCAGTAACTGCCTTCGCAGACCCAAAACGCCAGCCAGGCCCAGGCTCGCGAGCCAAGCTTCTGAGGAACCGTAGCGCCCTGACTTCAAGGCGCCAGGAACCGAAGCGCCGCGTTCCAGCGAATGTCGGTCCGCCCCGGGATCACATTGACGCCGTCGAAGGCAGCAGCGCCGGCACCGATGTCCACCGTGACACCCGGGCTTGTGGGGAGCAATGTGGCTCCGTTGATGGTGATCGACTCGACGTACAGGTTGCGGTCCTCGGTTGCGTTGCCGCCGTCGTTGCCGAACACGACATCCACGTGGGCGCCCGACGGAACCGGGGTGGCCAGCGTGAACAGATAGTCGGAGAACGTGCTGGAGCGCACTTCCACCGAACCCACGGCCGTGCCGGCAACGAACAGCTGCATCAGCGGCCCTACGTTGGCGGCCAGCGACGCACGGGCTCGCACCGTGACCTTGGGTGCATTGCCGTCCGGCGCGAAGAAGCGCAGCGCAGCGTTCCACAGAATGCCGCTCCGCCCCGGGATCACGTTGACGCCGTCGAAGGCAGCAGGGCCGGCACCGATGTCGAGCGTGACGCCTGGATCGGTCGGCAGCAGCGTGGCACCGTTGACGCTCAACGATTCGACGTAGAGGTTGCGATCTTCGGTGGCGTTGCCCCCGTCGTTGGTGAAGACCACATCCACGCGTGCTCCCGGGTTCACCGCGGCCGGCAACGCGAACACGTAGTCGGCAAAGTTCGGCGACCGTACTTCCACCGTCCCCACGGCCGTGCCGGCGACGAGCACCTGCATCCGCGCCCCGACGTTGTCAGCCATCGACGAGCGCGCGCGCACGGTGAGCTTGGGCCCGTTGTTGCTCGGCGCCACGAAGCGCAGTGCGGCGTTCCAGAGGATGTTGCTCTGGCCGGGGATCACATTGATGCCGTCGAAGGCGGCCGCGCCGACGCCGATGTCGAGCGTCACGCCGGGATCGTTGGGGTGCAGCGTCACGCCGTTCAACACCATCGATTCGATGTACAGGTTGCGATCACCCGTGGCGCTGCCGTTGTTGACGTACACCACGTCGACGCGGTCGCCGGGATTCACCGCCACCGGCAGCCGCAGCGGATAGTCCGCGAACGTCGTGCTGCTCACCTCGAGGCCGGCCGCCAACGTGCCGTTGACGCGCACCTGCAGCACCGCGCCGATGTCTTCGGCGATGTCGGCGCGGGCGCGCAGCAACAGCGTGCTGCTGATCGCTCCGGGTGCGGTGAAGCGCAACGCACCGTTGGTGGTCAAGCTGCTCGTGCCGGCGACCACGTCGACGCCGTCGAACGCCGCGCTTCCGCTGCCGCGATCGAACACCACACCGACATCGGTGGGCAGCAAGGTCGTCCGGTTGACCGCAACCGATTCGATGAACAGACTGCGAGCCTCGCCATTGATCGTGGCATCGTTGGTGTACACGATGTCGAGCTTGGCACCACCGGCGACCACCGCGGGCAGCGGGAAGACGAAGTCCTGGGTCGTGCTGTTGCGCACTTCGGTGGTGGCGATCAGCGTGCCGCCGATGCGCACTTCCATCAGCGCGCCGACACCGGCTGCCACCGTGGCGCGAGCCCGCACGGTCAGGGAGTTGGGAAACGGGTCGTCCGCGCCACCGACGCGAATGATCCTGGCCACCGATGGCACGCCGGCGCCGTCGAAAACGAACAGCAGGTAGTTGCCGGGCGGAGCCAGGTTGGCGGAGGCCGGCGCCTGCACGGTCAGCGTGCTGCCGCTCTGCGTGAAGCTCGGCGCCATGAAGCGCTGATCGAAGTCGAACGAGTGCGTGGCCGAACCGGTCTTGATCAGCGTCACCTTCGACACCGCGGTGGCCGACTGCACCTGCACGCTGAATGACGCACCCCACCCCACCTGCAGCGGCGCGCTCCGGATCGAGGGGCGGGCGGCCAGTGCGCCGCTGCCGTCGGCCTTGAACAGATAAGGTGGTTCGTAGATCTCGCCATTGAGATTGGTCACCGGCCCGGGCGCGCCGCCGCCGGCCGTGAGCACGCGGCCGTCAGCCAGCAGCATCGAAATCGAGTGGTACAGCCGCATGCGCGACGCGCTGGCCCCGACGGTCCATGCGCCGGTGGCGGGGTTCCACAACTCTGTGTGGTACGCCACGTTGACCGCCTTGTTGTCGGCTGTCGATCCGCCCGAGACGAGCACGCCGCCATCGGCCATGACCGTGGCGCTCGACCACACACGATCCTGCGACAGTGCGCCGGTCATGGCCGCGGTCGGCGTCGCACCGTTGAGATCGAGCGTCTGCACCCGCGCGCTTTGCCGCACCGACAGGATACGCCCCGGCTGGTACATCACCGCCGGATACCAGTACCCTCCTGCGGCCAGTGTCAGCGGCGTCTCGGAGATGCTGCCGCTGCCAGCCGGGTTGACGAAGAAGGTTCGTCCACCGATGGCCGCGACGAATACGCGCCCGTCCGGCGCGCTCCACGTGCGCGGGTAGTACCAGTTGTCGGTGCCATAGGCAGCGTTGTTGGTGGCGCCGGTCAAGATGCGCCAGCCGGTGGCGGGGTCGTACAGCTCGGGGGTGGCGTTGGCGGTGGTCGGGGTGGCGTCGCGCCCGCCAGTGATCAGTACGCGTCCATCGTTGAGCGTGGTGACGGTGGGGTACCAGCGCGGGCGCGCCATCGACTGCGCGCTCTTGCGCATCGCGTTGGTCAGGTAGTCGAAGAAGTTGACGTCGGAATTCGCGAAGTTGCGCGTACCGTTGATCGTGCGGTCACCGCCGGTCAGCAACACCTCGCCCGTGCGGGGCACGATGATCTGGCCGCTGCAGAAGGTGTCGGTGCCCGTGGTGTTGGCCAGTAGCAGATGCGAGTCGGAAGCCGTGCCGAGCGTTGGATCCCACACCGCGTAGCTGAACTGTCCGCCTTGCTGCCCGCGTTCATCGGTGCCGTAACTGAGCACCCGCCCGTCGGGCAACAACGCTGCGTGCAGCGGGATCAGTGGCCAGCCAAACGCAGCACCGAAGCGACCGATCTGTCGCGGGTCGCTGCTGCTGGCAACGGCCTGCGCGGTTTCGCGCGACAACGAAGAGCTTGAGCGCGACCCGACGAGCGGTGGCGACCCACCGCCACGGTCGATCGGCCCTTGTTGCCGGTCACGTCCTTCGAGTGGGGGCGGCACCACGGCGAGCGGAGCCGATGCATCGTCGTCGCCCGGTGGATCGCCGCCACCGCACGCGACCAGCGCAACGACGAGCGTCGCCTGCGCGCACGCGACCACCCTTGCAAGGGGCGATGTCGCGCGTAAGGGATGACGGGGCATGGGGAACCCGGCAGTACCGCGGATATTCATCGCAGCAAGATGCGCGCCGTTCCCCCCGAAGCAGGGGGTGGCGCTGGACACAGCTTGTCGCTGGACTCCGCGGGAGCGGTTGCTCGACGCGAGCTACAAGCCGGGACTGCACTGCGTGCTGCAGCTGATCGCCGGTCGCTCTTGAGCGTTCGCGCCCCGCAGCGCTGCGTCGTCGCGCTCGTCAGCAGGCCAAGCAAGCACTGGCGGCGCTGTGCTTCGATCGTTGGGCCGAGGTGCGCCCCCATCGCCGCGAACGGCGGATTCGATCGCTACGGCCGGACGGTCGCACACGTGAAATGCGGCGGCGTCGACGCCAATACCGAGCAAGTGCGCTCAGGAATGGCTTGGGTCTTCGATCGCTACGTCTCAGATCGTCAGGATGATGGCGGAGCACACGTCCGCTACGGATTGTGGGCGGCGCGATCCAGGTAGGCGCACAGTTCCACCGCAACAGCGTGTCGTCAGACGCCGAGCACCCCCTCCAGCACTCCGGGCTGGTGACTGCTCTCAAGGTGACTGCGCGCATGGGGCCTGACCGTCAACATTCCTTGACGGCAGAACGCGGCGACAGCTTTCGGGCCAGCAGCCGACAGTCACGGCGCGAAGCTAGAGGGTCACAGGCGACGTAGTTAGGCTGCGTGCAGATCGGGTGATCGAATGAAACGACGCCAGGCCTGCATCAGCGCGATTGGGTTGACGTTTCTGCGCGACCCCGCTTTGGCGCAACAACCGGCCAAAGTGTTTCGGATCAGCTCAATCTCGTTCGCCAATCCCGAGGGTCAGCGCGTTCTACGGCTTCCTCGGAACGATGAAGCCAATTGAGACCTGTGGTGCTTAGCATCGAACCAAGTTCGAATGGCGTCGTCAACCGTGTCGATGATGAAGGCCCCGGCGTGCAGCTCCGACCCCATGCGTTCGGGCTGTGCAACTCATATGCGCGCGTGCGCCTTCACCGCAGTGAGCATCACCTCCACCAGCATGCCCGGTCGCCATAACTTCGGCGAGTTCAGGCACGCGCGCGCGGGAGGGTTGGCGGGATCGACCCATTCGTTCCAAGCTTCATTGTGCTCGGCAAATAGAGCCATATCGGTCAGCCAGACCTGCGCCGACAGGACGCGAGACTTGTGCGAGCCCGCTTTGGCCAACAGCTCGTCCACCCTCGCCAGCACCTCGCGCGTCTGGCTCTTGATGTCCTCGGGCTCGCCTCCCAACTCTCTCGGCTTGGGAGTGATGCCCGACAGGTAGACCATGTCCCCATGAGCAACAGCCCAACTGATGAGAGGTATCCCCTGCAGCCGGGGCGCTTGTTCGTGGCGTTGGATATCCATCGCACTCGCCGAAGGCTGGGCCAAAGCAGGTGCGGCACCCGTCAGGGTCGCTTGGGCAAACAGGCGGCGTTGGATGTTCAGCATGTCGTCTCGCGGTGTTGCTTTCAATGGTGAATTGGCCCTGCGGCCGCGAGTCGCACTCTAGGAGTGTGGAAGGCGTGCTGCAATGAACGCGCAGTTGACGGTGGCTACAACCATGGGTGTAAAGGGACGTCGTCAGGCATTGCGCGATCAGGCCAATAGCCAGACCGTGCACTTCTCTTTGTAAGCGGCCGCATCTGGACGGTAGCGGAGCTGCGCGACGTCCGCTGTCCGGACCCCAAGCGGACGGTCCCGCGTCACGTGAGCGTCAAGAACAAGCGACACTTCGCCCTTTTTACTCGATCACCTCGTCGGCGCGCACCAGCAGCGACGGCGGGATGGTGAGTCCGAGCGTCTTGGCCGTCTTCAGATTGACGATGAGCTCTAACTTGGTGGGCTGCTCGACCGGCAGATCGGCCGGTTTCGCGCCCTTCAGAATCTTGTCGACGTATGCCGCGCTGCGCCGTCGCAGATCGTTCCAGTCGGTCCAATAGGACATCAGACCGCCTACCGATACGAACCGCTTGGCGCCGAATATCGCCGGCAGCCGGTGGGCCAACGTGAAGTCCACAATGAGCTTTCGCTGGCTGTTGTTCAATCCGTTGGGCGACACATAGAGCCCGTTCGCCCCCGCTCGCACGACGGCGGCAAGAACCTCCGATATCGCCGCGGCGTCGCGCGCATCGCCGTCCACTGCCGTCATGCCCAGCGACGTTGCGGCAGCCTGAAGGGCGGCGAACGTGTCCGCTTCCGCGCGATTGGTCGAATCGCGTAGCACCCCGATGCGCGACACGGCCGGAGCAGCCTCTTTCAGGAGCTGGATCAGTTTTCGAACGAATTCCCCACCCGGGTTGTTGGTCAGGCCCGTGACATTTCCGCCCGGATGCGCGAGGCTCGTCACGAGTCCGTTCTCGACCGGGTCGCTGCTACCGGCCATCACGATCGGCAGGGTCGACGTCGCTTGCTGGGCCGCGAGCGCCGCCTGCGTCGAGATGGTCACGATGACGTCGACTCCGCTCGCGACGAGGTCCGCGGCGAGCGCCCTCAAGGCTTCGTTGGCTCCCCAGCGTTTTTCGATGACGAAGTTGCGTGCCTCTTCCCAGCCGAGCTGGGACAGGCCCAACTTGAACGCCGCGAGTTCGGGGTCGTCCGGATTGTTGGGCGAGAGGTAGCCGATGCGATAGACCCTGGTGGCCCGCTGCGCATGGCCAGCCAGCGGCGCGACGATCAGCGCACGGGCGCACAAGCCGATGAATTCGCGACGACCTGCCTGAATGAACTGACCGCCACATGGGCGTTCGAGAAGACGGCTGTCGTCGTTCGCTGCCATTTGTCGACGTCGCAAGCGCTTCATTCGATCAACTTATCCGCCCGCAGGCGTGCTGTTGCAGGAATGACGGGTCCTTGTGCGCGCGCCATCCGCATATCGATCTACATCGATCGCGGCCCGGCGCCTGGTTCCGCTGCCCAAGGACCCGCAGCTGCGCCCGTTCAAGCGGGCACCGACTGCTTGCCGTGCGGTGACACGGGGACCAGGGCACATCGATCCCTCCCAGCGGGGAGATTGAAGCACGCCGCTCTGTCTATCACCAGTTTCGCCTCGTTCACTATTGAACCAACCATGAGCCACCGCTGGACGCGGCGGAGCCTCGCGCTGGCTCTAGCTTGATCAGAGGTGGCGGAGAGGATGCTCAAGGTCCGCTAATGGCCGACAGCGCCAGTTCACCCGATGGCCTGGCGCGGATCGGCGAAGCCTGCCCTGCCAAGCCGTGCGTGCACGGCGTGCGGACGGACGCTGACGGCCAAGCGTTCCCCAGCCACCCGTCCCAACCCGTCTCGCTTACGATTTCCATGCCTGCACCGCCCCCACCATGAACCCCTCTCGCCGCCAGCTCCTCCTGTGGTTAGGCACCGTGTGGAGCGCCGGCGCAGGAGCCCAGCCCGGCCTCGCGCGCGTCGTCGGCATCCTCGGGAGCGCCCGCGACGAGGCCCCCTCGCAGCAGCTCGTGGCCGCGATGGAAAAGCTCGGCTGGAACGAGGGGCGCAACGTCCGGTACGACTGCCGGTCTGGCGGCGACGACTACGAGCGGCTTGGCAGCATCGCCCGCGGATTGGTCGCCGCCAAGGCCGATGTCATCGTGGTCACCGCAGGTGTCACCGCCGCGCTTGCGGCACGCGATGCCACCGGGACGACGCCCATCTTCGCGCTCGGCGTGGCGGACCCGGTGCGATTCGGCCTGGTCCGCAGCCTCGCCAGGCCGGACGGCAACGTGACGGGCTTCATGGCCACGACGCCGGCCTGGGGCAAGTACCTGGAGCTCGCCCACGAGGCGCTGCCGCGGGCCACGCGTGTCGCGCTCCTGGCCAATCCCACCAACGTCGTCTTCGCCGACTACGTGGCCCAGAACGAAGTCGCAGCGAAGGCCCTCGGGCTGCAGCTGCGGGTAATCGAGGTGGCGGACGAGCGCCAGCTCGACGCCGCTTTCGTTGACCTGGCCCGCGAGCGCGCGGAGGTGCTGGTCGTCGGGCCCGACCGGGTCTTCATACGCCACATGGGCAAGCTGTTGAAGCGCGCGCAAGAGCAGCAGCTGCCGGTCGTCGGACCCAACAGGCCCTCCGCCTACAGCGGTGCGCTGCTGGCCTATGGCCTCGACGCACGGGAAATCTACGAGCGCAGTGCCGGAGCCGTCGATCGGATCCTGCGCGGCGCGAAGCCGGCGGACATTCCCTTCGAGCGACCGACGCGATACCAGCTCGTGCTCAATCTCGGCGCGGCGCGCCGGCTGGGCATCGCGGTCCCCGCGTCGCTGCGCGTCCGCGCGGATGAAGTCCTGGAGTAGGCACCGGATTCGGCCCGTGCCTTCGGCTCGTGAAGCGCTCCGCCTCCGCATCGCTCCTGCTCGCACTCGCATTCGCGCCGCCCGCCCACGGCGGTTCGTCCACACGCAACGGATGGCGGTCGTGCTTGTGGTGATGCGTTGGATCTGAAAAGCGAAGGACCCGCGCGCATGCAGCACAACGCAGGTCCCTCGCGACCGAAAGCCTGAGGTGTGAGACGAAAGCTTCGGCTGCTGAGACTCTAGAAAAGGACGTTGAACCTGACCTGAAAGACCGCGCCGCCCGGTAGGCACCCATGACAACAGCGACCAATCCCTTCGGCCCCGGTGCCGATAGCTACAACCGTCTCGGCGTGGTGCTGCAAAACCGCGCCCACATAACCCGCTCCGAGTGGTTCGCACAGTTGGGTGATGCCTGGAGCGTGTGCGACCACATCACCCGCTGTCGCTCCGACCTGCGCACGATCCCGAAGTCAGCGACGCGCGCCGACCTGCACTTGATGATGACGGCCGAGGAGCGCCAGACCCTCGCCACGATGCCGGAAGGGAGCGCCCAAGCGTCTCGCGTCATTGCGGCAGGTTCTCCCATTGCGTGTGCTCGGAGCATCCGGCCCCGAGCGGGATGGTCCAAAGGATTCTGACAGGCTGCCGCCAAGTCTGTGCAGGCATCCCATTTGCCTGTGCACACCAGAGAGTGTCGACAATGAAGCCAGTGCTGCTGCTCGAGGACTGCTACGCGCTCGGCCTCATTTGCTGGTGGTGGGCGCGGCGACATGTCGAGAGGCGCTTCAGGGCGATGATGCACCTGGGCGCGAGGACACCTGCCCCAACGAATGAAACGATCGCGCCGCTGTGAGGGGGGCCGGATCAATTCGCGCGCAACGTGCCAGTCAAATTGCAGTGGCCGGGCGCTGGCGAGATGATCGGCGACCACAAGTCATCGTCGGCCCCGACTCGCGCTCGTAGAACGCGCAGCCGCGCTCGGGCCGTGCGGCGACACGGCACGCGCGCGGTCGGTGCGCACCCCACGGTACGGCAGACGAGTCCTCGCCTCTGCTTGGCGAGCCACCATGATGTCCAACGGGTGTCCCTCTTTGCGGCGTTGACGCTGCAACGCCGAGGTTCCAACGACCGCTTTGGGGGGCGGACAGACTGGCGGACTGGAGCAGGATAGTCCGGGGAGCCAACAACGCGGGGGTTGACAGTCACTCTCTCCCGCCAGACTTTGAGTAGATGCGGGGCATGGCGCCCAGTTCATCTTTCTCCCCCTTTGGTCATCGAGCTTTTTCATGAGTGATGCGACTACTGACCGCATGCAGAGGCCATGAGCCGCGACGCTTGGGCGTTGGCATTCGGCGATGCGCTGCGCGAACTGCGGCCGCACTTGTCGCTGAAGCTCGCGTGGGCCGTCGCGCTGGTGGAGTACAAGGACGGCAAGGACCCGCGCGCAGCCGCACGCGACTACCACAAGCGCACGGAGGCGATGGAGGCGCCGGCCGCAGCACTAGCGGCGAAGAAGCGCCGGAAGTGACAGCTGCGTCCAATGATGGACGCACCCCTAGGATGGAACCCGCAAGCGTCTCCTGAAGGCAGCGGCTCGTAAGTGGTCGGTGTGGGCGTGCCATGGCACGGCCGTCGAAAGCAGCCGTGTACGGCCCCGTAGGCTGATCTGCGTCAGTGCGTCGCGACATCCCGAGCGCATGGCTCAATCAGGTCCGCAAGGCAGAGCTTCTCGACTACCGTCGGCGAGATCCCGTTCGGTGTGAAGGGAGCAAGGTCACTCAGTGGCGTGAGCCCGTTGACAAGCAAGAGCACATGCCGGGCGTCATCGCTCAAGTACTTTGCCAAGCTCAGAACTGCCTCTTCACCCTTCTTCGTGCGCCGGTAGATCGGGTCGCGATCGGATGGGCCAATCATTGGCGTGCTCACAACAACAGAGTTCACGTGACCGCCATTGTGTGCCCGTGGCGTTAGCGTGGCATGAGACCTGGACTGAGCCCTACCGCCGCGGGGCGGTCATGCGCTCGTCACGCTGCCGAGATGGGAAACGTGCACCGTTTCAAGCGCTGATGGTGTAGATGGTGGTCGAAGTGTTGAGACTTCTTGGGGGCATCTGCCTCTCGCTCGCTCTCTGCGCTGCTGAGCTCTGGCTCTATTGGCGTCTTGCAAGGCTCCTGCGTTCTGTGAGCAGCGGCTCCGCAGGTGAACCATGACCTGATTTGCCGCCATCCAGACAATCACGACAGCTCGCGATCGCATCGCAACAGTCAGCAGCGTCGAACGGTCCTCGAATCCTCGAAGACAGCGCTCGCCTTCAGAAGGATCGCAGGCAGGGCCATCGGTGGCACAGATCACCGGCCTATGGGTGACGAATGACGCTGGTCAGCGTCGCGAACTCGCGGGCTCCGCTCTTGCCGACCACAATGGCCGCAGACGGCTGCCCATCTGCTGAGCCTCTGGTTGCACGCCCAACAGTTCTTGGTCGTCAGCCTGTAGATCCCCCGCACGGCAAGGAATACGCCGCCCACGATGACGACATCGATCACCCAGCTCACGAGGACCCCTCCGGCTTTGAGGTGGAGGTTACGTCTTAAATGGGCTAAGCAGCCAGATCTATGCGTCGGGGATTGCCCGTAGTGCAGGTGCCGGTGCCCATGATCGAGGGGGGCCAGCTTCGGCGGCACCTCCCGACTGTCAACGCGTAGCGCGCACCACGATAGGAGCCGCTCGGCTCATCGCTAGCGGCAGGCTCGCACATTCGCACTCGTCAGCAACGCACGCCCGGGTGATCGGCAGCGGAACTCGTGTCGCGTGGACGCCATCGCTTTGCCACGCGGCGCAGCGCCTGTTGCGCGGCGCGGCGCGCTCACACATCCAGTTGCGCATTCGTCGCTGCCAGCGCCCGCCCTCGTGAACGATTGAACAGCCGTGCAGAGACGCTGCACGTAGGCTCCGCGCACCCGTTGTGCCAGGTGGTCTCGGGCTCGAATCAACAGCAGTACCGAGGGCCAGATGGAGAGAGGGATCGTCGTTGCGGTGGCAGCCGCTGTGGTGATGGGGGTGGTGGCCGGTTGCGGCGGCGCCTCCGAGGGCAGCGCAGCGGCGCAGCCACCCGGTGAAGGCGCCGTCATCACAACCGACACGGGCTCGACGCCCCCGATCGACGCCACGCCCTCGACCGGCGACGACCCCACGGCGGCCGCACTCAGCAGCACATCGACAGCAGGACCGAGCCTCATCGTGCGGGCGCGCGGCACGGCGGCCGGGGGTGTCGCCCCGAAAATGCAAGTGTTCGTGGCCGGCGTCTCGGTAGGCTCGGTTGAAGTGAAGGCGGTCGACTATAGCGACCACGTCTTCCCGCTCAACGGCAGCGTCGCGCCTGGCGCGCGCATCGACGTGGTGTTCGGGAACGACGGCACCGTCAACGGCCAGGACCGCAATCTGTACGTCGATTCGGTGCGGGTCAACGGAGCGACGCTGCGGCCTACCGATGCCGGCGTCACGGTGGACATCGGCAGCGGCGCGGCGGCGTTCGACGGCGTCAACGTGATGCCCGGCCGCAGCGACCTGCTGTGGAACGCGGCGCTGCGCTTCAAGGCGCCGGCCGAGCAGTTGGTCGTGCGGGCGCGCGGATCGACGGCCAGCGGCGTGGCGCCGACGATGCAGGTGCTCGTCGACGGCGTGTCGGTCGGCAGCGTCGAAGTCAAGGCCAGCGCTTACGCCGCGTACAGCTTCGCCCTGAAATCCACGCCCGGCCAGCGCGTCGACGTTGTGTTCCCGAATGACGGCGCATCGGGCACCGAAGACCGCAACCTGTATGTCGACTCGGTGCAGTTCAGCGGCCGCACGCTGCGCCCCACCGACAGCGGTGCCGTGGTCGACATCGGCGTCGGGGCGGCCGCGCTCGACGGCGTCAACGTGATACCGGGCCAGAGCGCGATCCTCTGGAACGCCGCGCTGCGCCTGCCGGTGAGCGCCAGCGCCGCGGCGGCGGGCAACGAGCTGCTCGGCACCGGGGCCAGTACGCCGAGCAGCATCATCCCGGCCGGCGCGATCGACATCCGGACCGCCGGCGCGCGCTGCGACGGCAGCTTCGACAACTCGGCGGCGATCGCCTCGGCCATCGCCGCGGCCAAGACCAAGCGGGTGGCGGTTTACGTGCCCGCGGGCGTGTGTGCGTACGGCGACGTGATCCGCCTCGACGGCGTCAAGCTCGTCGGCGCCGGCGATGCCTCGGTGCTGTACGCGCTCAACCCGAGCCGCGAGTCGATCTACGTCTATGGCAGCGGCGCCGAGGTGAGCCTGCTCAAGCTGAGCGGCCGCAAATCCACCGCTCGCCAGGCCGCGTGGGAGGCGACGCGCATCACGCTGTTCGGCGCCAGCAACTTCGTGATCGACAAGGTTACGATCGACGGCTCGGCGGCGGCCGGAATCCAGACCGCGAGATCCACCAACAACGGACGCATCACCAACAACACAATCAAGGACACGTTGGCCGACTCGATCCACATGACCGACAGGGCGAGCTACATCACGCTGGAGAACAATCGCATCGAGAACTCCGGCGACGACGGCATTGCCGTGGTCAGCTATCGCAACGATGGCGGGCTGGTGAATCACATCACCGCGCGCAACAACGTCATCGTCAATAACAAGTGGGGCCGCCAGATGAGCGTGGTCGGTGGTGGCCAGGTGCTGTACGAGAACAACCGCCTCGAGAGCAATCTCGCCGGCCGGGCGTGCCTGTACATCGCGCAGGAAGCCTCGTATGCGACCTACGGCGCGCACGACGTTGTAGCCCGCTACAACACGCTCAAGACCTGCGGCGGCAGCGCCACCGGCCATGGCGCGGTGATGGTGTTCAGCGATGGGCAGGAAGCCAACACCAATATCACGCTCACGCGCAACGATGTCGCGCAGAACGGCCTCCCCGGCATCCGTGTCTTCAGTGCGCTGAACACCGGCGTGCGCGTCGACAGCAACCGCGTGCAGGGCGCCAGCCCGGCGCTCGACATCAAGAGCCCGGGCGTCACGGTGATTCCGTACTCGTCGGGCGCGGTCGGCTACCCGATGCCCTGAGCGGCACTGCGCCAGGCCGCGTCGTCGCCGCGGCTAGCTAAACGCGTCGCAAGCGCTGGCCGGTGCGAACGACGACGAACGTGCCGTCCTTCAGGCGGTTGCAGGCGTCGTCGCCGAGTCGGTACTCGCGCAGGCCGACCAACTCGGCCCCGGGAAACGACATCGTGCCGTCGTCGAGCATGTCGGTGTATTCATCGACCACGAGCCGCTGGCCGCTCTCGTCGACGACCTTGATGCTGGCCGTGCGGATCACGCCGTGTCCCATCGCATCCTCGACTTCGTGCACCGTCGAGTGCCACGATACTCTGACGCCGCGCAATCGCAACCGTGGCGCACCCGGGGTCGTCACTCCAACTCGAGCCGCATCAGCGGCCGATCGGCGCGCCGCCGAGCGACCTCCCGAAAGCGCGCCTCATCGAACATGCGCTTGGAGCCGAACCACGAGCCTTCGCTGGCTGAAGGCTCGTCCTTGTCCACCGGGTAGGCCTCGAGCAGGCGCACGCCGCGCTGGCGCGCGTACTCGATGGCACCGGCGAGCAGATCGCGCGCGACGCCCTGCTGGCGATACTCGGACGGCACGGCGAAGCAGATGATCGACCACACCGGCTCGTCATCGACCGCCTTCATGACCCGCGAGTTCGCGAGCTTGGCGTAGTCCTCGCGCGGGCCGAGCGAGACCCACCCCACCGGCGTCTTGCCGCGATAGCCGATCAAGCCCGGCGGCGGGTCGCTCGCGGCGAGCGCCTTCAGTGCACGCTTGGCGCGCGTGCGCTGGTCGACGCTGGGCCGTGTCAGGTCGCCCTTGCCGCTGACACGGTAGTACATGCACCAGCAGCCGCGTGCGACCGAGCAGCCGCGGGCGTTGAAGACCGTTTCGAGGTCTCCCCAGCGAGCAGGGGTCAGCGGGCGAACGACCATCATCATCTGCGGTTCACGCTACAGCGCAGCGCCGGCGAGTGCTCGACCAGGCCAACTCGGCTCCCGGTGTGGCCAGTGCCTATCGCGGCACGCGTCCGTAGATGATCGATTGCACCCTGCCGCCGCGAAAGCGCACGGTGGCCATCAGGTTGCCCGGACCGCGGTCGTAGAGCCACTCCTCGACGGTCTGACACGGCACCACCACGCTGGCGAACGGTTCCGGCACCGGATTCAGCGTCTGCGAGTAGTACACGGTGGCGCAGAAGGTGTCCTGCAACAGCGGCTGGCCGCACTTGTACGCGACGGCGATGCGCGAATCGCCCTCGTCAGCGGTGCCATTGACGCAGCGCAACGACTCCGCGCGTGCGCCGCAGCACAGCATCAGCAGCACGGCTGGAACAGCCCAGGCAGCAACAGGTCGGCGTGGCCTCATGTCGGCATGCTGACGGCTCGCCAGAGACGGGTCAAGGCCTGGTCGTGCCATCGGCATCTGATGGCCGGTGCATGCGCGCGATGCCGTTGCACGTCCAGCGGGACCGAATG
>DASTZF010000191.1:0-2514 GCA_035764445.1 Burkholderiaceae bacterium
GATCGTCGAGCGGGTCAGATCGAGCATGATCGGCGGGCGGCGCACATGCAGCGATGTTGGCCCAGATTGGCGGTGCGCCACCGGGGCCGACGATGCGCGCGAGCCGCGGCGTGACCTTTGGCGCGCATGTCCGGGACTTTGGCGCGCGCTGAGTGCAGATCATGGTTGCGCTCCCGGCGCGCAGCGGCGGCATGCAGTCGTCCAGGACGCGCCCCGATACACCCACTGCTCGGATGTTTGGCCCGCGTCCAAGATACTCGCCGCCGTAGCGGCCAGCCGGATCGCCGGATGCCTTCACGAGGCTTGCGCCCCAACGTCCCATCCATGATGACCTGGAGCACTCTATGGAAACAATGGCCCCGGAGACGAAGCACTCAGACGCTGCCGAGTGGACTGACAGCGCCGAACAAGATGTCGATCGCAAGCGCGGTCTCGATGCGGTCGTGGTGGGTGCCGGCTTCGCGGGTCTGTACATGCTGCACAAGCTGCGCACGCTCGGGTTCTCTGCGCGCGTGATCGAAGCGGCCGGCGACGTTGGAGGCACCTGGTACTGGAACCGCTATCCGGGCGCACGCTGCGACATCACCACCGCCGACTACACCTACAGCTTCGACCCCGAGTTGGAGACGGCCTGGACGTGGTCGGAGAAGTACGCCACGCAGCCGGAAATCATGCGCTACGCGCAGTTCATCGCCGAGCGATACGACCTCAGGCGCGACATCGACTTCGGCACGCGCGTCGACCAGGCGCGCTGGGACGAGGCCTCGGGCCGCTGGCAGATTCACACCAGTCGCGGCCAGATGCTGACGCCGCGCTTCACCATCATGGCCAGCGGTTGCCTGTCGTCGCCCAAGGAGCTCGACATCCCCGGCGCCGGCCATTTCAAGGGCGAGGTCTACTACACCAGCCGCTGGCCGCACGAGGGCGCGCAGCTGTCGGGCAAGCGCGTGGCCGTGATCGGCACCGGCTCGTCGGGCATCCAGTGCATCCCGATGATCGCGCAGCAGGCGGCCCAGCTCACGGTGTTCCAGCGCACCGCCAACTTCTCGGTGCCGGCGCGCAACGGGCAGCTTGCACCGGCGCGGCTGCAACAGCTCACCGCTGACCGTGCCGCTTACCGGCAGGCGGCCAAGCTGTCTCGCGCCGGCGTGCCGATGCCACTGAACATGGTCTATGGCCGTTATGCGCCGCCCGAGCTGCGCACCCAGCTGCTGCATCAAGGCTGGGAGTCCGGCGAGCTGGTCGCTGCGATCAGCATCTTTGCCGATCAGGGGCTGTTCGAGGATGCCAACGAGCTGGTGGCCGAGTTCGTGCGCGACAAGATTCGCGCCACGGTCAAGGACCCGGCCACCGCCGAGGCCCTGTGCCCGAAGGATCACCCGTTCGGCACCAAGCGGCCTTGCCTGGACACCGGCTACTACGAAACCTTCAATCGCTCCAACGTGCGGCTCGTGGACCTGAAGCGCACGCCGATCACGTCGATCACCGCCACCGGCATCGACATCGAGGGCGAGTCGTTGCCCTTCGACGCCATCGTCTACGCCACCGGGTTCGACGCGATGACCGGCCCGCTGGTGGCGGTCGACATCGCCGGACGCGGGGGGCAGACGCTGAAGCAGAAGTGGGCCGGCGGACCGAGAAGCTACCTCGGCCTGACGACCACCGGGTTCCCGAACTTCTTCACCATCACCGGACCGCAGAGCCCGTCGGTGTTCTCGAACATGATGGTTTCGATCGAGCAGCACGTGGATTGGATCGGCGACTGCATGCTGCGCATGCAGCAGCGCGGTGCCACCGTGATCGAACCCACCGACGTCGCCGAGGCCGGCTGGATGCAGCACTGCGACGACTGCGCCGCGATCACGCTGCACCCACGCGCCAACTCCTGGTACATGGGGGCCAACGTGCCCGGCAAGCACCGCGGGCTGATGCCGTACATCGGCGGCGTCGATGCCTACCGCAAGGCATGCGACGAGGTGGTCGAGCGCGGCTACCTCGGCTTCACGTTCAGCGGGCCGGGTGTGCCGGGCGGCCGTGCGAGCGAGGACGGCGTGGTACGTCGTTTGCAGCCCGACGTGCGGGCGGTGCTGGAGATGTTCGCTGCACTGAACCTGCCCACCTTCGATACGCTGCCCCCCAGCGCCGCGCGTGAGTTGCTGGCGCAGATCAGCAGCCAGCGGCCGCCGGGATTGGCAGTGGGCGAGATCCGCGATAGCACGCTGACGGGCGCCGCTGGTGCGCTCGACTACCGGATCTATCGACCCGACACATCCGGTCCGCATCCGCTGGTGGTGTACTTTCACGGTGGCGGGTGGGTGCTGGGCAGCCACGACTCCGACGACCCGACGCTGCGCGACTTGTGCCGGCGCTCCGATCTGTTGATCGTCTCGGTGAACTACCGGCACGCGCCGGAGGCCCGCTTCCCCGCGGCCGCGCGGGACGCCTTCGCCGCCGTACGGTGGGTCGCGGCCAACGCGGTCGATCTTGGTGGCATCCCGGGTCAACTCGCGGTGG
>DASTZF010000192.1:0-11447 GCA_035764445.1 Burkholderiaceae bacterium
CGGCAAGCTGGGCACCTCGGGCAGCGCCTGCAGCGGCCTCTCGCCCCAGTGGGCGAGCGCGCGCAGGCGGCCACTGCGGATGTGCTGCACCACCGTCGCCGGGCCGCTGGCCAGCGCGTCGACCTGGCCACCGAGCAGCGCGATCACCGCCGGGCCGGCGCCGGTGAACGGGATGTGGACCATGCGAAAGCCGGCCGCCGACTTCAGCATCTCCATCGGCACGTGCATCGTGCCGTAGTTGCCCGAGCTGCCGTAGTTCAGCGCGCCGGGCCTGCGCTTGGCGTCGGCGACGAACTCGTCGAACGTCTTCCACGGCGAATCGGCACGCACGACGAGCACGGTCGGGTCTGCTGTGAAGCGCGCGATCGGCTTGAATTGGTTCAGCGTGTACGCAGGCTTGCGGCCGAACAGTTGATCGGCCTCGGGCAGCACCGAGATCGACGACAGCGCCAACAGCACCGTATAGCCGTCGGGCGCGGCCCGCGCCGCGAGCCCCATGCCGAGCCCGCCCCCGGCGCCAGGCTTGTTCTCGATCACCACCGGCTGCTTCAACTCGCGCGCCAGTGCATCGGCCACCGGCCGTGCCACGGTGTCGGCCACGCCGCCGGGCGGGAACGGCACGATCATCGTGATCGCGCGCTCGGGGTATTGCGCGATCGCGCCCGAACCGACGAGCAACGCCACGCTCAGCCACGCACGGCGCCACCACGCCACGGACGTGCTCGGCATGCGGGATTTGCAACAGGTCATCGCCGGCGTCTCTGTTCGATCGCCAGGCACTGTAGGGGCAGCGCTCCAATCCGACCATCCGGGCCATCGATATCATCCGCCGCGACCTGGGCAGAACACCGACACACTCGTCGGGACCGGCATGCAATCGTTCGACTACGTGATCATCGGCGGCGGCTCGGCTGGCTGCGTGCTCGCCGCACGCCTGAGCGAAGACGCTGGCGTTCGGGTCGCTCTGCTTGAAGCGGGTCCACCGGACCGCAGCGTGCTGATTCACTGCCCGGCCGGCCTGGCGGTGCTGGCGCGCAACGGCCAGGCCAACTGGGCGTTCGACACCGTGCCGCAGGCGGGGCTCAACGGCCGGCGCGGGTATCAACCGCGCGGCAAAGTGCTCGGCGGTTCGAGCTCGGTGAACGCGATGGTCTACATCCGCGGCCACCGCAGCGACTACGACCACTGGGCTGCCGAGGGCAACGCCGGTTGGGCTTACGACGACGTACTGCCGTACTTCAAGCGCGCCGAGCACAACGAGCGCGGCGCCGACCCCTGGCACGGCAGCGGTGGCCCGCTCAACGTGATGGAC
Source organism: Burkholderiaceae bacterium (assembly GCA_035764445.1). Classification (GTDB taxonomy): domain Bacteria; phylum Pseudomonadota; class Gammaproteobacteria; order Burkholderiales; family Burkholderiaceae_C; genus JAEUPI01. The sequence continues at coordinate 1,313 of DASTZF010000192.1, forward strand.
CTGCGCAGCCCCAACCGCTTTGGTCCGGTGTTCGTCGATGCCGCACGACAGGCGGGTTATGCCGTCAACTCCGACTTCAACGCCGCCGAGCAGGAAGGTGTCGGCCTGTACCAGGTGACGCACCGCAATGGCGAGCGGTGCAGCGCCGCCAAGGGCTATCTCGCGCCAGCGCGCGCGCGGCCCAACCTGCAGGTGATGACCGACGTGCGGGTGACGCGCATCGTCACCGAAGGGCGACGCGCCACCGGCGTGGAGTTCATCCAGGCCGGTACAAGGCAGCCGCTGCAGGCGACTCGTGAGGTGCTGCTGTGCGCCGGCGCCGTGCAGTCGCCGCAACTGCTGATGCTGTCGGGCATCGGCCCGGGCGACGAGCTGCAGCGCCACGGCATCGCGCTCGTGCACGAGTTGCCCGGGGTCGGACGCCACTTTCACGACCACCCCGACGTCGTGCAGGTGTTCGACGCGCCGCAATTGAAGGACCTGTTCGGGCTGTCGCTCGCCGGCGTCGCGCGCGTGCTCAAGGGCATGTGGGAGTGGCGCCGGCAGCGCAGCGGCATGCTGACCACCAACTTCGCCGAAGCCGGCGGCTTCATCAAGAGCAGCCCGCGCGAGGCGATCCCCGACCTGCAGCTGCACTTCGTGATCGGCAAGTTGATCGACCACGGTCGCAAGACCGTGTTCGGTCACGGCTACTCGTGCCACGTCTGCCTGCTGCGGCCCAAGAGCCGCGGCCGCATCACGTTGGCCAGCGCCGACCCCACCGCCACGCCGCGCATCGACCCCAACTTCCTGGCCGAGCGCGACGACGTCGATCGCCTGGTGCGCGGCTTCAGGCTGATGCGCACGATCCTGGCGCAGCGCGCGCTGGCCGACCACGGCGCACGCGAGCTCGAGTCGTCGGCGAAGGCGCAGACCGACGAGCAGATCGAGGCCTTCATCCGCAACTACGGCGACACCATCTATCACCCGGTGGGCAGCTGTCGCATGGGTGCGGGCCCGCTCGACGTGGTCGACGCGCAGCTGCGCGTGCACGGCGTGCAGGGGCTGCGCGTGGTCGACGCGTCGATCATGCCTCGCATCGTCGGCGGCAACACCAACGCGCCGACGATCATGATCGCCGAGAAGGCGAGCGACCTGATCCGCCAGCGCGCCGCGGCGTGAGCGCGCTCGCTAGGGCGCGCAGCGCAGCTGCAGCGCCTGCACCGTCGCTCCGCTGTCGGCGTCGGTGACCACGGCGATCAGGCGCAGCGGCCGGCCATCCTCGCCGCGCGCGGGCACCGCGATGCGCTGCGCCAGTTCGCCGCGCCACGGGGCGAGGCCGCCGTAGACGCGCACCACGTGGTCGTGGTGCAGGCGCACGCCGCCGTTCTCGCCAGCCTTGACGTCGCTGTCGTGCCCGTCTTCGACGGCGGCCCACCACAGCGCCCAGCGCGACGCCACGGCACCCAGCGGCTGCACCTTCAGATCGACCTGGTCGCCGTCGCGTTGCAGTGACACCTGCGCAGGCGACACCGGTAGCGGCTGTGGCAACTGCGGCCAGCGCCGCCAATCTGCTCCGTTGACGCGCACCTGCGGCGTGTAGCTGAAGCGTGCACCCGACGCAGCCTGCAGCTGAGCCTGCCGCTCGCTGTAGCGCGGGCTCGCGAAGCGGTCCTTCCAGCCAAGCCCGTCCCAGTAATCGACATGGAACGCGGCGGCGAGCACGCCGGGCTTGTCCTTCAAGGTCGACAGCCAGCGGTCGGCCGGCGGGCACGAACTGCAGCCCTCCGACGTGTAGAGCTCGACCACCACCGGCACCTGCGCGCCCGACTCCGCACGGCACGGCTGCCCGTGCACCGTGGCAGCGGCCACCGTCAGCGCCAACGCCGCGCCGCCAGCCGGCGCCCATCCAAATTGCACCATCACCACCTCGAAGCCAAGCATGGCTGCCAGGTCGCAGCATGCACCGGCTGGGTCGTGCGCGGTGCGCCCACTCTTACAGGGCCCCCTCTGACCCCACGGGAGCCGCCAGCCGTGATTTCGGCGCGGGTCGGAGCAGGTATCCTTGCCGCGGCAGTCATGGCGGCCATTCACATCACCGACATCGAGGCCGCCATCAACTGGTGGCGCGAGCGCTCGCCATCGCCGGACGGCATCACCGCGTGCGCGCCGGTGCGCGCGCTGGCCGAGGTCTACGCGCTGCTGGTGTACTACCGCGAGCACGAGGCCGACGAGGCGTCGCTGCCCGCCGCGGCACGCGACGCATGGCTCGCCTGGTACGTGCACACGCCCGACGCGCCGTGCATCGCGATCTGCTCCACCGCGCAGGGTGACGCGGTGTGCAAGGGCTGCGGTCGCACCGAAGGCGAAGTGCAGAACTGGCCGCTGATGACGCCGGCCGAAAAGCGCGCGGTGTGGCACCGCATCACCATGCAGGCGACCGCCTGGCGCTTCAACCGCTACGCCGAGCGAGCGCGCAGCGCCACCGGCGTCGATCATCCGCAGACGCTGCCGCCCGCGCGCGCACAGCCATGACGGGCCGGCCGCAGTGAGCTCCCCGTCGCCGCACGGGGACACGGTGGCCATCGTGCAGACGGGCGCGACGCAGGCGCACATCTGGCGCGACGACGCGCGTCACATCGCCGGGCTGGCATGGCCGGTGCTGGTCGGTCAGCTGGCGGTGCTCGGCTTCGCGACCGTCGACACCGTCCTCGTCGGCCGCCACGCGTCGGCCGACTTGGCGGCGTTCGCCGTCGGCGCGGCCACCTACGTCACGGTGTTCATCGGCCTGATGGGCGTGGTGCTGGCGATCGGGCCGATCGTCGGTCAGCTCTACGGCGCCAAGCGCTTCGAGGAGGTCGGCCACCAGTTCCATCAGGGCATCTGGCTGGCAATCGGGCTGTCGGTGCTCGGCAGCTCGCTGTTGGCGTTTCCGGCGCCGTTCCTGGCGCTGGCGCACGCCACGCCGGAGATGGCCGACAAGATCCGCGGCTACCTGCTCACCCTGGCGGCGTCGCTGCCGGCGTCGCTGCTGTTCACCGTGTACCGCGGCTTCAACACCGCGGTGTCGCGGCCGAAGGCGGTGATGGTGTTGCAGTTGGGCGGCCTGGTGCTGAAGGTGCCGCTGTCGGCGGCATTGATCTCGGGCGTGCCCGCGCTCGGCGTGCCCGCGCTCGGTGTCACCGGCTGCGGCCTGTCGACCTTGATCGCCATGTGGGCGCAGGCACTGGCCGCGCTGCAGGTGCTGCGCCGCGATCATTTCTACGATCGCTTCGCGCTGCGCGGCCACGGGCTGGACCGCCCGCACCGCGCGTCGCTGCGGGCGCTGCTGCGGCTCGGTGTGCCAATGGGCCTCACGATCCTGATCGAAGTGACCGGCTTCGCGTTCATGGCGATCTTCATCGCGCGCCTGGGCGCGACGACGGTGGCCGGGCATCAGATCGCCGCCAACCTGGTATCGGTGGTGTTCATGATGCCGCTGGCGCTGTCCAACGCCACCTCGACCCTGGTGGCGCAGAGCATCGGCGCCGGGCGCCTGCGCACGGCGCGGCGACTGGGTCTGCACGGCCTGCAGGTGACGATGGCGATGGCCGCCCTGCTCGGCGCATTGGTGTTCCTGCTGCGCGCGCCGATCGTCGGCCTGTACACGCGCGACGCCGCGGTCGCCGCCACCGCGCTGTCGCTGCTCAGCTGGGTCGCGCTGTTTCACCTCGGCGACGCGCTGCAGACGTTCGCCCAACTCGTGCTGCGCGCGTGGCGCATCACGGTGATCTCGCTGGTCGTGTTCGCGCTCGCGATGTGGGGCCTGGGGCTGGGCGGCGGCTACCTGCTGGCGTTCGACGTCTCCAACGTCACGCCGCCCGCATGGCGCGGCGCCACCGGCTTCTGGATGGCGTCGACCGCCGGGCTCTGGTGTGCGGGCCTCATGCTGACGGCGGTCCTGCTGTGGATGCAGCGCCAGCGCACGCGCGGGTTGCCCGAGGCCGACACGGTGGTCAGGCCGGCAGCGTGATCACGAAGCAGCTGCCGCCGCCGTCACGAGCTTCGCAGTGGGCGCTGCCGCCGTGGCGCTCCGCGATCTGCTTGACCAGGCTCAGCCCCAGCCCCGCCCCGCCCTCGCGCTCGGCATGGCCGGGCAGTCGAAAGAACGCCTCGAAGATGCGCTCGCGATACGCCTCCGGCACGCCGGGACCGCGATCGCAGACGCGGATCGTGGCGTGCGCGCCGGTGCGCGCGATCATCGTTTCGATCTCGCCGGCGCCGTAACGCCGCGCGTTCTCCAGCAGGTTGCGCAACGCGCGGCGCAGCAGCCGTTCATCGGCCGTGACCATGCACGGCACGCCACTCGCCTGCGCATCGACGCGGGCAGCCTCCTCGGCGGCCAGGCCGAGCAGCTCGACGTTCTCGCGCTTGAGCGACCAAGCCCCGGCGTCGAGGCGGCTGGCCAGCAGCACCTCTTCGACCAGCGCGTCGAGCTCGGCGATGTTGGCCTCGGCTTCCCCCCGCAAGGTGTCACGGTGAGCGCTGTCGGCGTGCGGCAGCATCGCCACCGCCATCTTCAGACGCGCCAGCGGCGAGCGCAGTTCGTGGCTCGCGTTGGCCAGTAGGCTCTGGTGCGAGCGCAACAGCGTCTCGATGCGCTCGGCGGCAAGGTTGAAGCTGTGCGCGAGCGCGGCCACCTCGTCGCGCCCGGCCTCGTCGACGCGCTGGCCGAGCGACCCGGCGCCGAAGCGCTCGACGCCGGCCTGCAGCGCCTCCAGCCGCCGCGTCAGGCCGCGCACCACTGGGTAGGCGCCCGCGGCCACCGCAACGAACAGCAGCGCCAGCAGCGTGAGCAAGCCGACCCCCGGTGGCAGCTGCGGCGGCATCAGCAGCGCGGGCCAGCGGCCGTCGCGCGGCCGACCTGCCTCCCCGGGCGAGCCGCCGGGGCGATCGCCGTCCCCCGCGCCGAACCGCGGGCCGCCGAAACCGCGCCCCAAGCCGGGCCGCATGACCCACAGCGTGCGACCGTCGTCGAGTTTCACCGCCGCCCCGCGGCGGCCGGTGTCCGCTTCACGGCGCAGGTAGACATCGGCCGCGCCGATGCGCTGGCCGGCAGCATCGTCGAGCGCCATCGGCATGCGCAGGCGCTGCGACCACTCGCGCAGCGCCGCGGCCTGCTGGTCGGGTGCAGCGTCGGCCGCCGGCAGCGAGCGCTGCACCAGCTCGGCCCAGGCACCCAGCCGCTCGGTGGCGGCGCTCTCGATGCGCTCGCGCTCGCTCTCCAGATGGCGCTGCACGAACCAGCCCGACACCAGCGCGAACGCACCCAGCACGCTCACCACCGTGAGCCAGATGCGCAGATACAGCGAGCTCACGGCTGGTACCCGTCGAACGGGAGCAGCGCTGCTGCGATGCGGGCTCGCATCGGCGCACCGGTGCGCGCCCGCCAGGGCAGCAACGCGACGCCGTGCATCAGGCCTCGGCGTCCTGCTTGCGTGCGAACACGTAGCCGACGCCGCGCACGGTGAGCAGGCGCTTGGGTGTCTTGGGGTCGTCCTCGATCGCCGCACGGATGCGCGACACGTGCACGTCGATGCTGCGGTCGAACGCCTCGAGCGGATGGCCCTTCAGGCCGTCCATGATCTGGTCGCGCGAGAGGACGCGCCCGGCGCCCTGTGCCAGCACCACCAGCAGGTCGAACTGGTGGCTGGTCAGGTCGCACGGCTTGCCGTCCAGGCGTGCCTGGCGCGCGCCGAGGTCGATCTCCAGGCGACCGAACCGCATCACGTCGTCGTCGCCCAGCGGCGCCGCACTACGCCGCAACAGCGCCTTCACGCGCGCCAGCAGCTCGCGCGGCTCGAACGGCTTGGGCAGGTAGTCGTCGGCGCCGATCTCGAGGCCGACGATGCGATCGGGCGGCTCGCCGCGCGCGGTGAGCATCAGCAGCGGCAGGCGGCGCGTGCGCGCATCGGCGCGCAGTTCGCGCGTGAAGTCGAGGCCGTCGCCGTCGGGCAGCATCAGATCGAGCAGCAGCGCGTCGAAGGTGCCTAGGCGCAGCCGTTCGCGGCCGGCGGCCAGCGTGCCGGCGGCGGTCACCTCAAAGCCGTTGGCTTGCAGGTAGTCGACCACCATCGTGGTCAGGCGAGCGTCGTCGTCGATCAGCAGCAGGCGCGCGGTCATGGCGATGGGGCTCTGGTGGACGCCGCGCGCCGCGCAGGGTGGACCCGTGCGCGGCGCAGCGGCAGGCGATGCGAGCGAGCTTAACCCTTGGGTTGCTCCTGCGTGCGGCGCTGACGCTGCTGCATCATCTCGCTGCGCTGCTTCATGCGCTCGGCCAGCTGAGCCCGCTGGTCGGGGCTGAGAACCGCGCTGGCGTCGAGCATGGCCTGCATCCAGCGGCGGCTCGACTGGTCGTGCTGTTGCAGCATCTGCTGGCGCACCGATTCCACCGCGCGGGCATCGACGGTCGGTTGTGCGAACAGGTTCAGCGCCTGCTCGCGCAAGCCGCGCGACGCCTCGCGCTGCGCACGCAGGTCGGTCATCGCCGACTTCATGATGTCGTGGATGCGGCTGCGCTGGTCGGCACTGGCGTTCACGCTGTCGAGCATGCGCTCGAGCATGCGCCCGCCGCCGAACTCGTGGTGCCCGAAGGCAGGAGCTGGCGATGTCGGCGGCGTGGCCGCTTGCGCGTGCGCCAGCGAAGCGACGGCGCCGGTCAGCGCCAGCAGCAGCGTGGCGAACAGCATTCGCGCGCCGTGCATCGAGGTCGGAACGAGGGTCTTGGCTTGCATGATGTCCTCACAGAGGTCTCAACGATGGGCATCATGCTCGCGGCCGCACATTGCCCCGCGATGGGCGGGGGGTAAAGCAGCGTAAAGGCGGCCTGCGGCGTGCGAAGCGCCGCGCGCGTCAACCGGCAGCGGCTTCGACGCGCGTGAGCTGCCTGCGCATCGCGAAGTCGGGGTTCGAGCACGACAGCTCGAGCCGCAGCAGCAGGCCGCTCGTGCGATCGACCGCCATCACGCCGTTGAGGCGCGCGAAGCCGCCGTCGGTGGTCGGCGCGTCGCCGAACAGCTCGATCACGGCGACATCGAACGAGCGCCCGACGATCTGCTGCACGCCCTGCGCGACCACCTGCCCGCGCACGCGCGCCGGCGCCACGGCCGTGGGGTCGGCCGAATACAGCTCGCCGACCAGCACCTGGCCCAGCTGCAGATCGGGCTTGAGCAGCCGGCGCCACGACACCAACGGCGCGCGGCTGTCGGCACGCGTGTTGCCGACCAGATCCTGCGACCACGGTCCGGGCAACGCGTGACCGCCCAGGTCGGGCGCGAACTCGATGTGGTCGCGCTTGAGCGCCACCACGCGCATGCCGAGCTCCTTGGCCGGCGCACGGCGGCCCGCGCGCTCTTCGTAGACGAAGCGCTCGCCGGCGCGCAGCGGCAACGTCGCGGCGCGGGCGGCGGCCATCGCCTCGGGTGGCGGCGGGCATGACTGGCGTTGCGCGGCGACCTGCAGCGCCTCGAAGCTGCCTTTCAGCGTCGCGAGCTCCTGCGCCTCGATGCCGTCGGGACGCATCGCCAGCAGCGCCGGCCAGAACACGGTGACACCGAGGCTGAGCGCGATCACGTTGCTGCCCGCACGCTCGTCGACCGAATACGCGACATCGGCGGCTCTGAGCTGCACGCGGTCGGACTCGTCGTACAGCCGCTCGCAGTCCCAGCTCGAATAGCGTGCGGGATCGGTTGGCTGTGCGGTGATATCGAACGAACGGGTGGCGCAACCGGCCGCCGATGTCAGCAAGGCGGCCAACACGCAGCGGCTGAGCAGATGAGGAGTCACGAAGATCGGCTCACGGATGCGCAATGGTAGCGCGCACACCGCTACGCGACGCATGCGCCCACACACTCCAGGGTGGGCAAACCCCCGCGGCGCGATCAGTGCGCTGCCAGCGTGTGCTGCACCGTCAGCGCCGGGCCGCGGGCCAGTGTCTGGTAGACCACGCAGTAGCGCTCGGTCAGGCGCAACAGCGTGGCCAGCTGCTCATGGGACGCATCGGTGTCGAGCTCGAACTGCAGCCGGATCGCCTCGAACCCCACCGGTGCCTCCTTGGCGACACCGAGCGTGCCGCGAAAGTCGAGGTCGCCCTCGGCACGCACCGCGGCGTCGCGCAGCGTGATGCCGAGTGCCGTGGCCACCGCGTTGAGCGTTACGCCGGCGCACGCCACCAGCGCCTGCAGCAGCATGTCGCCCGAGCACGCCGACAGTCCGTCGCCGCCGGTGGCTGGGTGCAGCCCCGCGCGCACCAGCGCCTGCCCCGTCGTCACGCTGCAGGTCACGCCGTCGCCGAGCCGGCCTTCGGCATGCAGCGTGATGCGCGCCGCGGAGGGCCGATCACGGTACTGTTCCTTCAGCGGAGCCTGCAGCGAACGCAGCTGGTCGGGATTCATCGGAACAGGTCCTCCTGGTCTGAGGTGCGCAGAGCACCGACAGCGATCGTAATGTGCCCGTGATCACGAGCGCCCTGCGCCGCGCTCGATTCCGTGGACAGCAGCGCCGCATCAAACAACTCGAGCGCGGGCGCCCTGACGAGTTGTGCGGCGTCGCGGGTCCGCGCATGCAACCAACGGTCGACGTCCTCGAGTTCGATCGCCACCACGCTGCGCTTGTCCTGGCGCTCAGGCGGCAATCTCGGGTCGGGCTTGTGCATGCGCCGCATCAGCGGATGCTCGTCGGCGTTGACGGTCAACATCGTGTAGCTCTCGAGCTCGCGGCCTGTGGCCTCGTCGGTCCAGCTGTTCCACAGCCCGGCCAGGCCCCACGGCGCCCCATCGGCGCGGCGAAAGCGCCACCAGACGTTGCGGCCGCTCTCCCAGTTGGGCTCGTCGAACGACAGCGCCGGGATCACGCAACGACGCCCGCGGCGCCACGCCTCCTTGAACGACGGCTTGCGCGTCACCTCCTCGAAACGCGCATTGGCGGTGGCGAAGGCCAGCCTGGCCGTCTTCGCGAACCACGGCACCAGCCCCCACTGGCCGATCACCAGCTCGCGCTCGGGCTCGCTGATGTCGCGTGCGACGCGGATGAAGGGGCCCAGCGAGCGCGGGAACAGGTCGTCGCCGCGCCAGGCGTCGTCGCGCCCGATGTGCCAGTGGCGTTCGATGGCTGCAGCATCGGGGCTGATGTAGCGCGTGCACATGGGTTCGACGTCGGTGACGCCGCAGCGATGCAATGTCGACCACCGCGGCGGCCGCGGCGAGGGGCGGCGGCGCGATCATCGCACGGCGCACCGGCAGCAAAGGCCAGGCGCGACGGCGCATGGTCTATGTAAAGCCGCGTTAGGGCTCACGGCATGGACAACACTTACCCAGGTGGATGCCCGTTCGCCGTCCCTGCAGGACCCCCATGGATGAGTGGTCTTTTTGCACATTCACCCTCTTTGCCGCGGCCGGCAGCGAGCTTACGCTGACGCCAGCAACGTGGCGAGGCGCGCATGAACTGGAAGGATCTCTACGTGGGCGCGATTCGACGGCCCGAGGCCGTGCAGGCGCTGCTCGACCACGGATTGGCGGCGCTGAAGGCCAGCGACGATGCGGCGCTGCAAGGCAAGATCACACCGGAGACCGCCACGCCGTTCAAACTGTGCGCCACGCTTGACGCGCACGGCGTGCCGGTGCCGCTGGACGCGGCGCGCCACGTCAGCGGCGACGTCAACGACTGAGCCGCGCCGATCGGCGCTACGAGATGCAGTAGCGCTCGAGGAACTTCGGCCACACGTTGAGTGCGTACTGCAGTTGCAAGGTTGCGCGCAGGCTGGCGTCGGCCTTGGGGCCAGTGAAGGCCTGCCACTCGGCGGCCGACATGTGGTCGCCCATCGCCTCGGCCACCAGCAGCGCGAACGGCGCGGGCGGCAGCATGTGCTCGCCGAAGTCGACCAGGCGGTACTGCCGCCCCTGCATCACGAGGTCGAGCACGTCGGCCGCCGACGCGTGCGGGTGTGAAGTGCGCAGCGCGAGCGACTCGTCGATGATGGCCAATGCAACCGGATCGGACATGACCGCACTCTACCCGTCCGCATCGCAGCGTGGTGGGGCTTCGAACCAGCGCAACGGTGGGGTCGGCCCCCGCTTGAGGGGACGCTCGGCAACGCCTGGACATCGAGTTGCATTCGGTC
>DASTZF010000193.1:0-15798 GCA_035764445.1 Burkholderiaceae bacterium
GCTTGACCGCGTGCGTACGGTCGGCGGCGCCCATCACCTGCACCCCGGCCGCGGCCACCCCCATCACCACATCGGCCTGCGCCAGCTCGGCATGCAGGCGCTCGCCGTCCGAGACCGCTGCCGCGGTGAGCGCGACACCGAACCGCTGCGCGGTCTCTTGCGCGACCTGCGCCACCGCGGCTTCGCGGCGGCCCGCCAGCACGGCGGCCGCACCGAGCTGCGCACACAGCACCCCGGCAATGCGGCCCACGGTGCCGGTGCCACCGAGCAGCAGCACCCGCTGCCCGCCCAAGCCAGTACCGCCGTCGCGCTGCAGGGCCGACTCCGTGCAGGCTACCAAGGCGGCCGCGGTGGTGTAGGCGCCGCTCGGATCGGCGAACACCGACACCACGAACGGCGGCACCATGGCCTTGCGGGCCCGTTCGAGCATGTCGGCCGCCAGCACCACGTCGCGTCCACCGATGAAGATGCCGGTGCGCGCGGCACCCTTGGGGCCGCGCGAGAAGATCGCGTCCTGCGTCAGGCCCGCGACCGCTTCGAGGCCGACGCCGTGGTACGGGGTGATCACCTGATACCCCGCATCGGCGGCCATGTTGACGTCGAACGGGCTGATCTGGGCACCCGGGGTGAACATGTGCAGGACGTACGGGCGTTCCATCGTGCATGCCTCAAATCGTGGCAACCGGGTCCTGTGCCTGCCGCGACAGCGCAACGAACCGGGCGCCTTCGTCGCGCGCACGCACGATGCACACGCGCAGCGCCGGATCGACCGCCTGGTTGCGGCGTAATGTGGCCAGCGCCGCCTCGGCTGCGCCCGATGACGAGAACACAGCAAAGCCGGTCGGGCCCCACGAGCTCTGCCCGATCGCCGCATCGTTGCCTAACGCTCCGATCAAGCGCTCGACCGCGACGCTGGCGAATGCGCGGCCTCCCTGCGCCGGGGCGAAGTGCGCACCCAGGATCGCCTGCATGCGGGTGACGCCGGCGGCGAACGACTCGAAATCGCCGCACGCCGCGCCCGACAGCACGCGCATCAACACCTGGTGGCAGATCTCGGCAGCGGCGGCACGCGGCAGCGGCGCCAGCTCGCGCAGCGCGCGCTTCTCTTCGTCGCCGTTCAGGCCCTGCAGGCGCGGATCGAGCACCAGCAGCACGCGCCAGTACGGCGGCAGCGTCAGTCGCGAGAGCAGCGGCGCCAGCTTGCCGTTGGCGCCCGGCCCGCCATCGAGCAGCAAGCCCCCGCGGTCGAAGCCCGCGATGCCGATGCCCGAGCGCAGCCCACGGCCAGTGATCTTCGCCAGTTCAGCACTGCCGTAGGGCAGCGCGTGCAGCCGGCAAAACGCATGGCCGACCGCCAGAGCGAGCTGCGTGCCCGAACCGAGGCCGGCGTGTGGGGGCAACAGACGCGTCAGGTGCAGTCGCAACGGTGCGTGGCGGCCACTGGCTTGGCGCAGTGCGGCCAAATGCCGCAATGCGGCGTACAGCTGCGCGTGCGAATCAGGTTCGGCCACGCTGGCTTCGTCGCGACGCGCGAGGCTCAACTCGACGACCGTCTCGAAGGCTTCGACCGTCAGGCCCAAGCTGCCGAAGCGCCGGCCCAGCGAGCCCGCCGGATCGAGAAAACCCAGGTGCAGCCGACCCGGCGCGTGCACGCGCCAGCCCGACGGCGCGCTGGCAACGGCCGTGTCGAGCAATGGGCGGGGATCAGCGTCGCGATGCATGACGAACGTCGGCGCGTCGGCCGCCACTGCACGTTGCAGGCGCGGCGCTCACCATGTCAGCGGTCCTCCGGCACCATGCCTGCGCCGATGACATGCAGCACGGCGGCGCCGCGCTGCGCGGCGTCGGCCGGCGGCGTGCGATGGCGCTCTATCAGGACGCCCACCGCCTGCACGTCGTCGAACTTGCGCGGCTTGGCCAGACGCACGCGAACCCACAGCGCCCGAAACTCGTACAAGACGACGTTGGCGATCTGTTCGGCCAAGGCCTCGAGCAACTGAACACGATGCTCGGCCATCAGTCGCAGGATGCGCTCACGCAGTTGCGCGTAGTCGAGCGTGTCAGCGATGCGATCGGTGTCGCAGGCCAGCGACCGAGGGACGCCGGCGCTCAGGTCCAGCACCACGGGCTGGGGCACGCGCAACTCGTTGTCGTAGATGCCGATCACCGTGTGGGCGGTCAGGCCCTCGATGAAGATCTGATCCAGCGCCGCGCCGGCCACCGCCGGTTCGCGCGACAGGTCGCTCACGGTGCCGGCCAGCGGCTGACGGATCGCACTCATTCAATCCCTCGATCGAAGATCATTGAATCAAATGGGACCAGCGAGCAAATTGCGGACCACCGGGCGATCGGCAAGGCCATGGTAAACCCGCAAGCAAGCCATTACGCTGGCTTCAGGTTCACGACGGCGCCACAATCGACGGCTCCGACCCCAGGCCGAGATGCGATGACGCGCCGGCGAAATCCCACAGGAGACGTGGCATGGGCGCGATTGTTCACGACGCGGCGCAACACGCGCGGCGCATCCTGAGCGCCGTCAATCAAGGTGCGCGCGACGTCACCCGCGAGTTGGTTGCGCATTCCTGGGCGCGCTGCCTGAACGAGTACCGGCTCGATCCCACCAAGCCGCGCCGCCCGCCCGTGCTCAGCCATGCGGAGTTGGCTGCGCATCACGACCGCGTGGCCGACGTGATCGACTGCGCGCGCTACGAGATGACCACGCTGTTCCAGCAACTCGGGGAACCGGAGTCGGCCGTGGTGCTGACCGACACCGACGGCGTGATCCTGCACATGGTGACCTCGCCCGAGTTCGAGCGCGGCGTGTTGCCGTTGGGGCTGCGCGTGGGCGCGGTGTGGAGCGAAGCCGAAGCCGGCACCAACGGCATGGGCACCTGCCTGGTGGCCGCCAGCCCGGTGGCCGTGCGCCTGGATGAGCACTTCTTTGCCGACTACACCTCGCTCACCTGCTCGGCAGTGCCGGTGCACGATCCGCTGGGCAACATCACCGCCGTGCTCGACGTGAGCAGCCGGTCGACCATGTCGCAGCAGCATCTGCTGGTGCTGCTGGGGATGACGGCTCGGATGATCGAAAACCGTCTCATCGACGTCCGCTATCCGCATGCTCACCCGATTCACTTTCACAGCCGCCCCGAGTTCGTCTACACGCTGCACGAAGGCAAGCTGATCGTCGACGGCGACAGCCGCGTGCTGGCGGCCAACCACAGCGCGTTGTTCCAGCTGGGCGTGGACTCGGTGCGCGAAATCCGCGAGCGCCGGCTCGACCAGATCTTCCAGACCACGCTCGATGGGATTCTCGAGCGCAGCCAGCGCGCGTCATACCACCCGGTGGTCACCTATCGCGCCAACGCGGCGCACCGCTTCTTCGCGGTGGCGCGATTGCCGGCGCACGACGAAGCCGCCAGCGCGCGGCTGCGCGATGCGGTCGGGCGCTCGCCGCGCGCCGTTGCGTCGGACCCACCCGCAGCGGCCAGCGCGGTCAGCCAGGTCGCCGCGCCGATCTTCGTCGACCCCCAGCTGCGCAACCTGCTGGAGACCGCGTGTCGGGTGATCGCGCACGGCACGCCGCTGTTGCTGCACGGTGAAACCGGCGCCGGCAAGGAGATCTTTGCGCGCGCCGTTCACGAGGGCAGCCCACGCGCGCGCGGGCCCTTCGTGGCGATCAACTGTGCGAGCCTGCCCGAGAGCCTGATCGAAGCGGAGTTGTTCGGCTACCGCGCCGGCGCCTTCACCGGTGCCGAGCGGCGCGGCCGCCTGGGCAAGATCGCTCAGGCGAACGGCGGCACATTGTTCCTCGACGAAATCGGCGACATGCCGCTCGGCCTGCAGGCGCGCCTGCTGCGTGTGCTTGATGAGCGCACCGTGACGCCGCTGGGCACCGATGAGCCACAAAGCGTCGAGTTCCAATTGATCAGCGCCACGCACCGCCAGCTGGCGCGGTTGGTGTCCGACGGCGAATTCCGCGAGGATCTGTACTACCGGCTGGCCGGCATCGAGATGGCCGTGCCGGCACTGCGCGATCGGCTCGATCGCGCAGACCTGATCCGTGCCGTGCTCGCCGAGGAGGACGGCGGTGAGCTGCCGATCGATCCAGCCGCCTGGGACCTGTTGATGCAACATCCGTGGCCGGGCAACGTGCGCCAGCTGCGGCACGTGCTGCGCACGGCGGTGGCGCTGGCCAACAGCGGTGTCGTGACGCTCGAGCAGTTGCCGTCGTTGCGCAGCGCATCGCCGCCGGCCACGCGCGAGCCTGCGGCCGCTGTGCCAGCAGCCGACGGGCCTGCCTTGTCGTCCGAGCAGATGCAGGAGCGCCAGACACTGCTCGACCTGCTGGAGAAGCAGCGCTGGAACGTCAGTCATGTCGCCAAAGATCTGCAGGTCAGTCGCAACACTCTGTACCGCAGGATGCACAAACTGCGCATTCCGGTGACGCAGGGCAGCTGAGCCTGCACTGCTGAACCCACGATGACCGCCGTTGCGGGTCGACGTTTCGCCTGGGCCATCACCGGGTCGGGTCACTACCTCGAAGAAGCCTTGGCGATCGCGGCGCGACTGCCCGACGTCGATCTGTACCTGTCAGCGGCAGCCGAAGAAGTGCTGCCGATGTACGGCCATCCGATCGATACGCTGAAAGCGCGCTATCGCGTGTTCCGCGATCGCACCGCGAGCGCGGTGCCGGTGGGCACGCTGTACGCGGAGCACTATCACACGCTGGTGATCGCCCCGGCCACCAGCAACACGGTGGTCAAATGCGCCTTGGGCATCAGCGACACGTTGCCCACCAACATGTTCGCGCAGGCCGGCAAGCTGGGCATCCCGAGTCTGGTGTTCGCCTGCGACACCGAGCCACTGGTGGTGACCAAAGCGCCGCACGACTGGGTCACGCTGCGGCCACGGCGCCTCGAACTGGACAACGTCGAGCGGCTGCGCGAGATCGAACATTGCGTGGTGCTGCGCTCGCCCGACGAGCTCGAGGCCGCGCTGGCCGCGCGCCTGAACGAGTTGGCGCTGGCATGGAACACATCGTCTTCCTGACCGGCCGCCTCGCCGAGCCGGCGTTGCGGCGCGTGCTCGAACAGCTGGTGGCCGACGCCGGCGATGCGCCGCCGTTCAGTTACGAGGTGCGCGAGATCGGCCTGCAGGTGGCCGCGTTGATGACCGCCGACATGATCGCCCGCCGCGTCGAGGCGCCGGTGGCGGCCGACCGCATCCTCGTGCCCGGCCGCTGCCGCGGTGACCTCGACGCGCTGACCGCGCGCTACGGCATTCCCGTTGAACGCGGACCGGAAGAGCTGAAGGACCTGCCGCGGCACTTCAACCGCGCCGCGCGCAACGTCTCGCTGGACGATTACGAGGTGACGATCTTCGCCGAGATCGTCGACGCACCCCGGCTGCAGCTCGACGAGATCGTCGCGCGCGCCAAGCACCTGGTGGCCGAGGGCGCCGACGTGATCGACCTCGGTTGTTTGCCCGAAACCCCGTTCGCATTGCTCGCCGAGGCCGTGCGCGCGCTCAAGAGCGAAGGCCTCGCGGTCAGCGTCGATTCGCAGAACGACGACGAGCTGTTGCGCGGCGGGCGGGCGGGCGCCGACTACCTGCTCAGCCTGTCGCTCGACAATCTCTGGATCGCCGATCAGGCGGCGGCCACGCCGGTGTTGATCGGGCGCACGCCGCAGGACGAGACCTCGCTGTGGGCCGCCATCGAGGCGATGACGGCGAAGGGGCGTGCCTTCCTGGCCGACTCGATCCTCGACCCCATCCCGTTCGGGCTGCTGGCATCGTTGCAGCGCTACAAGCGACTTCGCGAGCGCTTTGCAAGCGCACCGATCATGATGGGGGTCGGCAACCTGACCGAACTGACCGATGCCGACACCAGCGGCATCAACGCCGTGATGCTGGGCATCGCTGCCGAGCTTCGCGCCCGCGCGATCCTCACCACTCAGGTGAGCTCACACGCGCGCCGCGCAGTGCGCGAGGCCGATTGGGCACGGCGCATCATGCACGCCGCGGCCACACTGAAGATGCTGCCCAAAGGCTTGTCCGACGCCTTGCTCACGGTGCACGCCAAGCATCCCTTTCCCGACACGCCGCAGGAGATCGCGGCCGTGGCCAGCCAGGTGCGCGATCCCAGCTTCCGCGTGCAGGTGTCGGCGCAGGGGCTTCACGTCTACAACCGCGACGGGCTGCGCCTCGCCGAAGATCCGTTCGCGTTGTGGCCGCAACTGGGCCTGGAAGGCGACGCCGCCCATGCGTTTTACATGGGCGTGGAACTTGCACGCGCGCAGATCGCGTGGCAACTGGGCAAGCGTTACGTGCAGGATCAGCCGCTCGACTGGGGCTGCGCGGCGGACGCGGCCGCCGCGAATCTGCTGGAGCAAGCGGCACCCGGCACCACGCTGAGCCATCGCGCGGCCACAGCACCCGCCGAGCGTGCTCCGACAGACGACGCTGATTGACGATCCGATGGCCGAGCTGATCTACGAAGCCGTGATCACCACCTGCTCGCCGACGCGCGAGGCGCACGTGGCGCCGATGGGCGTGCGCTACGCCGACGGCGATGCGGGCGACGTGGTGCTGATGCCGTTCAAACCGTCGACCACGCTGCGCAACATCGAGTCGACCGGACATGCGGTGCTCAACTTCGTGACCGACGTGCGTGTATTTGCCGGCTGCGTGACCGGTCGGCGCCACTGGCCCACCGTGCCGGTCGCTGAGGCCGCCGGCGTGAGGCTGGCGTGCGCGCTCGGCCATGTGGCGCTGGCGCTGATCGAGCTGCGCGACCACGAGCAACGCCCGGTGCTGCGCCTCAAGCGACTGCACGAGGCCCAGCACGCACCGTTCATCGGCTTCAACCGGGCGCAGGCCGCGGTGGTCGAAGGCGCCGTGCTGGTGAGCCGGCTGCACCTGCTACCGATCGAGAAGATCGACACCGAGATGCGCTACCTGCAGATCGCGATCGACAAGACCGCAGGCCCGGTGGAGCTCGAGGCCTGGGACTGGCTGCAGCAGGCGATCGCGAGCCATCGGCAAACCGTGAGAGGCACCACGTGATGCGCCTGCTGGTGAGCGCCAAGGACCTCGGCGAGGCGCTGGCGGCCGCGGCGGCGGGCGCGGACTTCATCGATCTCAAGGACCCGGCTGCCGGTGCGCTCGGTGGGCTGCCCATCGAGCACATCGGTACGATCACCACGGCGCTGCGGGAACGCCGCCCCGATGGCGCCATCAGCGCCACGATCGGCGACGCCGACGCCACGCCGATCGCCGAGGTGCTGATGCGCGTGGGCGCGGTGGCGGCCTGTGGGGTCGATTACGTCAAGGTCGGCGTCGAGCCCGGCGCCCGCGCGTCGGCCCTGCTGGATGCACTGGCCGGCAGCGGCGCGCCGGTGGTACCGGTGCTGATCGCAGACCATGGCGTCGACATGGCGCTCGTCGAGCGCGCGTTGCGCAGCGGCGCGTATCCTGCGCTGATGCTCGACACAGTCGACAAGCGCGCGGGTAGCCTGCTGCAACGGCTGGCGCCGACGTCGCTGCGCGCGTTCCTGGCCGCGACGCGCCGACGTGCCACGTTGAGCGGCCTGGCCGGGGCACTGCGCGTCGACGATGTCCCGCAGTTGCTGGCGTTGGCGCCCGACTTCGCCGGCTTTCGCAGCGCGGTGTGCGCGCAGCGGCGCGACGGTGCGCTCGATGCGCAGCGGGTGCGCGCCTTGAAGGCCGCCTTGCGCGGCGAGTCGGCGGTGGCAGCGGGCAGTGCCCTGACCTGAGCAGTCGATGCCACCCGACGTGGCAGCAACCGAACGGAGGGTCCGATGACCCAATGGCGCAAGAAGACAGCGGACGAAACCTACTCGAACGAAGAGGTCGAGGCGCGGCTGAAGCAGGAGCTTCCGCAGTGGTACCTCGAAGACGGTTGGATCCGCCGCAAGATCAAGACCACCGGGTGGAAGAGCACGCTGATGGTGGTCAACACCGTCGGCCATCTGGCCGAAGCGGCCTGGCACCACCCGGACTTGACCGTGTCGTATGCGTTCGTGACCGTCAAGCTGATGAACCATGCCGCCAAAGGCATCACCGAGAAGGACTTCGAGCTCGCGCACAAGATCGAAGAAGTGGTGTTGTGGCGGCCGGGTGCTGGCGCAGCGCTCGAGGGAACGCCCGACGACCCGCGCTTCAAGTACGTCAAGTACGACTGAATCAAGCGATCGGCGGTGCCGGCATCGCCGTGCCCACCAGCGCGTTGCGCACCTGCTCGCGCTGGTTGCGCTGCACCACCTCGATCGGGAACGGCGCATCGACGGCCCACTGCGCAAAGCGTCCGTCGAGCACGCCGGCGCTGGACAGCGCAACCAACGAATGCTGCGGGTTGACCGTGCACGACTTGACGACCACCAGCCGCTCGGCGTTGAGCCGGCGCGCCAGCCACAGCGACAGACTGTCGCTGGTCACGTCCCAGCTGGTCAGCAGGTCGGGCGCGTCGCGCAGCACCGTGTAGGGCATCCAAAGCGCCGGGCTGCCGACATGCAAGGCATGACGGATCTCGGCGTCGTCGGTGGCCGGCACCAGCCGTGGCTCCATCGCGTGCAGCATTAGCGCGGTCTGCGCCATCGCCAGGATCGCCATGTTGTGCGCCGCCAGGTCATCGAATTGCCACGCGCGCTGCGCCTTGCGCACTGCGTCGGCAAAGCCGCCGCCACCGGCCACCACGGCGACGCGTCCGCCGCCGAACTCCGCCAGCATGCGCAGCCATTCGAGCAGCGAGCGATCGCGGGTCAGGCTGCCGCCCAGTTTGACGATCCACATGGTGGTCGACTCAGGCGTCGTCGTGCGCTAGCAGCGCCACCGCGGCCGCCGGCGCGCACACCGACAGCCAGCCGCGCAACGCGGCCGGCGCGGCGCTCGCCAACGGCACGGTGTCGTCGGTGAAACGCCGCAGCGGCCGGCCGCAGCGCCGCGCGAGGTCGGCCACCAGGAACGCGCCGCATCCGGTGGCCACCAGCGCCGCCTGCGGCGGAACCCGGTGAGCATCGATCACCCGCGCCAGCTGAGCGGCCGTCTGGTCGATCTGCTGCCCGCGCCAGAAGCTCGCCAGCGCGAGCCACTGCGACTCGTCGGCATCGTCGGCGTCACGCCCGATAAGGCGTGCCAAACGCTGCCGAGTGGCCTGCAAGGTCTTGGGCCCGTTGTCGGCGCTCGGCTGCTGGTCGTGCGCCGGGTCGAGTTCGGCGGTCAGCCGATAGACATCGGCGCTGGTAGCGAAGAATTCGTTCATCACGTTGACCTCGCCGCCATCGAAAGGCACTTGTCGTGCCAGCGCACAAAGTGGCGTGCGCACCACACCGAGGTAGAGCAGTTCGCCGCTGGCCAGCCGCTGCGCATCACCGAACGCGCGGCTGGCCACGCCGCCGTCGCGCAGCGCCACCAGGTCGGTGGTGGTGCTGCCGATGTCGACCAGCACGCCGTCGCGCACGCGCGATGCGGCCCATGAGGCGCTGGCAAGCCAATTGGCCGATGCGATGGCCTGCCAGTGCTGTGCAGCCGCGGCCGCAGCGACCCACGTTCCGCCAGGCGGACCCGTCGCGTACAAGCGCAACGCGGGGCCCAGCCGCGTGGCAAGCTGCTCCACCAGGCGCAGCACACCGTCACGCCGGTTGGCGAACAGATCGACCATTTCGCCGGTCATCGTCACGGCGTGACGGCGGGCCGTCGCAAACGCCTCGGGCCAACGCGCCTGTGCTGCATGCAGTGCGAGATCGAGCTGGTCCTGCCCTTGCCACAGGCGGCAAGGCCACTGTGCGGCATCGCAGGCCAGGCCGTCGACCAGGAGGCAAGCCTTGACGTGGGCACCGCCGACGTCCCAGCCGATCACGCAACCCGCAACGCCGCGCGCGGTCATGGCCGACCGCAGCCGGCGACGGCCAGCCGACATGAGTACAGTGCGTGCCGCATCGAACGCTTCGTCGCCAAACCTACGGCCATGCTGTCAGCGCATCCTGTTCAGGTGATTCCGGTACTCGATCTGCTCGACGGCCGGGTGGTGCGCGCGGTGCGCGGCGATCGTGCGGCTTACCGGCCGATCGTATCCACACTGGCGGCAGGCAGCGAACCGCTCACCATCGCCCGCGCGCTGCTCGACCGCTGCGCGACGCCGCAGCACGACGCGGCGCTTTACGTGGCAGACCTCGACGCGATTCAGGGCCGCGACGCGCACATCGCCACGCTGCAACGCCTGCTCGAGCAATTGCCGCACCTCACCTTGTGGCTCGATGCGGGCTTCGCCGACGCGCAGCAGGCGCAGGCGTTGTGCCGGCGCTTCGGTGCGGCCGACGCCCGTGTGCGGGCGGTGTTCGGCAGCGAATCGCTGCACAGCACCGCGGCGCTGGCCGACTTGGCGCGCGACGCGACGGCGGTGCTGTCGCTGGACAGCAAGCGCGCGACCGCGATCGATCCCAGCGGCAGCTGGCAGCGACCCGATCTGTGGCCGCGCACCGTGATCGTGATGACGCTCGATCGCGTGGGCGCCGGGTCGGGACCCGATCTGCAGATGCTGCGGCGCCTGCTTGGCCAGGCACCCGACCGCGTGTGGGTCGGTGCGGGTGGCGTGCGATCGGCCGCCGATCTGGTCGAGGCCGGCGCCGCCGGGGCCAGCGCCTGGCTGGTAGCCAGTGCGTTGCACGATGGCCAACTCGACCCGCGGATCTAGCGCGACGCGGCTGCAGCGCATGGGGCCGCGGCGAGCGCACCCTGAGCCAGCGGAGCACCTGCCGCAGGCGGGCATCGAGTGAACGGGTCGAGTCACGGCCGTGGCATGCGCCTTGCGGCGAGGCCTCGCCGATGAGTGAACCCGCCTCACCGTCGGCGGTAGCCGCCCGATCCGCTCGCTCGGCCTGGACCTGCCCGTTCTGCGCGTTGCTGTGCGATGACCTGGCGATCGCGCACGCTGACGCAGCCGCTTCGTCTGCCAACCCGTGTCCGCGCTCGGCAGCCTCTGTGTCCCGGCTCGCCGCCACGCCTGCCGCAGCGTCGGCGCTGATCGACGGCCGCAGTGCGACCCTCGACGCGGCGCTGGATGCGGCCGCGAATCGAGTCGCCGCCTGGTGCCAACCGCTGTTGGCCGGCCTGGCGACCGACATCGCCGGCGCACGCGCGGTGTTCCGGCTGGCCGCGCGCATCGGTGCGATTTGCGATCACGCCGACGGTGCCAGTTTGATGCACGGCCTACGCGCCTTGCAGGACCGCGGCCAATACATCGCCACGCTGGCCGAGGTGCGCAGCCGGGCCGAGCTGGTGGTGTGCGTCGGCACGCCCGCGGTGGCTCGCTTTCCGCTGTTCTTTCGCCGCATCGGCATCGGCGAGCCGGGCAGCCCCTGCCAGCGGCTGGTCTTCCTGGGCAGCGCTGCGCCCGTCGATCTTCCTCCGAGTCTCGCCGTCGATGTCGTGCCCGGCAGCGGCGACCCGCTGGCCGACCTGCAGCAACTCAACGCGCTGGCGGCGCGGCAATGGCTGCGCGAGGCCGACGCCTCGCTGCGGCAGCTTGCCGATCGCTTGCGGGACTCACGCTATTCGGCGCTGGTGTGGGAGGCCGCCACCTTGCCGGCGCAAGGCGCACTGGTCGTCGAAGCGCTCAATCGACTCGTCGGCACGCTCAACCGCAGCACGCGCGCCGCCACCATCGGCCTGGGTGGCAGCGATGGCGGCCACAGCGTGAACCAGACTTTGGCCTGGCTCAGTGGGCTGCCGCTGCGCACACGCTTCGCGAGCGAGGGCCTGCAGCACGAGCCACATCGCTTCGATGCGGCGCGCCTGCTGGCGCAAGGCGCGGTCGACGGCCTGGTGTGGATCTCGAGTTTCGATCCGCAGCGCCTGCCACCGGCCACCGAGCGGCCGCTCGTCGTGCTCGGCCCGCCGGCCATGGCGGCCAGGGTGCGCAGCGACGACTGCGTGTTCATTCCAGTGGCGACGCCGGGGCTCAACGCGGCGGGGCACCTGTTCCGCACCGATGGCCCGGTGGTCGTACCCGTGTTCGCCGTGCGCGACGACGCGTTGAGCGGCGTGGCGCAGGTGATCGACGGCATCACGCACCGGTTGGCGCGCGCGCCATGATGCGCATCCACGGCGGCAAGGTGTTCGACCCTGCCAACGGCGTCGATGGCCAGGTGCGCGACGTCTTCGTGCACGACGGCCGCATCGTGACCGCGGATCCGCGCGCGGCGGTGAGCGAGCAGATCGATGCGCGCGGTTGCATCGTGATGGCCGGCGGCATCGATCTGCACAGCCACATCGGCGGTGGCAAGGTCAATCTGGCGCGCATGCTGATGCCCGAGCTTCGCCGCAGCGGCTGCGAACCGATCGCCCTGTCGGGCAGTTCAGTCGAGCTGCCATCGTGCGGCGGCTGCGCCCCGGGCACGCTGGCCACTGGCTACCGCTACGCCGAGATGGGCTACACGGCGGTGTTCGAGCCGGCGATGCTGGCCAGCAACGCGCGCCACGCGCACCTGGAGATGGGCGACGTGCCGATCGTCGACCATGGCGCGTACGTGATGCTGGGCAACGAAGAGGCCTTCCTGCGGCTGCTGGCAGCTGGCGCGCCGCCCGAGCAGTTGCGCGACTACGTGGGCCTGATGGTGCACTCCACCAAGGCGCTCGGCGTGAAGGTCGTCAACCCCGGCGGCATCTCGGCCTTCAAGTTCAACCAGCGCAAGCTCGACGTCGACGAACCGCACGTGCACTGGCGGCTCACGCCGCGGCGCATCGTCGGCGCGCTGGCACGCGCGGTGCACGAGTCGGGCCTGGCGCATCCGTTGCACATCCACGCCAGCAATCTGGGCGTGGCCGGCAACATCGAATCGACGCTGGCCACGATCGGCGCGCTCGACGGGCTGCGCGGCCACCTGACGCACGTGCAGTTCCACTGCTACGGCAACGAAGGGCCGAAGAAGTTCTCGTCCGCGGCACTGCAACTGGCCGAGGCCGTGAACGCCAATCCCAATGTCTCGATCGACGTTGGCCAGATCATGTTCGGCCAGACCGTCACCGCATCGGGCGACACGATGCGACAGCACGCCAACGCCGACCTCGGTAGCCCGCGCAAATGGATCGGCGCCGACATCGAGTGCGATGCCGGCTGCGGCGTGGTGCCGTTCCGCTACCGCGAGCAGAGTTACGTCAATGCGCTGCAATGGGCCATCGGCCTGGAGATTTTCCTGCTGGTGCGCGACCCGTGGCGGGTCGTGCTGACCACCGACCACCCCAACGGCGCGCCGTTCACCAGCTATCCGCACTTGATCAGGCTGTTGATGGACAAGCCCTTCCGCGACGAGCAGCTCGCCAGGCTGCACCCCGAGGTGGCGGCGCAATCGGCGCTGCGCGACATCCGGCGCGAGCTGACGCTCCACGAGATCGCGATCCTCACGCGCGCCGCGCCGGCGCGGCTGCTGGGGCTCATCGATCGGGGTCATCTGGGCGTTGGTGCAGCGGCCGACGTCGCGGTGTACCGTGAACAGGGCGACGCCGAAAGCCAGTTCGGCCGACCCGCGTGGGTGCTGAAAGACGGGGTCGCGGTGGCACGCGACGGCCGGGTGGTCGCTGCGCCGGCAGGCGGCATCCACTTTGCGCGGCCACAGTTCGATACGGCAATCGCCAAGACACTCGACGATCAGGATGGGGCCTACATGCGCGGCCACCTGCGCGCCAGCGCAATCGGCGACGACGAGCTGTGCGCCTGCTGCAACGGCGGTCGCTTGCTGCCTTGGAGCTTCACCGTTCAGAGTGCGTGATGCAGATCAACAACGTCGCGATCGACGACACCTTCGCCGAGGCCTTTGCGATGAAGGCCACGCGCATCGTGGTCACCGCGCACAACGAGCGCTGGGCTCTGCATGCCGGCGTTGCAGCCACGGGCTTCGCGACCTCGGTGATCGCCTGCGGCTGCGAAGCCGGCATCGAACGCGTGCTCGAGCCGCACGAAACACCCGACGCCAGGCCCGGCGTCGCGCTGCTGCTGTTTGCCACCTCGGGCAAGGAGCTGACCAAGCAGATCGAGCGGCGCGTCGGCCAATGCGTGCTCACCTGCCCCACCACCGCCGCCTACGCCGGGCTCGACGACGGCGACGCGGTGGCGCTCGGCAAGAATCTGCGCTTCTTCGGTGACGGCTGGCAGGCCTCGAAGGTCATCGGTGGCATCCGCTATTGGCGCGTGCCGGTGATGGACGGCGAGTTCGTGGTCCAGGAGACCACGCCGGTGATCAAGGGCGTCGGTGGCGGCAATTTGTTGCTGCTGTGCACCGGCACCGACGCCGCGCTGGAAGCGGCCGAAGCGGCGGTGGCGGCGATGCGTCGCGTGCCCGGTGTGATCATGCCGTTTCCCGGTGGCGTCGTGCGCTCGGGCTCGAAGGTGGGCAGCAAGTACCCTTCGCTGGTGGCGTCGACCAACGACGCGTTCTGCCCATCGTTGACGCACCTCACGGCGCGCAGCGAACTCGACGACGCCGTGCGCTGCGTGCTCGAGATCGTGATCGACGGTCTCACCGAAAGCGCCGTCGCGCAGGCGATGCGCGCCGGCATCGCCGCCGTGGTGGCGCTTGGTGCAGCCGGCGGCGTGCGGCGCATCTCGGCGGGCAACTATGGCGGCAAGCTGGGGCCGTTTCACTTTCATCTGCGTCCGTTGGCAGGCGCCAGCCCATGAGCGGCTGGCGCCTCGTTCTGCGTGCACAGCCGCGGCTGCGCGTCGATGCGCGTGCGCTGCAGCCGTCGTCGCTGTCCGGCTTGACGCCCGCCGAGGTCGAGCGCGTCTCGCTGCGCCAGGGGCGCGACGCGGTGCTGCTGGCGGAGCTGTTCGACATCGATCGCTTCGATGGCTCGTCGACTGCACAGCTCGTGATCGAAGGCGACCTGTCGCGCTTTGACCACGTGGGTTGGGGCATGAGCGAGGGCGAGTTGCGTGTACGCGGGTCGGTGGGCGACTATGCCGGCGCGGCGCTGGCGGGCGGCCACATCACGATCGAGGGCAACGCCGCAGACCTGGCCGCCTGCGCGATGCGCGGCGGCTGGCTCGAGGTGCACGGCGACGTCGGCGACCTCGCCGGCGCCGCGCTACCCGGTGAGATGGACGGCATGCGCGGCGGGACTCTGGTCGTGCGCGGCAACGCCGCAGCGCGCCTGGCCGATCGCATGCGACGCGGCACCGTGGTGGTGTTCGGAAACGTCGGGGACTTGATGGCCTCGCGCATGGTGGCCGGCACGATCGCACTGGCTGGGCGCTGTGGCATTCATCCCGGCTGGGGCATGCGCCGCGGCAGCATCGTGTTCGCCGGGCCAGCGCCGGTGGTGGCACCGACCTTCGTGCCGCTGCACTCGAACGCCGACGTGTTCTGGCAGTTGCTCGCGCGCGACCTCGCGCAATTCGGCGG
Organism: Burkholderiaceae bacterium; assembly: GCA_035764445.1. Classification (GTDB taxonomy): domain Bacteria; phylum Pseudomonadota; class Gammaproteobacteria; order Burkholderiales; family Burkholderiaceae_C; genus JAEUPI01. Next base: position 15,420 of record DASTZF010000193.1, read on the forward strand.
CCCGTTCGCCACGCTCGCACAACGACGATTGCGGCGCCATGCCGGCGACGTGGCAATGTTGGGCAAGGGCGAGTTGTTGATTCCCGACTGAAGGCCAGCGCTTGCGACGAACGATGCACCCCTCGGAGGAACTGCAGAGATGGCCAGCCTGTCGAGATTGCTGAAGAGCCATCACGGTGCGACGCGCCGGACGCCGCTGAAGGCGCTGATCTCGCTGGCCGCGCTCGGCGCGCTGGTCGCGTGCGGCTCTCTGTCGGCACCCGGTGCAGACACCGTGTACGTCAACGGCAACATCATCACCGTCGACAAGACGTTCTCGATCGCTCAAGCCGTCGCGGTGAAGAACGGCCGCTTCGCCGGAGTCGGCACGTCGGACCAA
>DASTZF010000194.1:0-23292 GCA_035764445.1 Burkholderiaceae bacterium
CGGCGGTGAGCTACCGCCGCCGGGCGCTAGGCGGCCAACCGCGTCCTGAAGTAGGCGATCGTGCGCCGCAGACCCTCTTCGAGCGTCACGGTGGGCTGCCATCCGTTCAGAATCTCGCGCGCCAGGGTGATGTCGGGCCGACGTTGCCGCGGATCGTCGGCGGGCAACGGCCGGAACACGAGCCGGCTCTTCGTTCCCGACAGCTTGATCACGCTCTCGGCCAGCTCGAGCATCGAGAACTCACCGGGGTTGCCGACGTTCACCGGCCCGGTGACTGCATCGGCGGTCGACATCATGCGCTGCAGCGCATCGATCAAATCGTCGACGTAGCAGAAGCTGCGCGTTTGCGCACCGTCGCCGTAGATCGTGAGGTCCTCGCCGCGCAGCGCCTGCACGATGAAGTTGGAGACCACGCGGCCGTCGCTCGGGTGCATGCGCGGGCCGTAGGTGTTGAAGATGCGCACCACCTTGATCGGCAGTTTGTGCTGTCGCCAGTAGTCGAAGAACAGCGTCTCGGCGCAGCGCTTGCCCTCGTCGTAGCAGCTGCGCACGCCGATCGGATTGACGCGCCCCCAGTACGACTCTGTTTGCGGGTGGACCTCGGGATCGCCGTAGACCTCGCTGGTCGACGCTTGCAGGATGCGCGCGCGCAGCCGCTTGGCCAACCCCAGCATGTTGATCGCGCCGTGCACACTGGTCTTCGTGGTCTGCACCGGGTCGTGCTGGTAGTGCACCGGCGACGCCGGGCACGCGAGGTTGTAGATCTCGTCGACCTCGATGTACAGCGGCACCGTCACGTCGTGTCGCAGCAACTCGAAATGCGGGTTGCCGTGCAGGTGCGCGATGTTGGCCTTGCTGCCGGTGTAGAAGTTGTCGACGCACAGCACGTCGTGGCCGCGCTCGAGCAGCCGCTCGCAGAGGTGGGAGCCGAGAAACCCGGCGCCGCCGGTGACCAGAATTCGCTTCATCGGAGGTCTGCTTCGGTGCTCGCCGCCTGCGAGCGGGACGGGGTCGCTGGCCATTCTCCCATCGTTCGTCCGAATGGCTCTTCCACCGACCCGCGGCCGGCCGTCGACGGCCGACTCGTTAACATCGGGCCAACGACAATCTGCCGATGAGCGACCGCACGAAGCCCCCCACCGACGGCCCTGTCGTCGAAGACAACCCGCTGATCGAGGAACGCCGCCACAAGCTCAAGCAGCTGCGGTCTCGCGGTCCCGCGTTCCCGAACGACTTCAAGCCGCGTCACCACGCCGCCGACCTGCAGCAGCGCTACGCCGGCGTGCCGAACGAGGAGCTGCAGCCGCAGGCGGTGATGGTCTCGGTGGCCGGCCGCATGATGCTCAAGCGGGTGATGGGCAAGGCCAGCTTTGCCACCCTGCAGGACGGTTCGTTCGGCCCCACCGGCGGCCGCATCCAGCTGCGCATCGCGACCGACTTGGTGGGTGACGAGGCCTACGCAGGCTTCAAGCACTGGGACCTCGGCGACATCGTCGGCTGTGAGGGCACGCTGATGCGCACCAAGACCGGCGAGCTGACCGTCAACGCCACGTCGATCCGACTACTCACCAAGAACCTGCGGCCGCTACCCGACAAATTCCACGGCGTGGCCGACCAGGAACTGAAGTACCGCCAGCGCTATGCCGACCTGATCACCGACGAGCAGGCGCGCGCCCGCTTCGTCGCCCGCAGCAAGTGCGTGGCGTCGATCCGCAATTTCATGGTCGAGCACGGCTTTCTCGAGGTCGAGACGCCGATGCTTCATCCGATCCCCGGCGGCGCGAACGCCAAGCCGTTCGTCACCCACCACAACGCGCTCGACCAGCAGATGTTCCTGCGCATCGCGCCCGAGCTGTACCTCAAGCGGCTGCTGGTGGGCGGCTTCGAACGCGTGTTCGAGATCAACCGCAACTTCCGCAACGAAGGCATCTCGGTGCGCCACAACCCCGAGTTCACGATGATGGAGTTCTACGCCGCCTATTGGAACTACCAGGACGTGATGGCCTACACCGAGCAGGTGATTCGCCATGCGGCGCGCCAGGCTGCGGGCAGCGCGCAGCTGAGCTACCAGGCCAGACCCGTGAACCTGGAGGCACCGTTCGCGCGGCTGTCGATCCGCGACGCGGTGGCGCGCCACGTGCCGGCGATCGGCACCACGCACCTCGACAACGCGCTCGCATTGCGCGCTGAGCTGAAGAAGCACGGCGACGAACCACCCGCGCACTGGAACCTCGCGCAGCTGCAGTTCGCCGTGTTCGAGGAGCTGGTCGAGCAGCACCTGTGGGAGCCCACCTTCATCGTCGACCATCCGGTCGAGGTGAGCCCGCTGGCGCGCGCCGCCGATGCCGACCCCGCGCGCACCGAGCGCTTCGAGCTCTACATCACCGGCCGCGAGATCGCCAACGGCTTCTCAGAGCTCAACGACGCCGAGGATCAGGCGGCGCGCTTCCAGTCGCAGGCCACCAACAAGGAGGCCGGCGACGAAGAGGCGATGTACTACGACGCCGACTTCATCCGCGCGCTCGAGTACGGCATGCCGCCGGCCGGTGGCTGCGGCATCGGCATCGATCGGCTGGTGATGCTGCTGACCGACAGCGCCAGCATCCGCGACGTGGTGCTGTTTCCCGCGTTGCGCAAGGAAGGTTAGCGCGACGCGCGGCCAGCGCCGGAGCGCTCCCAAGCGGCCGCGCACCCTCTCGTGGAGTGGCATCGGTAGGCCGATGCCGGAGACACCATCTCCGTCAGCCGTGGCGGAAGTTCGGGCTGCGCTTGTTGAGGAAAGCGTCCATGCCTTCCTTCTGGTCGTCGGTGGCGAACAACGAGTGGAAGAGCCGGCGCTCGAACATCACGCCGTCGGACAGCGGCGCCTCGAACGCACGGTTGACACACTCCTTGGCCATCGCCACGCTCGGCCCACTCATCGCGCAGATCGCCGCCGCAGCTCCGAACGCCTCGTCGAGCAGCTTGTCGGCAGCCACCACGCGCGACACCAGGCCTGCCCGCTCGGCCTCGGCGGCGTCCATCATGCGCGCGGTGAGGATCATGTCCATCGCCTTGCTCTTGCCGACCGCGCGCGGCAACCGCTGCGTGCCGCCGGCACCGGGAATGATGCCGATCTTGATCTCTGGCTGACCGAAGCGCGCGCTGTCGGCGGCGATGATGAAGTCGCACATCATCGCCAGCTCGCAACCACCGCCCAGCGCAAAGCCGGCCACCGCGGCGATCACCGGCTTGCGCACGCGGCGCACCGTCTCCCAGTTGCGCGTGATGTACTCGTTGCGGTGCACGTCCATGTAGCTGTACTGGGCCATCGCCGCGATGTCTGCCCCGGCGGCAAACGCCTTCTCGCTGCCAGTGATCACGATGCAACCGATGCCGTGGTCGGCGTCGAATGCCAGCAGCGCCGCGCCGAGCTCGTCCATCAGCGCGTCGCTCAGGGCATTGAGCTGCTTGGGCCGGTTGAGCCTGGCCAGGCCGATCCGCCGCGCGCCCTCGCCGTGGATGGAAGTCAGAATCAACGGCTCGCTCATGATTGTTCCCGTGTCTGGTCGCGAGCCGTCATTGCAACACAGCGGGTGCTCAGCGCTCGGCAGCCTGCTGCGGTGCGCGCTGCAACTGCAGGTCGATGAAGGTGTCGGCATCCTGCTGCACCAGGATGCGCACCGGCAGGTATTGGAGGCCGGGCGCGAACCACATCTGCGCCGTCAGCTCGGTGCTTGACTTGGCGAGCCGGCGCGGCTTCACGTGCATCGTGCTGACTTCGCCAAATGGCATCTGCAGGGTCTCCTGCCCGATGACATCGTATTGCCAGACTTCGACGCGCCGCGGCAGCGCCAGCGGCACCTCGATGTGACGACCTGCCTGCAGCATCTGCGGCTGGGTGGTGAACAGCCAAGTCAGCTGCACGAACAGGCTCGCTTCGTCCTGCACGCCCGGCAAGGACGGCGCTTCGCGACCCTCGGGCAGGCGCACCCGCTCGGGGTCGAAGCTCATCGCCCAGCGCCGGCTCTTGAAAGCCACGCGCTGCTCACCTTCGAAGCGCCGCGGTGTCAGGCCGTTGTCGCCGAGCTCGCCCTCGCTGCTGGCGCGCCGCACCAGGACCGGGGCGAAGCTGGCGCCGACGATCGCCTCCATGTGCACTTGATAGCGCAGCCCCACCCGGATCCATTCGACAGTGGCCGAGCCCTGCACCTCGCCGCGGTAGTTGCCGGTCATCACGTAGCTCAGGCGAGTCGACGGCGGCCAATCGAAGGCCGCAGCCGCACTGGCGGGCGGCGACGGGGTCGCAGCGGCCAGGGCCCCGCCACTCGGTGCCGAGGCGGCGATCGACGATGACGCGACCTCCGGCTGCGATGCCGCTGCCTGCGGCGGCACCGGCTGTTCAGCCAGGGGCGATGGGGCCGCGACCGGCGGCGGCGGCAATGGCTCGACCTTGACGATGATGGCGCCATCCAGCACCGAGCTGGCCGGCGCCGAAGCCGGCGCCTTGGCCACCGCAGCGCGACGGGGCCGCGGCCTCGGCTTCGGCGGCACCGCCGCCGGCACCGGCGGCGGTGCCACCGCGAGCTCGCGCACGTACGACACCTCGATGCGCCGCATCGCATCGCGCTGGGCGCCGAAGCCCAGGCGGTCTTCCAACAGCTCGTCAGTCAGCCACAGGTGGGCGATCGTCACCCCGATCAGCACCGCCACGCCGAGCGGGCGTCGCAGCGGCGAGTGCGCCGCAGGGGTCAGCGCCCGAGCCACGCACGTCGCCTTGTCACCGCCGGCCGCGGAGCGCTGTCATCGAGCGTCAATCGCCATTGCTGACGCAGTGTCGAGCGCACGTCGGGCTCGACACGCACCGTGTGCAGCCGCCGCTCGCGCACCAGCAGCAGGTCGAATGGTCGATCGCGCGCGGTCCATTGCAGCGCCTCGTCGAGCCGGCGCAGTCGCCAGCCGTCGATCGCGAGCAGCTCGTCGCCCGCGCTCACGCCGGCGCGCGCCGCCGCGCTGCCAGCTGCCACCGACTTCACTTGCACCCCACTGACCGGACCCTCGCTCAGCCGCAGGCCGAGGCCCGCCGCCAGCGGCGTCGCCTCGCCTTGCACGGCCACGGCGGTCGCTTCCAGCAGCCGCTGGAGCGGCAACTCGGTGATGCCATGCACCCACTGCAGCAGATCGCGCGCCAGCGCGCGGTTGGCAGCCGCCTCGACGGCCTGCACGATCTGCTTCTCGCCGATCGGCCCGCCGCGGTTGGTGCGCCAAAGATCGCGCATCAGCGCATCGAGCGAGCCACCCGCCTGGCGCAGGCTGAGGTCGAGCGCCAGCGCGACCAGCGCACCCTTGGCGTAGTAGCTGACGGTGTTGTTGGGGGTGTTCTCGTCGGGTCGGTAGAACTTGATCCAGGCGTCGAAGCTTGCCTTCGCCAGGCTCTGCACCTGCCGGCCGGGCGTCGCGCGCACGCCGTTGATCGTCTTGGCCAGCAGCGCGAGGTAGCCGGGCGTGTCGACCAGCCCGGCGCGCAGCACCATCAAGTCGTCGTAGTAGGACGTAAAGCCCTCAAAGAACCACAGCAGCTCGGTGTAGTTCTCGCGCGAGTAGTCCAGCCGCGCAAACTCCACCGGCTTGAGGCGCTTCACGTTCCAGGCGTGGAAGTACTCGTGGCTGATCAGCCCGAGCAGGTCGACGTACGCCTCGTGCGCAGCGCCCATGTCCGGCCGCGGCAGGCTGCGCCGCGGGGCCAGCAGCGCGGTGCTGGCACGGTGCTCGAGACCGCCGCGCCCGTCCTCGACGGTGTTGAGCGCGAACAGGTAGTGACCGAACGGGGCTCGTCGGCCGCGGCCGTGCCACAGCGCGATCTGCGCCTCGCAGATCCGCTGCGTGTCGGCCAACAGCCGCTCGCTGTCGAACCCCGGATAGGCGCCCGAGACGACGAACTCGTGCGTGGCGCCACCGGCCTCGAACCGCCCTCGCCAGAAACGCCCCAGTTCGAACGGATGGTCGACCAATTCGTCGTAGTCAGCCGCTTCGAAGGTGCGCGGCGTGCCACGCACCGGTGCCATCGCGGTGGCGATCTGCCACCTGCTCGGCAGGCGAGCAATCTCGACCCGATGCACTTGCGACTCGCGGCCCTCGACGCGCAGGCACAAGCTGGTTCCGTTGAAGAAGCCACGCTCCGCATCGAGGTACGCCGCGCGCACCGAGGTGTCGAATGCGTAGACGCGGTAGGTGACTTTCAACGCCGCATGGCCCTGGCACTGCGCGATCCAGCGCGCCTTGTCGAGCTGACGCAGCGGCACCGCGCGCGACCCCTGCTGCGCATGCAGGTTCGACAGGTGACGCGCGAACTCGCGCACCAGGTAGCTGCCCGGTATCCACACCGGAAGGCTCAAGCCCTGTTCGGCGGCCGGCCGTTCGACCGTCAGCGTGACGTGAAAGTGGTGGCTGTGGCGATCGGCCGGCTCGATGCGATAGCGAGGCATGTGCGCGCATTGTCGCGCGGCCCCCGCGGCGCTACTGCCGACGTTGCCGCGCGCCGGCGCGGTCTCAGGGTCGCTTGGCGGCGGCGACCATCCGGCTTTCGAGCTGATCGGCCGGGATCGCGCCGGGCGCCCGGCTGCCGTCCTCGAACACCACGGCCGGCGTGCCGTTGACCCGACTGCGCCTGCCGAGCGCCAGGTTGCGATCCAGCGCGCTGGTGTCGCACGTGCCCATGGCCTTCGGCGGCGTGGCGCCGTCGACCATCCAGCTGCGCCACACCTTGGCCGGTTCGCGCGCACACCAGATGTCGCGTGCCTTGACGTTCGAGTCCGGGCCGAGGATCGGAAAGAGAAAGGTGTAGATCGACACGTCCTTCAGCGTCAGCAGGTCACGCTCAAGTTTCTTGCAGTAGCCGCAATTGGGGTCGCCGAACACCACCAGTTTGCGAGTGCCGCTGCCCTGCTTGATGAGGATCGCGTCCTTCAGCGGCAGGGTCGCGAAATCGATCTGCGTCAGCTTGGCGATGCGCGCTTCGGTCAGGTTGGTGCGCGACTTGGTGTCGATCAGGTTGCCCTCCAGGACGTACTGGCCCTGCTCGTCGGTGTAGACCACGTCGGTGCCGATGCGCAACTCGTAGATGCCGGGCATCGGCGTCTTGGTGATCTCGTCGATCGGCGGGAAGTTGGGCAGCCGCTCGGCCAGGTTCTTGCGAATGGCGGCCTCGTCAGCCCACGCCCCGGCAGTCCCTGCGACAACCGCCATGGCAACCAGCTTGCGTACCCACATGCTAAAGCCCCAATCCTTGTTTACCCGTCGATCGCCTGTCCGACCAGCCAGCGCTTGGCCGGGACGGCACGATCGACCAGACCCATGCCGCGGTTGCGAAGTTCCCGCACCGCGGCGTGTTGCGACGCGAATCCGTGCACAAGTGCATCGGTCAGCCAAGACATCGATCGCACCGGCCACGCGCGTGAGCGAGCGTAGCGGCGCAGCAACCGTTCGTCACCGAGGCAGCGCCACGGCTCGCGCCGCTCCAGCGTGTCGGCCAGCGCCTGGACATCGCCGAATCCCAAATTCAGCCCTTGGCCGGCCAGTGGGTGCACCACGTGCGCCGCGTCGCCTACCAGCACCCAGCCGGCGCCGCACACCGGGTCGGCGGCGGCGATCGCCAGCGGCCAAGCGCTGCGTTCGCTGGCCAGCTGCAGCCCCGACGGCATATCGGCGCAGGCGCCCTGCAGTTCGGCCTCGAAGGCGCGTGCGTCCGCCCGCATCAGTGAGTCGGCGCGCTCGCGTGGCAGCGACCACACGAGCGCAAACGAACACCCGGCGCGCGGCCGGTCCAGCGGGAGCAGCGCCAGCACGTCGGGCGAGCGAAACCACTGGTGCGCCACGCCGTCGTGCGGGTGTTCGGCGGTCAGGCGCGCCGCGATCGCCGTCTGCTCGTAGCTGTGGCGGTCGAACCGCACGCCCATCGCGGCACGTGACGCCGAGTCCTTGCCTTCGGCATACACGGTCAACGCGGCGCCTGGCGGCTCGCTGTCCCGCTGCACGTGGGCAGCGAACTGCAGCGCGGCATTCAGCGCGCTGTCGAGCTCGGCTGCGTCGACGATCCAGGCCAGCGCATCGACGCACTGCGCCCACGATGAGAACTTCAGCCGCCCCGCGCTGGCATCGCCGCGCACGTGCATGTCGTAAACGGGTGTGACCGCGTCGGCGGGCAAGGCGTCCCAGACCTTCAGGCGCTGCAACAGGCGCCGCGAGGCGGCGTTCAGGGCGTAGGCCCGGACGTCGGCGCGCGATGGGTCTGCCGCGGCAGCCGCGCTCAGCCAGACCCGCAAGCCGCGCTGTCCCAGCGCGAGCGCCAGGGTCGTCGCGACGGCGCCGCGGCCGTGGATGCCGATGTCCACCGGATGCATGCGTCATTGTAGGGAGAGCGTGCCGCCGGTCCTGCCAAGGCAGAATGCCCTCCGCCATGAGTGAGCAAACCGTCGCGATCGCCGGCTTGTACGTCCACCCCGTGAAGTCGTGCGCCCGCATCGGCCAAGATCGGGCGCTGGTCACCGAAACGGGGCTCGAATGGGACCGACAGTGGATGGTGGTCGACGAAAGCGGTGAGTTCGTGTCGCAACGCGAGGAGCCCCGGCTCGCGCTGGTGCGGCCATCGCTGCGTGCGAGCGATCTCGTGCTACGGGCGCCGGGCATGCTGGCGCTGCACGTCGCGCTCGATGCGATCGAGCGCGAAGCCACGGTGGCGGTCTGGGACGACCGCCTGCGCGCCGGCGACATGGGCGACCTGGCGGCGCAGTGGTTCAGCGATTTTCTCGGTCGCCGCGTGCGGCTGGCCCGCTTCGACCCCGACGTGCAACGCGTCTCCGACCCCCGTTGGACTGGCAGCATCAACGCGCTGACTGCATTCGCCGACGCGTTCGCGCTGCTCGTCGTGTCGCAGGCTGCGCTGACCGAACTCAACCGGCGGCTTGCGATGCGCGGCGCGGCGACCGTCGAGTCCGACCGTTTCCGGCCGAATCTGGTGCTCGACGGCATCGCGGCGCACGAGGAAGACTGGATCGATCGCATCACGTTCGACACCGCGGAAGGCCCGGTGGTGCTGCGCTTGGTCAAGCCATGCACCCGCTGCTCGATTCCCGATGTTGATCCGCAGCGCGGGCAGCTCGATCATGCGGTGAGCGCGGAGCTGGCGACCTACCGCGCCGATGCCCGCATGGATGGCCGGGTCACGTTCGGCATGAACGCCATCGTCGAGGACGGTATCGATCGCTGGCTGCAGGTGGGTGCCAGCGGCCGTGCGACGATCCGCTTCGGGTAGCGTCGACACCAGCGGGCGTGTCAGCGCCGGAGGGCCCGGACCACTGCGGCACCGTAGAATCGGCGCCCCGCGCGAGCAGACCCAGCGGCCGCTCGCACCGTCCAATTCCCCAGCCTGACATCGCACCATGAGCCTGAAGTGCGGCATCGTGGGCCTGCCCAACGTGGGCAAGTCGACCCTGTTCAACGCCCTGACCAAGGCGGGCATCGCGGCCGAGAACTACCCGTTTTGCACGATCGAGCCCAACGTCGGCATCGTCGAACTCCCCGACCCACGGCTCGCAGCGCTGGCCGCCATCGTCAAGCCAGAGCGGGTGGTGCCGGCGATCGTCGAGTTCGTCGACATCGCAGGACTCGTGGCGGGCGCCAGCAAGGGCGAAGGACTGGGCAATCAGTTCCTGTCGCACATCCGCGAGACCGACGCGATCGTCAACGTGGTTCGTTGTTTCGAGGACGGCAACGTGGTGCACGTCGCCGGCAAGATCGACCCGATCGCCGACATCGAAGTCATCCAGACCGAGCTGTGCCTGGCGGATCTGGCCACCGTCGACAAGGGCCTGCAGCGCAACACCAAGCTGGCCAAGGCCGGCGGCGACAAGGACGCGCAGCGCCTGGTCGACGTCCTGGTCCGCTGCCAGGCCGCCCTCAACGAGGCCAAACCGGTGCGCGCGCTGACCTTCAGCAAGGAGGAGTGGTCGGTGCTGAGGCCGTTGTGCCTGATCACCGCCAAGCCGGGGATGTACGTCGCCAACGTCGCCGAGGACGGCTTTATCGACAACCCGATGCTGCAGCGCCTCGAGCAGTTTGCCGCCCGCGAGGGCGCGCCGGTGGTGGCGATCTGCGCCAAGACCGAGGCCGAATTGGCCGAGATGGACGACGCCGACCGTCAGCTTTTTCTGGCCGAGATGGGGCAGACCGAGCCGGGCCTGAGCCGGCTCATCCGGGCCGCCTTCAAGTTGCTCGGCCTGCAGACTTATTTCACCGCCGGACCGAAGGAAGTGCGCGCCTGGACGATCCACGTCGGTGACACCGCCCCGCAGGCCGCTGGCGTGATCCACACCGACTTCGAGCGCGGGTTCATCCGGGCACAGACCATCGCCTACGCCGAGTACGTCGCCCAAGGCGGCGAGCAGGGCGCCAAGGAAGCCGGCAAGATGCGCTCGGAGGGCAAGGAGTACGTGGTGCGCGACGGCGACGTGATGAACTTCCTCTTCAACGTCTGAGTACAAATCGATCGGCTGTAAGCGTGCGCATACACTCTATCAACGTCATTGATGCAAAGCATCGGCGCGATTAGCACTCTATCATGTTGAGTGCTAACATCGCCGGAACCAACCTCCCCGCCCGCGGTCTGACCGCCCGATGAACACACAAGTCTCGTCTGCCCTAGCCTTGCGCGACACCTGGTCGATGGTGCCGTCGCTCGGCAACCTCGACGCCTACATTTCCGCGACCAACCGGTTGCCGATGTTGAGCGCCGAAGAAGAATCTTCTCTAGCGCGCCAGTGGCGTGACCATGAAGACGTCCAGGCGGCGGGCCGGCTGGTGCTGTCGCACCTCCGGCTGGTGGTCTCGGTGTCACGCCAGTACCTCGGCTACGGGCTGGCGCAAGGCGACCTGATCCAGGAAGGCAATGTCGGACTGATGAAGGCCGTCAAGCGCTTCGACCCCGACCAGGGTGTGCGCTTGGTCAGCTACGCGCTGCACTGGATCAAGGCCGAGATCCACGAATACATCCTGCGCAACTGGCGGCTGGTCAAGGTGGCGACCACCAAGGCCCAGCGCAAGCTGTTCTTCAACCTGCGCTCGCTCAAGCAGAGCCTCAAGAGCGAGGCCGCCGACGGCGAGACCCATCGCAACACATTGACGCCGGCGGAAGTCGAGCGCGTCGCCCAGCAACTCAATGTCAAGCCGGAAGACGTGGTCGAGATGGAAACCCGACTCGCCGGTGGCGAGCTCGCGCTGGAGCCCCAGAACGACGACGGCGAGGAAACCTTCGCTCCGATCGCCTATCTGGCCGACGACAGCGGGGAACCGACCCAGGTGCTCGATGCACGCCGGCGCGACCGCCTGGCTGCTCAAGGCATCGGCAGCGCGCTCGACACGCTCGACCCGCGCAGCCGTCGCATCGTCGAGCAACGCTGGCTCGCGGTGAACGATGACGCCTCCGGCGGCATGACGCTGCACGAGTTGGCGGCGGAATACGGCGTCAGCGCAGAACGTGTGCGCCAGATCGAAGTCGCTGCGCTGAAGAAGATGCGCAAGACGTTGGAGTCGATGGCCTGATCGCGACCCAGGGCGCACCCTGGGTGCTCAGATCGGCACGGGCGCGAAGCTGTGGCTCAGCCCTCGTGCAGCAGGGCGCGAATATCGTCCTCAAGCGCCTTCGGGCCGGCGCCGTGGCGGCTGAACAGGCGGATGTGCCCCTGCGGGTCGAAGATGTAGGCGCCAGCGGTGTGGTCGATCGTGTAGGTCGACTCGGTCTTGCCGGGCACCTTGGCGTAGAAGACCTTGAACTCGCGCGCCACCTGCTGTGTCTGCTCCGCACTGCCGCGTAGGCCGACGAAGCCGGCGTTGAAGTTGTCGACGTATGCCTTGAGCACCGCACCGGTGTCGCGCTCGGGGTCGACGGTGACGAAGATGCCCTGCAGGCGCGAGCCGTCGTCGCCAAGCGCGCGCCTGACCTGCGATAGCTCGGCCATCGTGGTGGGGCACACGTCGGGGCACTGCGTGTAGCCGAAGAACACCACCACCACCTTGCCCTTGAACTCGCCGAGGTTGCGCGGCTTGCCCTCGGCGTCCGGCAGGTCGAGCTTGCGCGCGTACTCGGCGCCGGTGATGTCGACCGAACGGAACGACGCCTTGCCACCCGTCGCGCCGCCGGCCTTGTCACCGCAGCCGGCAATCCCGGCGCACAGCAGCAGTGTGAAAACACAGTCACGCCAGCGCACGCCCATCACGTCACCCGATCCATGGTTGCAGATAGTGGTCCAGCAGCAGCGCCGCGAACAGCAGCGACAGGTGCCAGATCGAGAAGCGAAAGGTTCGCCGCGCCAGCGAATCGCTGTAGCGGCACCACAAGCGCCAGGCATGGGCAACGAAGCCAACGCCCAGCAGCAGCGCGGACAGCAGATAAAGCCGGCCGCTCATGCCATGCACGAAGGGCAGCAAGGTGGCGGCGAACAGCACCAGCGTGTACAGCAACACGTGCAGACGCGTGAACTCGGATCCGTGGGTTACCGGCAGCATCGGTAACCCGGCGCGCCGGTAGTCCTCGGTGCGGTACAGCGCCAGCGCCCAGAAGTGTGGTGGCGTCCACAGGAAGATGATCAGGCACAACAGCATCGCCTCGGGCCCGACGTCGTTGCGCATCGCGGCCCAGCCGAGCACGGGCGGCATGGCGCCCGAGGCGCCGCCAATGACGATGTTCTGCGGCGTCAGCGGCTTCAGGATCACCGTATAGACGATCGCGTAGCCGACGAAGGTGGCCAGCGTCAGCCACATCGTCAGCGGATTGACGGCGGTGTACAGCAGCGCCGAGCCGGCTGCACCGAGCACCATCGAGAACGTCAGCGCCTGTGCGTCGGTCAGTTCGCCGCGCGCGGTCGGCCGCCACGCGGTGCGCGCCATCTTGCGGTCAATCTGTCGCTCGACCAAGCAATTGAACGCCGCTGCCGCGCTGGCCACCAGCCAGATGCCGACGGTCGCCGCCGCGACGAGCGCGATGTCTGGCACGCCCGGCACCGCCAACAGCATGCCGATCAGCGCGCAGAAGACGATCAGCTGCACGACGCGCGGCTTGGTCAGCGCCATGTACTGCGCCAGCCGCGACACCCGGCGCGACTCGAGCGTGTGAAGCGACGTGCTACGCGCCACGCTGCACCACGCCCGTTGGTGTCGGCAGCGCCGTCTGCGCGCGCGCCACGCCGGACCCGCGCGCCGCCAGCGCCGTCAGCAGCGCGATCAGTGCGGCCGCCGTCGCGGTGTGCAGCAAGGCCGCGATCAGCGGCCAGTCGAGCAGCACATTGCTGAGGCCGCTGGCCATCTGCATCGCCAACAACGACAACAAGCCCAGCGCTGCACGTCGGGCGGCGCCGCGCCACAAGCGGATCGACAGTGCGAGCACGGCGACCGTGACCAGCAGCGCAAACAGGCGATGCACCATCTGAATCGCGACCAGCGCCCTGAATTCGACGTAGCTGTCGCCACCGGCGCGGCCGAGCTCGCGCAGCAGCGTGAAGCCCTGCGCGTAGTCCGCGGGCGGCCACCATTGACCATTGCACTGCGGAAAGCCGCGACATGCCAGCACGGCGTAGTTGCTGCTGACCCAGCCGCCCAGCACGATTTGCAGCGCCACCAACGCCAGCACCAGCGCCGCCGCCCGCGCCGCTGCCAAGGGCGGCGGCCGGCGCAGCGACTGGATCTGCGCCACCAGCAGCGCCAGCAGCACCATGCCGCCGAACAGGTGCGCGGTCACCACCGCTGGATACAGCCGCAGCGTGACGGTGTACTTGCCGAAAAGGCCCTGCACGACCACCCACAGCAGCGCCGCAGCGGCCCACAGCGGCAGCCGTTCGAGCGCCCTGCGCGCGCGCCACAGCACGATGTTGAGGGCCAGCAGCATCGCGCCCACCGCCATCGCCAAGTAGCGATGAATCATCTCGATCCACGCCTTGGTCACGGTGACCGGTCCGGTGGGCATCGCTCGCTCGGCGCTGTCGATCGCCGTCGACGCGCCCAACGGGCTCGCTTGGCCATAGCAGCCCGGCCAATCGGGGCAGCCGAGGCCGGAGTCGGTCAACCGCGTGAAGGCGCCGAACACGATCAGGTCGGCCGTGATGAAGGCGGTCAGCACGGCCAGCTTGACGTGGCGCGACAGCGGCGCGACGCGCCGTTGCCGCCACCACCACAGCGCCAGCACAGCGCCCGCCAGCAGCGTGGCAATCGCCAGCAGCTCCAGGGCGGGCGCCATGTCGACCGCAGGCGTGTTCATCGCTTCAACGCCCCGGCTTGTCCCATGACGCGGCCGCCCGCAACAGCCGCTCGAGATCGTGCTTGACCTTCGACGGGTCGGGCGCGACCGGCATGCGCATCATCCATTCGCCCATCGGGTCCACCAGATACAGATGCTGCTCCAACGAGCGGCCCGCATCGGGCTTGAGCCATGCCCGCACGGCGTCTGCGCGCACGCGCAGCACGATGGCCGCTGGTGCCGCCGTCAGTGCCTGCTGCAGCTGCGGTTTCAGCGGCGCCTCATCGGTGATCAGCCAGACCTTGTCGATGCGCTCGCGCTCGCGCCCGAGCATTTCGCGCAGCTGGCGCTGCACGAAAAGCCGCTGCTCACAGCCCGCGTCACAGGCTGCCGGGCCAACGACGATCAGCAGCCATTGCCCCTTGAGCGACCGCAGTGGCACGCTCGCGCCTTGCAGGTCGTTGGCTGCCAGATCGGGCATCGCGACCGTTGGCTGGATCAGCGAGCCGTAGGCCGCGCCGCCACCGCTGGGCCGCGCGACGTAGAACGCCCAGTAGCTCGCAACCACCGGAGCCGCGCACACCAGCAGGATCAGCGCCATTTGCAAGCGGCCCGACCAGGTGCGACGCTGCCGCTCGTCCACCACCGCCAGCGGCAACGTGTGCACGGTCATCGCCAGCGGTTCAGCTTCTTTGTCCACGTCGAGGTGAAATCCAACCGTACCAAAGCGCCAGCCCGGCGATCAGCGCGCTGAGGGCAAACCATTGCAGCGCATACCCCTGGTGCTTCCACACGTCTTGCGGCGGCTCGGGCCACTCACGCTGCAGCGCGTCGGGCAGATCGGGCGTCGACAACTGCAGCAACGACAGCGGCCGCAACGCCATCCCCACGTCGCGCGCCAATTGGGCGGGATCCAGATTTTGCCGTATCGGCCCGGACTCAGGCACCGACGAGAGGGCCAACCGCGGCGACGGCCAGGGCGCGATGCGCGCCTCGATGCGTACGCCGCCCTCGTCCAACGGCGCCGCGGGTACCCGCGCGCGGTCCGACGGATCGCGCGGCGCCCAGCCGCGCTGCACCAGCACGGCGTCGCCGGGCGCCAGCTCAAGCGGCGTGACGACCACGAAGCCGGCCGCGCCGTGCTGGGGGCGGTTGTCGAGGTACAGCGTCTGGCGCGACAGCCAGCGCCCCTCGACCGTGACGCGGCGGTACGCCTTGGCGGCGAGCCCGGCCGCATCGCGCGGCAACTCCGGGCCCGACAATGGCGGCGCGCTGGCCCGCTCGCGCCAACTCTGCGCGATGGCGGTCTTCTGTGCGGCCCGATCGAGCTGCCAGAAGCCGAGCCGCGCGGTGGCCAGGATCGCCACCACCGCGCCGAGCCAGACCAGCCAGAGCGCAGGGCGACCCTTCATCGCGGCGCGCGACCCCGAGCGGGGGGGTAAGCTGCCCTCATGAAGGTGCTGATCGTGGCGGTCCTGCTGGCGATCGTGCTCGTGCTCGCCAGTGCGGGCGTGGCGATGTTGAGGCGGCGCGACGACGACCACGCGCGCGACAAACGGATGGCACGCGCGCTGGCACTGCGCGTCGTGCTGTCGATTGCGCTGTTTGTGTTCATCCTGCTGGCCTGGCGTCTCGGCTGGATCCAGCCGGGCGGCCTGCCGGTCGTGCGCTGAGCGCCACCCGCGGTGGCGTCAGCGTGCGGCGCGCTCGGCTCGCCTGCTAGAGCCAGTACACGAGAAAGTACAGGCCAAGCCAGACGACGTCGACGAAGTGCCAATACCAGGCGGCACCCTCGAAGCCGAAGTGGCGCTCGGGCGTGAAGTGGCCGCTCATCAGGCGCAGCGTGATGAACGTCAGCATCAGCATGCCGACGAACACATGGAAGCCGTGGAAGCCCGTCAGCATGAAGAAGGTCGAGCCGTAGATGCCCGAGGTCAGCTTCAGGTTCAGCTCGTGGTATGCGTGAACGTATTCGTAGGCCTGGAAACTCAGGAACGTGATGCCCAGCGCGACCGTGACCCACATCCAGAAGATCGTCTTGGCGCGCTGATTCGCGAGCAGTGCGTGGTGGGCGATCGTGATCGTGCCGCCCGAGCTCAACAGGATCGCCGTGTTCAGCGTCGGGATCGGCCACGGCCCCATCGTGGTGAACGGCTCGATCGTGCCGGCCGGCGACGCCGTGTGGCCGGCCGCCGCGGTCGGCCACACGGCCTTGAAGTCGGGCCACAGCAGCTGGTGGTCGATGTCGCCCAGCATCGGCAGCGCGTACGCGCGGGCCCAGTACAGGGCACCGAAGAAGGCACCGAAGAACATGACCTCCGAGAAGATGAACCAGCTCATGCTCCAGCGGTACGACACGTCGACCCGCAGCGAGTACATACCGCCCTCGCTCTCGCCGATGGCGTCGCGGAACCAGACGAACAGCGTCGACAACCAGATCAGGACGCCCACCAGCAGCACCCACTTGCCCCAGCCGTGGTCGTTGACCCATTGGCCCGCGCCGAGGATGACCAGGCCCAGCCCTAGCGCCGTCATCGCCGGATGACGTGACGGCGCTGGCACGAAGTAGTACGGCTGGGACCCTTTGGGTGTCGCGGCTGACATGGTTGGGCGCTCCTGAATGCGAAGTCGAAGTTGTTGTCGGTCGTGATGCTCAGCCGGCCACGCCGCTGCTGACGACCCAGCGCACCAGCAGCACGAGCACGATCACGAAAAGGGCCGCGCCGACGATGCCGGCGACGATCACGTGGATGGGGTTGAGTTGCTCGACGTCCTTGGCGTAGTCGGCACGTCGGCGAATGCCGAGGAACGACCACACGACTGCGAGCACGGTGCGCCGCAGCGACCCCTTGCGCCCGGTGACCGGCACATCGTCGCGCGGCGAGTCGTTGGGCATCGCCGGCACCTCGGTCACGAGTGGCCCCCGGCAGCGGCAGGCGTCCGGGCCTGCTTGCCTGAAGGGGCCGGCGGCACCTTGCCCCCGACCTCGAAGAACGTGTACGACAGGGTGATCGTGGTCACGTCGCGCGGCAGCTTGCTGTCGACGTAGAACACCACCGGCCAGCGCTTGCTCTCGCCGGGCGCCAGTGTGTACTCGTTGAAGCAGAAGCACTCCAGCTTGTTGAAGTGCGCGGCGGAATTCATCGGCGCGAAGCTGGCGATCGCCTGCGCCGCCATCGTTCGGTTCTGCTTGTTGCGGAACTCGTACATCACCGTGGCCACTTCGCCGGGATGCACCTGCAGCGATCGCAACTCGGGCTTGAAGTCCCAGGGGCCGCGCGCGTTGGCGTCGAACTCGATGGTCACCGTGCGTGTGCGATCCACCTGCGTGTTCGGCGGCCGCTCGCGCGTGGTCGGGCCGCCGCGCTCGGACAGCGATAGCACGTTGACGCCCAGCGCGTTGCAGATCGCCTTGTACAGCGGCACCAGCGCATAGCCGAAACCGAACATCAGCACCGCGACGATCGCGAGCTTGCCCATCATGCGCCGGTTGTCGCCGCGCAGCAGCGTGCTCAAGGTGCGCGGCGCGCGCGGTTCCATGTCGCCTCAATGCGAGAACAGCGCGATCTTGGCGACGAAGCCGAGCGCAAACACCAGCGCGGTGGACGCCAGGATCCACGCCAGTCGCAGATTGGCCTTGCGTTGCCCGGGCGATGCCATCGCGCGCTCCGTCAGCCGATCACCCGCGTGGCGCTGGCGTCGAGCTTGGGTGGCGTCTCGAAGGTGTGCCACGGCGCCGGTGAAGGCACCTCCCACTCGAGGCCCTCGGCGGATTCCCACGGGCGCTGCGGCGCCTTCTCGCCCTGGCCGCGCATCATCGGCAGCGCGACCGCGAAGAAGAAGTACACCTGCGCCAACCCGAAGCCGAACGCGCCGATCGAGGCGATCGCGTTGAAGTCGGCGAACTGCATCGGGTAGTCCGCGTAGCGGCGCGGCATGCCGGCCAGCCCGAGGAAGTGCATCGGGAAGAAGGTGAGGTTGAAGAAGATCAGCGACGCCCAGAAGTGGATTTTGCCGCGCGTCTCGTTGTACATCACGCCGGTCCACTTGGGGCCCCAGTAGTAGACGCCGCCGAACATGCCGAACAGCGAGCCGGCCACCAGCACGTAGTGGAAGTGCGCCACCACGTAGTAGGTATCCTGCAGCTGCTGGTCGATCGGCGCCATCGCCAGGATCAGCCCGGTGAAGCCGCCCATCGTGAACACGAACAGGAAGCCCACCGCCCACAGCATCGGCGTCTCGAAGGTCATCGAGCCGCGCCACATGGTGGCGATCCAGTTGAAGATCTTCACGCCGGTCGGCACCGCGATCAGCATCGTCGCGTACATGAAGAACAGCTGACCGGTCACCGGCATGCCGGTGGTGTACATGTGGTGCGCCCACACGATGAACGACAGGATGGCGATCGACGCCGTCGCGTAGACCATCGACGTGTAGCCGAACAGGCGCTTGCGCGAGAAGGTCGGGATGATCGCGCTGACGATGCCGAACGCCGGCAGGATCATGATGTAGACCTCGGGGTGCCCGAAGAACCAGAAGATGTGCTGGTACATGATCGGGTCGCCACCGCCCGAGGGCGTGAAGAACGTGGTGCCGAAGTGGCGGTCGGTCAGCGTCATCGTGATGGCGCCGGCCAGCACCGGCATCACCGCGATCAGCAGGTAGGCGGTGATCAGCCACGTCCAGCAGAACAGCGGCATCTTCATCAGCGTCATGCCGGGTGCGCGCATGTTCAGGATGGTCACGATGATGTTGATCGAGCCCATGATCGAGCTCGCGCCCATGATGTGCAGCGAGAAGATCGCCATGTCCATCGACGGACCCATCTGCAGCGTCAACGGCGCGTAGATCGTCCAGCCGGCGCTCGGTGCGCCGCCGGGGACGAAGAATGACACCACCAGCAGGCCGGCCGCCGGAATCAGCAGCCAGAAGCTGAGGTTGTTCATGCGCGCGAACGCCATGTCGGTGGCGCCCACCTGCATCGGCACCAGCCAGTTCGCGAAGCCCACGAAGCCCGGCATGATGGCGCCGAACACCATGATCAGCCCGTGCATCGTGGTGAGCTGGTTGAACAGCTCGGGATTGAAGAACTGCAGTCCCGGCTTGAACAGCTCGAGGCGGATGCCCATCGCCAGGATGCCGCCCACGATCAGCATCGAGAAGCTGAACACCAGGTACATCGTGCCGATGTCCTTGTGGTTGGTCGCGAACAGCCAGCGCCGCCAGCCGTGAGGGGCGCCGTGGGCTTGGTCGTCGTGGTGGTCGGCGGCGTGGCCGTGGTCGATCACTGCACTCATGAGAATTCCTTCGGAGCCTTGAGCATTGACGGGGTCACTTGCGCGCGGCAACCACATCGGCCGGCTGCACCAGCTGGCCCGTCTTGTTGCTCCAGTGGTTCTTGGTGAACGTGACCACCGCCGCGAGGTCGGTGTCCGACAGCTGCTTCCACGGCGGCATGCCCTTGGCGGTGCCGTTGAGCACGATCTGTAGCTGCTTGCCTTTGTCGGCGTCGGTCACCACCGGCGAGGCGTCGAGCGGCTTGATCGGTCCGCCGCCGGTGCCGTCGGGCTTGTGGCAGACAGCGCAATTGGCGTTGTAGACCTTCTCGCCGCGCGCCACCAGATCGGGCAGCACCCACACCTTGTTGGGGTCGTCGGCCTTGGCGGCGATCTCCTTCAGCTTGCCCTCGACCCACTTGCTGTAGTCGGCATCCGACAGCACCTTCACGTGGATCGGCATGAAGGCGTGCTCCTTGCCGCACAGCTCGGCACACTGGCCGTAGAAGTCTCCGGTCTTGTCGGGGCGGAACCAGATGTCGCGCACGAAGCCGGGAATCGCGTCCTGCTTCACCGCGAACGCAGGCACCATCCACGCGTGGATCACATCGTTGGCTGTGGTGATGATGCGGATCTTCTTGTTGAGCGGCACCACCAGCGGGTTGTCGACCTTCAGCAAATAGTCGTCACCCTTGGGCGCTCCGGAGTCCGACATCTCACGGTGGGTGACGTCGAGCGTCGACAGGAAGCCGATGCCTTCGCCCTCGCCCTTGATGTAGTCGTAGCCCCACTTCCACTGGTAGCCGGTGGCCTTGATCGTCAGATCAGCGTTCGAGGTGTCCTTCTGCGCCACCACCGTTCGCGTGGCGGCGACACCCATGCCGATGACGATCATGAAAGGCACCACCGTCCAGGCGATCTCGACCGCCACGCTCTCGTGGAAGTTGGCTGCTTCGTGGCCCTTGGATTTGCGGTGCTTGAAGATCGAATAGAACATCACGCCGAACACGGCGATGAAGATCACCAGGCACACGATCAGCATGCCGTTGTGCAAGGTGATGATGTCCGCGGCCATCTTGCTGGCCGGCGGATGCAGGTCGAGTTGGTTGACGGCGGGGCCGCCCGGCAGGTCGTTGACCGCCAGCGCCGGGAGTGCCCATCCCGATGCGGCCAAGCCCGCCAGGGCCTTGCGCCGATGTTGCAGCGGCATCGTGAACATGTTCATGCTGGGTCGGATTGTTGGAATGCTTGGCAGAAATCGGTTCAGTCGCGCAACCGCAGTGCCAGCCGCAACTCCTGCGCGAGCTGTGCACGCCACTCGGGGCGAACGTAGCGGCCCACACAGGTGCGCTGTCCCTGGCCGGACACCTCGACCAGCGAGCCGTCGCCGTACGACGGTTCGACGCGGACCCACTCGGCACGAAAGCGGGCGCTCTGCACACCGACGCCGCAGCGGTGTTCAATGGCCAGCTCGCGGCCGGCCAGCGTGATGGTCTCGCAGTCGGTAGCGTGGCGCGCATAGACAGCCAGCGCGGCGCCGAGCGCCACCAGCTCCAGGCCGGCGAAAGCCATCACGGTCGGCGCACCGACCCACCAGAACCCGCTGGCGATCGCCAGCGACAGCGCGCACAGCGACAGGTACACCAACATCATGTCGCGCGGCGCGAGCGAGCAGTTGCGCCTCATCACCCATCGCATGCCCTGCAGCGCCGGGTCCTCGAAGCGGCGGCCGAAGCGCCAGCTCGCGAGTGCGGCGGCGGGCGCGGGCCAGGGACTGGGAGCGAGGGTGGCGGTCATGAAGCGGAGGCGCGCAACGCACGCCCGTCGCCCGGGTCGATGCGGTGAAAGCGACGGATTCTAGCGGAGGCGAGTCAGGCCGCCGGCAGCGATGGAGGGCGAGCGACACCCCGGTCGAGCCCGCCCGCGGCAGCGCTCAGTGCGGCGAGCGTTGACGGGCCAGATCGGCGCGCAAGTCGTGCAACGACAGCGTGCTCACCGGCGCCACCCGGGCGCGCGCGCGCGGCCGGATCGCGTGGCCATAGACGATTTCGAAGCTGAGCGCGATGCGGCCGTCGGCGTCGCGACGGCGCGCCAGCTGCTCGAGCAGTTGCGCGTGCCAGCGCGGCGTGCGCAGGCCGGCGTGGCGCCCGGCGTGCAGGTTGCCGCCGAGCGCGCGCAGCTCCTGCAGCGCCGCTTGCGGTGACGACCAGGTGAGCGTCAGTTGCTCCTGGTCCATCACCGGGTCGGCGAAGCCGGCATGGACCAGCAGATCGCCCAGATCATGCATATCGGCGAACGGATAGAACGCCGGCCCCCAGCCCAACCGCTGGTACAGCATGCGCAGTTCGGCCAGCGTGCCGGGGCCGAACGACGAGAACATCACGAAGCCGTCGGCGGCCAGCGCACGGTGCCACTGCGCGAACACGCCGGAGATGTCGGCACACGCATGCAGCATCATGTTCGCCCACACCATGTCGGCGCTGGCGGCTTCGACTTCGACCTGCCGCAGCACCGCCTCGGCCTGCGGTCCCCAGCGCCGGCGCGACCACCACGGCGGCAGCTGCGTCAGGCTCTGCGCGCGCAACGCGTCGTCGGGCTCGACTGCGATGCGCTGTGCCTGCGAATACGCCGCGCGCACCGCGCTGGCACCGCCTCCCAGATGCGCCCACCAGTCGATCCAGCGCTGCGGCGGTTGGCGAATGATCGGCAGCCGCTCGGCCATGCGCCGTGCCACTTCGACGTGCAGCCACGGAGCAGCGCTGCGCGCCAGGCGCGCACGCTGTCGGCGCGCCGACGTTTCGTGAAACTCGGCGCTGGGCGTGACCTGCGGGTCGTGCTCGGGCATGCGGCCAGTATATTGAGCCGATGACCATCGCCCGCCTGGACGCACCGTCGCGCACGTGGGCACGCGCGCTGCCCGGCGTGTGTGCGCTCTGCCGCGGCTGGCACACGCACGGCATTTGCCCGTCGTGCGTACAACGGTTCGCGCCGCCGCAGCCGCGTTGTGCGAGCTGTGCGCGCCCGACGCCAGCCGACGTGTCGCGCTGCGGCCAGTGCCTGAGTCAGGCGAGCGCGTTCAAGCGCTGCATCACCGCCGTTGACTACGTCGCCCCCTGGGATCGACTGATCACGGCGTTCAAGTTCCATCGCCAGGTCGAACTCGCGGCCGCACTGGCGCAGTTGATCGAGCAGGCGGTGCTTGCGGCTGGTGAACCTCTCCCCGCGCTGCTGCTGCCGGTGCCGCTGTCGCGCGAGCGGCTGCGCGAGCGCGGCTACAACCAGGCATGGGAGTTGGCACGCCGTCTCGGTCGCAGCCTGCACATTGCTTCGTCGTCCGTGGCCCTGCAGCGCGGCCGCGACACCGCGCACCAGATCGGCATGACGCGCCAGGAGCGCGAGCGCAACCTGCGCGACGCGTTCTGGGTCGAACCGGCGCCACGCGCCATGCTTGAGGGGTTGCACGTGGCGCTGGTCGACGACGTGTTCACTACCGGCGCCACGGCCCACGCGGCAGCGCTTGCGCTGGTGCGTGCGGGCGCCGCGCGGGTCGACGTCTGGGTCGTCGCGCGCACGCCGCTGGGCGACGAATGAGCGACGTGGCGCCGGCGCGGGGGCGCATGCCGCTGCTGCGCATCGTGCTGGTCGAGCCCGAGATTCCGCCCAACACCGGCAACGTCATCCGCCTGGCCGCCAACACCGGTTGCGAATTGCACCTCGTCGAGCCGCTCGGCTTCTCGATGGACGACAAGCTGCTGC
>DASTZF010000195.1:0-5333 GCA_035764445.1 Burkholderiaceae bacterium
GGCCGCGCTTCTACGGGTGGTGAGGCAATGAACACGAACCCCGTGCGTTCCATCAATCCGAGTGAGAACGCACCGCCGGGCGGGCACTACTCACACGGGACCGTGGCCAATGGCTTCGTCTTCGTCTCTGGTCAACTGCCCATCACCCCGACCGGTGAGAAGCTCGTGAATGCGACCTTCGGCGAACAGGCGCGACAGGTGCTCGCCAACGTGACGAGCGTCTTGAAGGCCTGCGGCAGCGATGTGGACTCACTCGTTCAGGTGCGCGTTTACGTGGACGACGTGGAGAACTGGCCCGAGTTCAATGCCGTCTATGCGCGATGGGCGGGGAGCAGTCGTCCCAGCCGCGCGGTCGTGCCTACCGGTCGACTTCACCATGGACTGAAGATCGAAGTCGAGGCGGTTGCGGTGGCACGAAGCCCCGTGTGACCCATGAGCGACAAGCACGCGGGTCGTCATGAAGCTGTCCCTGCTCTCCGACCTGCACCTGTCGGTGCACCCGATGGCGCCGCCGCAGACCGCGGCCGACGTGGTGGTGCTCGCCGGCGACCTTCACCGCCCGGTCGGCGCCATCGAGTGGGCCCAGCAGTTCGGCAAGCCGACGTTGTTCGTCGCGGGCAACCACGAGTTTTATGGCGGCGATCTGGTCACCACGCTGCGCCAGTTGCGCGAGCATGCGCAGGGCACCGCCGTGCGCGTGCTGGAGCGCGACGTGTGGCACCACGACGGTGTGCGATTCCTTGGCTGCACGCTGTGGTCCGACCATCGGCTGTACACGTCGCCGCAAGAGCGTGAGCTGGGGCTGCGCCAGGCCGGTGAACAGGTGCGTGACTTTGCCCGCATTCGCGTGGCGCCCGACTTCGACGACAAGCTCACACCCGCCGTGGCGCAGTGGCTGTTCGACAGTTCGGTCGCCTGGCTCGAGGCCCAGTTCGCACAGCCCCATGCAGGACCCACCGTCGTCATCACGCACTTTGCGCCGTCGCGCCTGAGCATCGACGACAAGTTCGCCGGCTCACTGATCAACGCGTGCTTCGTGTCGGATCTGGAGGCGCACATCCGGCGCTGGCAGCCGCGCTTGTGGCTGCACGGGCACGTGCACGACAGCTTCGACTACCGCATCGGCAGCACGCGGGTCGTGGCCAACCCCAGAGGCTATGCGCCCCAGGGCATGGTGGAAAACAAGGCGTTCGATCCGACGTTGGTGCTCGAGGTCAGTTGACGGCGCTCGAGCACTGCTCAGGGTGCTGGCAGGAGTTGCCCAGAGAAGCGGACGCGACCGAGGTGGGCGACGGCCCTTACCGGTCGCTCAGGTGCCACACGTGGCTTGCGACATCTTCGGGTACTGGCACGGAGTAGGCGTCAAGCACCAGACACAGGAAGTACAGATCGAGCGGGTACTTGCCGTCGGCAATGGCCCGCTGAGCTTCCATCTGCCCACAGGACAGGAGAACGGCAGCGGCCGACTCTGTGAGTGTGTCAAGTGCTTCGGGTCGCCCGACAGTAAGGTTATGCAGTCGAAGCCACTTCACGCCCCAAACCGCTCGCGCTATCGCCGGCCCACGCGGGAGACTGTGTCTTTCGGCTTTCACTGTCGTCATCGCGGCGTCCTGGATCTGATTGCACAGCAATCGGCCCGCTCGCGTGTGTGCATTTTGCCCAGATGGACGACCACTTACCTTGGGGGTACGTAACAAGGAAGCGCCGCCGCCCATGGGACCTAACTCTCCCGCAACGCGGGCCGGACACGGCCGACGCGGCTGCGGTTGAACGACTGGGCTGATCGTCGAGTGGCGTCGCGTCCGTGCCGCCTCGGCCACAACGAGTCTGCGGCTCGCGATCAGCGCCGCGTCCGCAATCGACGAGCGTGCCTCAGCCGCGCGGCGATGCGATCAGCCGGGTCACGCGTGCCAGCGCCAGACCGATCTCCGAGGTGGGCCCGGCGCCCACTTCGGCGGCGATGGCCGACGCTGCCGCAAGCGATGCGATAGCGGCCGCCGCATCGCCCGCCAGATGGTGGGCCTCGGCCCGGCTGCTGAGCAGCACGCCGAGGCCGAACTGGTCCGACACGCCGCGCAGCAGCGCCTCGCCCGATTCGAGGCACGTGCGCGCCTCGCCCGGCCTGCCCTGGCGCGCATGCAGCAAACCGAGGTAGCCGAGGAACTCTCCTTCCGAGAGCGGGTCGCCGAGCGAATGCGCCAGCCGCACCGCGGCCTCGAAGTGCGTTTGCGCTTCGCCCGCGTCGCCCAGGCGCTCGAGCACGATCCCCAGGTTGCACAGGACGATGCACTCGAGCCGCAAGTTACCGAGCTCTCGCGCCACCACGAGCGCGGCTTTCGATGCCGCTTCGGATTCGGCAACGCGTTCCTGCACCAGGCGCACCATGCCCAGGTTGCACAGCATGTTGCCCTCGAGCCGCCGTTCTCCGGTCTCGCGCGCAATCGCCAGGGCCTCGCCAAAACGCGCGTGGGCCTCGTCCAAGTGGCCGACTTCGAGGTGCAGCTTGCCGAGGTTGCCGAGCAAGTATCCCTGCAGGTTCCGGTCGCCCGCTTCCGGCGCCACGGCGAGCCCCTGCGTGTATTGGGACAACGCCTCGTCCATGTGACCCTCGATGAGCGCTAGGTTGCCGAGGCCGCTGGCCGCGAGGCATTCCAGCCTGCGCTCGCCCAGGGCGCGCGCCATGGCGATCGCGTCCACCTGCCGCGAGCGGGCGTCGTCGATGTGCCCCTCCAACTGGTGCAGAGAACCGAGGCGGAACGTGGCCCAGGCCTCGCACTCGCGGTCGCCGGCCGCGCTTGCGCAGGCCAGCGCACGGTCGTACCCGGCGCGTGCCGGCCCCGTGCGTCCGCACATCGCGAGTGCGTGCGCCAACGCCAACGAGGCATGCGCGCGCCCACGATCGCTCAGCCGCGGCATGGCACACACCCGTTCAGCCAGCTCCACGCCCGCGGCGAGCGGCCCGCGCAGGGCCAGCGCAGCCCACGCCCCCTCGAGCGCGCCGGCGGCGGCATCGCCGTCGCCCGCTTCCAGCGCGCACCGGCACGCCGCGACCAGGTTGTCGAGGTCGGCGCAGTAGCCCTCAGTGGCGCGCACGGGCCCGAGCGCTGCATACCACGCGAGATGCCGCGAGCGGGCCGCCGCGAGCGCCTGCGGCCCGCTGCCCTGGTAGCGCCCGACGGTCTGCAGGTGCTCGGCTGCGTAGGCCTGCACGCTCACCAGCAGGTCGAAGCGGCCATCGCCACGCGATCGCACAAAGGATTTGTCGACCAGCGCCTGCACCACGTCGACGGTCCAGGGCGCATCGCAGCAGGCAGTGAGGTCGATCACCGCCTCGGCGGCCTCGAGCGTGAAGCCGCCCTCGAACAGCGACAGCTGCGACAACGCCGCCTTCTCGGCCAGCGGTAACAGGTCCCACGACCAGTCGAAGGCGGCGCGCAGGGTTGCCTGGCGGTCCAGCCGGCTGCCCTTGGACGTGAGCAGCTTGAAGCGCTCGCTCATGCGCAACAGCAGCGCGCGAGGCGGCATCACACGCACGCGCGCGGCCGCGAGCTCGATGGCCAGCGGCAAGCCGTCGAGCAACGCCACCAGCGGCGCGATGGCCGCCTGGTCGTCCGGGCCGGGATGGAAGTCGGGGCGAGCCGCCTCGGCACGCTGCACGAACAGCGCGGCGCCGTCGGCCGGCGGCAGCGGCGGCAGCGCCAGCACGTCTTCTCCTGCAAGGCCCAGCACCTCGCGCGTGGTGACCACGAAGCAGGCCTGCTCGGCGCGATCGAGCCATCGACCCACCGTGGCCTGGGCGTGCTGCACCACCTGCTCGAAGTTGTCGAGAATCACCGCGCAGCGGCCGCGCCCGGCGATGGCATGGCCGAGCTGAACGACCGGATCATCGCGGCCGAGCGGGACGTCGAGACCCTGCGCCACCGCGCTCACGACACCGTCCAGGCTCCGCGCGGGCGCCAGATCGCAGAACCAGATGCCGCCGGGAAACTCGCCGAGCCAGTTGCGGCCGAAGCGCGCCACCAGCCGCGTCTTGCCGGTGCCGCCGAGGCCGAGCACCGACAGCAGGCGCGCGCCGGCCTGGATGCGCTGCCACAGCGCGAACAAGTCCTCGGCGCGCCCGACGAAGCTGTCGCGCTCGGCGGGCAGGCTGTGGCGGATCTCGCGCACCGGCGTCCACACATCGCCCTGGCGCACGACGCGATAGGCCTTGTCGGCGTCCGGCGGCGGCGAGAAGTGGGCGCGGTCGTCGCCGACCTCGAACAACTCGATCGGCTCGTCCAGCCCCTTGAGGCGCCAATGGCCGTGCGACTGCAAGCGAAAGCCGCCCTCGCCCAACGAGCGCCCGGCATCGGCCGACAGCAGGATCTGCCCGCCGGAGGCCACCGACATCACGCGCGCAGCGGTTGCCTTGGCCACGCCCTCGACTTCGAGCGGCTTGGCGCCCCGGGCGACATCGGAGGCGCTGTTCTCGCGCAGCGTGACGGGGCCGACGTGCAGGCCTGCTCGCGCGGCCATCTGCGGCACCAGTTCGCTCAACGCACGCTGGTACGCGATCGCATAGCCGACTGCATCGGACGCCGCATCGAACATCAGCAACATGCCGTCCGTCTTGTCGATCTCGCGCCCGCGAAAGGCGGGCAACAGGTCGCGCGCGGCGCGATCATGCGCTGCCCACAGCCGCGCCATCTCGCCATCGCCGATGCGCAGCGACAACTTCGTGCTGTCGACAACATCGGTCAAGAGCAATGCGCGATGGTCGCTCACGACGATGGGGCGCGACCGAGGTTGCCGGCCGCGATCGGACCGCGTTGGCGCAGTCTCAAACAACGCACATTGCAAAGCAAGCCCCGAGGCCGCGCTCGCCAGCCGCCGAGTGCCCATCGCGCGTCTTCGCACGCAGCTGGCAGTGGATCGGCGCTGCGCGCGCCAGTTCTGCAGCGGGGACTGCGATCAGCGCGGCGGCGCTGGGGGTTGCCCTGAGCGCGGCGAACGTGGCCCGTAAAGCAAACCCTGGGGCCCACTGATGAGGCGCGCGTTGGCGATGCCGGCGTAGTTGTATGCCGCGTCGGTGGTGTTGCCGACGATCTGGAGCACCAGCGCCTGCACTAGCAATCCGATGACGCCGCCCTGACTCTGCTGCTGCTGTTCGGCCGACGAAGCGCGGGCTGTCCCTTCCCACAGGAGGGCTCCGTCTCGCAAGTCGACCAGCTTGGCGTTCACTTGAACTGCCGTTTCGCTGACGACCACGCGGTAACTTGAGCCGTACTCGCGCACCGTCACATACAGTGCAGCATCCGCACCGAAGAACTGTCGCAGCTTGTCCGCCGGAATCT
>DASTZF010000196.1:0-6423 GCA_035764445.1 Burkholderiaceae bacterium
GCCGACGCCGCTGCCAGGGCCGTAGTGCAAAGCATGGAGGTTTCGCGATGAACGCACGCACCATCTACATCGTCGACGACAACGTCGAGTTCCTCGAGTCGACGCGCTTCTGGCTCAGTGGCGCCGGCTTCGACGTCAAGACCTGCAGCGATCCGCGCGACGCCATCGAGGCGCTCGCCCAGCGTGACCGCAGCGAATCTGCTTGCCTGATGCTCGACGTGCGGATGCCGCAGTTGTCGGGCCTCGACGTGCACGACGCGCTGCAGGAGCGCGGTGCTCTGCTGCCGGTGATCTACATGAGCGGCCACGCCGACGTGCCGCTGGCGGTGCAGGCCATGCGCAAGGGCGCGGTCACGCTGCTCGAGAAGCCGTTCGACGAGGGTGCATTGGAGGCCGCCATCGAATGCGCGTTCCGCGAACCGACACCTGTGCAGCCCGTCGCTGCCGCCGCCGAACCGGCCGATGGTGCCGGTGACGAGGCGCGCTCGCGCTTCGCTGCGCGCGAGGCCCGCCTGACGCCGCGCGAGCGTCAGGTGCTGTCGTTCGTGATCCAGGGCGTCTACAACAAGAACATCGCCGACCGCATCGGCCTGTCGATCAAGACGGTCGAGCTTTACCGTGCCCGCGGCATGGGCAAGCTGCAGGCGCGATCGGTGGCCGAACTGACCCGCATGATGGTGACCCGGCAGGCCTGAGATGGACTTCCTTTTGGACGACGACCTCGACATCGACCTCGACAGCCTCGCGTCGCCGAACGCGGAGCCGGAAACCGTCGATTCGCCGCCGGCAGCCCCCGCCCGGGGAGACCCCGCGTCCCACCAGAGCGCGCCCGAAGGCATGGCCTGGTTCGAGGCGGCGTCAGCGTTCGGTGCTGTGCGACTGTGCGTGCAGGCCGACGGCGCCGCGCGCCACGCCGCTGCCGCGGCCGTCGCCCTGCACCAGGCCGGCCCGCTGCTCGACGCGCTCGACGACTGGACCACGCTCGACCTCGACTGGCGCTGGACAGCCGCGCCGGAGGCCGTCGACGCCGGCAGCCATGTCGTCGTCCAGTGGCCTGCCGCGGGTACCGCGCCGGTCGTCGCTCTGCTGGCACTGCCGTGGGCGCTGGTGCGTCACATGCCGCCACCGACCGGCACCCTGGCCGCCGACGTGCGCTGGGAGGCGGCGCCGGCGACAGTGGTGGTCGCGCGGCTGGCGCTCGGCGCCGACGAGTTGGCCGCGCTGGAGCCAGGCGGGGCGGTCGTGCTGCCCGATTCGATGCGGCCGGATTGGCGCGGCCTCCTGCGTGCCCTCGACGAGCCGCTGGACGCCGGGGCGCCGCTGGCGCTGGCGCCTCCGCACGCGCCGAAGGTGGTGCCGCGCGACCACGTCACCGCGGTTCTGCCACCCGATGGCGCCGCCGTCACCTGCGAGGTTCGGCTCGATGGCACACCCACGCTGGCCATCGCCCGCTTGGCCGGGTGGCAGTTCGGCGACCTCGGCGATCTCGGCGCCGGCGCCAGCCTGTGGCGCTGCGACAACGTGCCGCGGCGCTGCGCGCGCGGCACGCTGATGCCGTGGGGCGACGGCTGGGCGCTGGCGCTCGACGCGGTGCAGTCGGCGTGACGCCGGCCCGCCGGCGGCCGACGCCGAATCTTTGAACCGCGCGGGCACCCCCCGCGACTCAACGGGTCATGGACCTGACCCAATTCTCTCCCTCGTCAGCGCTGCTGACCGTGGTGGTGCTGGCGCTGGCACCGTTCGTCGCAGTCATGGTGACGTCGTTCACCAAGATCGTCGTCGTGCTGAACCTGTTGCGCAATGCGCTTGGGCTGCAGCAGGTACCGCCCAACACGGTGATCAACGGCCTGGCGCTGGTGTTGAGCATCTACGTGATGTATCCGGTGGGCCTGGAGATGGGCGAGCAGGTGAAGAACATGCAGAACATCGGCGCCAACACGCAGAACATGCTGAAGGCGGCCGACACCGCCAAGGAGCCGCTGCGCAACTTCCTGCTCAAGCACAGCCGGCCGGTCGAGCGCGCGTTCTTCCTGAAGACGGCGCAGCGGTCGTTGAAGACGGAACAAGCGGCGTCGTTGACCGAGCGCGACTTCCTCGTCATCGTGCCCGCGTTCGTGGTCGGCGAGCTGGCAGTGGCGTTCGAGATCGGCTTCCTGATCTTCCTGCCGTTCCTGGTCATCGACCTGGTGATCTCCAACATCCTGATGGCGATGGGCATGATGATGCTGTCGCCCACCACCGTGTCGATGCCTTTCAAGTTGCTGCTGTTCGTGCTGATCGATGGCTGGGTCAAGCTCACGCACGGCCTCATCCTGACCTACATCTAGCGGCGGAGCGCGCGACCATGCTGCATGGCGACATCATTCAACTGACGCAACAGGCGTTGTGGTTCGTGCTGCTGCTGTCGGCGCCGCCGATTCTGGTGGCGGCGGTGGTCGGGCTGCTGATCGCTTTCATCCAGGCCGCCACCCAGTTGCAGGAACAGACGATGCAATACGTGGCCAAGTTCTTCGCGATCGTGGTCACCATCTTCATCACCGCGTCGCTGCTCGGCGGCGGTCTGTACCAGTTCGGCGACCGCGTGTTCACCGATTTCGCCGGCCTGGTGCGGCGGTAAGACTTCAGCGCGTTCATGGAAGCGCTGGCGCTCTACGGCAACCTGCGCGACGTCGCGCTGCTGCTCGGCCTGTCGGCCACCCGCGTGGCGGTGGCCTTCCTGCTGGTGCCGCTGTTCACCAACGAGCTGGTGCCGCAGCTGGTGCGCAATGCGTTGTTCGTGGCGATCGCCTTGCTCAGCCTGATGCTGCAGCCAGCGCCTGCGCCGCTGGTCCTCAGCACCTGGCAGTGGCTATCGATGTTTGCCAAGGAGGCCTTCATCGGCGGGGTGATCGGGTTCATGGTGGCCGGCGTGATGTGGGCCTTCGAGGCCGCCGGCGCGCTCATCGACACCAAGGCCGGCACCAGCCAGGCCCAGGTGCAGGACCCCATGTCCGGCCAGAGCGTGACGCTCAACGGCGCGCTGTTCGGCCGCCTCGCGAGCTTCGTGTTCATGGCTGGCGGCGGTTTCATGGTCATGATCGGCGCGCTGCTCGAGAGCTACGCGATCTGGCCGGTGCGAGCGCCGTTCCCGTCGCTGCTGCAAGGTGGCATGCGGCTGTTCGAGTCCGAGTTCGGCCGCATCATGGCGCTGACGCTGCTGGTGGCCGCACCCGCGCTCGTGCTGATGTACGTGATCGAGGGTGTGCTGGGCCTGATCAACCGCTTCGCCCAGCAGCTCAACGTGTTCTCGCTGTCGCAGTCGCTGAAATCGGTGGCCGCGATCTGGATCGTGTGGGTGCAGATCGTGTCGCTGGTGCAGTTGCTGCAGGAAGACCTGCTGGCTCGCGGCGGCATCGCACTGCAATCGCTGCGCGCGTTGCTCGGAGGTTGACACCATGTCAGGCAACAACGACGCCGGCGACAAGACCGAGAAACCGACACCGAAGAAGCTGCAGGACGCGCGCAAGAAAGGCGACGTCCCCAAGAGCAAGGACGTCACCAGCGCGGTCGGCTTGATGATCTGGCTGGTGCTCGGCGTGCTGACGGTGGGTTACGCCGGCTCTCGCCTGGCCTCGCTGTACGACAGTTTGTTCGCCACCATCGGCCAGGGCTGGTTGCACACGGGCTATGCCGGAGCCGCCCGCACGATCGGCGCGCAATCCGCCGAGCTCGCCATCATGCTGGTGGCCATGTTGCTGGTGCCGGTGGCTGCCGTCGGCCTGCTGACCGAGTTCCTGCAGGCCGGGCCGGTGCTGACGTTCGAAAAGATGACGCCCAAGCTCGATTCGATGAATCCGGTCGAAGGCATCAAGAAGATGTTCAGCATGGACAACCTGATCGAGCTGGCCAAGTCGATCGCCAAGGCAGCGGCGCTGTTCCTGGTCGGCTGGCTGGTCGTCAAGTCGTCGCTGCCGCAGATGGTGGCGCTGGCGCGTACGCCCGATCTGCCGCTCACCGCAGTGGGGGGTCTGCTGTGGGCGCTGACCTTCAAGTTGATGGCCGCATCGGTGGCGCTGTTCGCGCTGTTCGCGCTGCTCGACGCGGTGTACCAGCGCTATTCGTTCGAGAAGAAGATGCGCATGAGCATGCGCGACATCAAGCAAGAGGCGAAGGAGAGCGAGGGCGACCCGTACATCAAAGGGCAGCGCCGCCAGCTCGCCCAGCAATTGGCGCAGCAAAGCGCCACCAATGCGGCGCGCAACGCGAACGTGCTGGTGGTCAACCCAACGCACATCGCGATCGCCATCGACTACGACCGCGAGACCTGCCCGGTGCCGACGATCGCGGCGAAGGGCGAGGACCACGTCGCGCGTGCGATGCGCAAGGCCGCCGAGGAAGCCGGGGTGCCGATCGTGCGCAACATCCCGCTGGCGCGCGACATGCTGGCGCGCGCCGAGATCGGCGAGATCGTGCCCGGGGACCTGTTCGACATCATCGCCGAGGTGATCCTGTGGGCGCGCGAGGCGCGCGAGCACGTGCAGGCGCAGCGCGATGCCAGCTTCGGGCAGCTGCACGCGCTACCGGCGCGCCGCATCGCGGCGCCGGGCGAAGACCTCACCCAATACACCACCGAGCCGAACCGAGGCCTTAACGAGGACTGACATGGAATCGTTCGCGATGAGCTTTGCCAGCATGCTGCTGGCGTTGGGGGTCGTGGTGGCCATCGCCTGGTTCGCGCTGCGGCTGCTGCGCGATCGCCTGCAGCCGCGTGTGAAGGCCGGCAACGCGGGGGCTGACGAGACGCTGCGCTTCGTGCGCGCGCTGCCGGTGGGCGCCAAGGAGCGCGTGGTGATCATCGAGCACCGCGGCACGCGCTGGATGCTCGGGGTCACCGCCGGTGGCATCAGCACGATCGCGCAGTGGCCGGCTGCGGCCGACGCCGCGGCACCGCGGGCCCTGGGGGGCGACGGTCCAGTCGCGCGCTGAGCGGCGGCGCACTAGGGTCGTCCGCAACGAGGAGCGCACCTAGCTGCCGAACGCACCGACTGTGAAGACGAGCCCGCAGCACATTTAATTCAAACGTCCGCGGCGCGAAGCGCAACCAACACTCGCAACACGCTGTCGGCAATTTGGTTCGCAACGGACCGGAGTGCCCGGCTGGTGCGTTAAGCAACTCAACCCCTCGGGGCGGCGCAACCTTCAACGCAATGCCTCATCAACCTGGAGTGAATCATGAGCTTCCTCGATAGCATCGTCGGCGTCGCGAAGAGCGTTGTCGAAACCGTCGCCCCGGTGGCCCTGAGCGCCATCTTCCCGCCCGCCGCCATGCTGGGCCCCTTGTCGAACCTGGCCACCAGCATGCTGGGCAGCGCGCTCGGCGGAGCCATCGGCGAACTCGGCCAGCAGTGCGGGATGCCCAACTTCGTGATGAAGCAAGCGCAAAGCCTGCTGCAGGACATCGTGTCGAAGTTGCTGAAGCCTGTGGATCCGCAGTGCATGGACCACGTGGCCGACAAGGCCGGCCGCGCGATCGGTGATCTGGTCAGCAACATGATCAGCGACTTCAAGGACGCGTTCCAGAACTACCTGAACGACAGCAACAAGAAGGGCGAAGGCAAGGGCGGTACGGGCAAGGCTGCCGGCGGCGGCGCGGTCGGCTTCCGGGAGCTGGCCCAGATCCTGGCCGAGCTCGAGCAGAAGCAAGCCAAGAACGTGCAGGACGCCTCGAAGAAGGCCGCCGACGCGCTCGGCATCGACAAGAGCGACAAGGGCGCCGAACAGAAGCAGTTCGAGGCGATGGAAGGTCTGAAGGCCGAAGCCCAGATCTTCCAGGCGCTGTCGAGCGCCATCTCCGAGGTCATGAAGAACTTCGGTGGCGCGCTGAACACGGCCGCGCGCGGGGGCTGATCCGCACCAGGCCTCGTGTCGAGGGGCGCCCTTGGGCGCCCCTCTTTGTCCCCCGTTCGCACAAGGGGCACCCATCATGCTTCTGACACCAATAAATTACTTCGTCTCACTGCAGCTGGTACCGGTCTTCCAGTGGGAGCGCGTCGATGCGCCCGATGGTGCGGCACCGCCCGCGCCATGCGTGGGCACCGTGCTGCCCGGCGAAGGCTCTGTGGAGCCGCCATCGACGTCGGACGCACCCTCGTCCGATATGCGGTTGGTCTTCAAGGGCTACGAATGGCGGCCGGTTGCGGAGCGCACAGTCTTTGCGCGCGAGGACTGGGAAAGCGTCTACCGCAGCGAGGCCGACGCCAAGGAAGAAGATCGCGACCCGCATAGCGCCGAAGCGACGCGCCGCCCGACGGTACCGCCGCCGAAGCCGACCCACGACCCGTTCGAGGGCATGCACACGAATCCTTCCGTGGACAGGCCCGACACGACGGAGTCTTGACCCGCGATAGGGAACGACCCTAGCTGGGAGGCGCCGCACTGGCGTGC
>DASTZF010000197.1:0-2009 GCA_035764445.1 Burkholderiaceae bacterium
CACCGCGAGCGCCGCCAGCACCGAGCTGGTCGCCACCTCGAACGACGCTTCGGCGCGCTCGGCGCGCGTCTGCGCCACGTACAGCATGCGGCCGTTGTCGCCCAGCGGCTTGCCGAACACGCGCCACTGAGCGTTGTCGGCATAACCCGCGCGCGCCGGCGTGACGAACGGATCCTTCGGCGCCCGCTGCGAGCGCATCACAACCCCCTGTGCGTCGACCACCTGCCACGCGAAGCGCTCGTCCTCGCCGCCCGGCCCCGGGACCACGAGCGGCCCGCCGGCGCTGCCTTGCAGCAATGAGCCCATCACCTCGGCCGACGCGCTCAGTGTGTCGTCGAGCAACTCGTCGACCTCCTCGATCGCTGCGAGCCACACCGCCACCGCGACTGCGAGCCCGCAGACGAGCGAACCGAACAGCATCGCGCGCGCCAGGCGGCGCCGGATCGACGGCGGCGGCCGTCCGGCGGTCGACCCGGCCTGCGCGGCCTCGCCGTCGCGCAGCGGCACGCTTTGCGGGGGTGTGCGCGTGATGCTCATGGGGCGGGGTTCTCGTCGAGCCGATACCCGAGACCGCGCACGGTGTCGATGACGTCGCGCCCGAGCTTCTTGCGCAGGCTCGAGATGTGCACCTCGAGCGCGTTGCTGGTGACCTCGGAATCGAAGCCGTGCACCAGCCGCTCGAGCTCGGCTTTCAACACGATGCGGCCGCTGCGCAGCGCCAGGGCTTCGAGCAGCGCCCATTCGCGCGCCGTGAGATCGACGCGTTGGCCGTCGAGCAAGGCGCAGCGCGCGTGCAGGTCGATCACCACCGCGCCGGCGCGCACCCGGGCGTCGGGGGCCCCGGCGCTGCGCCGGCACACCGCGCGCAGGCGCGCCGCCAGTTCTTCGGGCGCGAACGGCTTGATCAGGTAGTCGTCGGCGCCGCCGTCGAGGCTGGTCACGCGGTCGCTCAGGCGGTCGCGTGCGGTCAGCATCAGCGCCGGCGTCGTCTCGCCGCGCGCACGGCGCGCGCGCAACCAGTCGAGTCCCGAGCCATCGGGCAGCTGCCAGTCGAGCAGCCAGGCGTCGAACGGTTCACCGCGCGCGGCGTCGGCGTGCTGCAGGTCACGAAACCAATCGACCGCATGACCCTCAGAGCGTAAGTAGTCCCGCAGTCCCTCGCCGAGAATGTCGTCGTCTTCGATCAGCAGCAGGCGCATCGCGATTTTCGGTTGCCAAAGCTTGCACTCTAGGCCAGCGCCTCTACGACGGCCTTCAGCGTTGCTTCAGGTCCGCCCATTGCAATGCTGCCGATGATATCCGCGCCTTCCACCGTCAATGAGCGGGCGCTCACCAGCGCACCGCGATTGACGTTCACCGCCACCGTCGAGCAGGTGCTGCTGGTGGCCAGCGTGTTCTTCGTGCTGGCGGCCAACCGTCCGTTCTTCGGCGCGGCGATGCATGGTCACGCGCTCGGCGAGCCGTCGACATGGGGTTTCCTGCTGGCGGTGGCGACGTTGCTGGGGAGCGCGCACTTCCTGATGCTGGCGCTGGTCGCCAATCGCTGGACGCTCAAGCCGGTGCTGGCGGCGTTGATCGTCGCCAGCGCGGTGGC
This sequence comes from Burkholderiaceae bacterium, assembly GCA_035764445.1. GTDB lineage: Bacteria > Pseudomonadota > Gammaproteobacteria > Burkholderiales > Burkholderiaceae_C > JAEUPI01. The sequence continues at coordinate 1,595 of DASTZF010000197.1, forward strand.
CAGCTACTTCATGGCGCGCTACAGCATCTACCTGGACGCCACGATGATGCGCAACGTGCTGCGCACCGATGTCGACGAGGCGCGCGAGCTGCTCTCGCCGGCGCTGCTGCCGCACCTGTTGCTGTACGCGGCGCTGCCGGTGGCGCTGCTGTGGCGGGTGCGCGTGGTCCAGCACCCGCTGCTGCGAGCGACGCTGGTGCGGCTGGCCGCGCTGCTGATCGCCACCGTCACGGCGCTCGCCGCGCTGCTGGCGGCATCGCAGCCGCTGGCTTCGCTGCTGCGCAACCACCGCGAAGTGCGCTACCTGATCACGCCAGGCAACGTCGTGTGGTCGCTGGGCGCGGTACTGGCGCGCGACACACGCGCGGCGGTCAAGCCGCTGCGGCCGCTGGGGCTCGACGCCGCGCCGGGCCCG
>DASTZF010000198.1:0-22104 GCA_035764445.1 Burkholderiaceae bacterium
GATGTACTGCAGGCCCCAGATCGTGGCGTCGGCGTTGTCGATGTTCAGCGCAGGCAGGACCCCCGCAGTCCGGCTACCCTTGTCGTCAACGCTGCCGTAATTGGCCTTGAACTCGCCCTGGCCCAGCGGCACGCTGAGGCCCAGACCCCAATAGGTTTCCTTCAGGGGGCCGAACTTCTGCTCGTTCCACAGGCCGAAGATCTTCAAGAACCCGAAGTTCCACGAACCACCGATGTTGGCCACCTTCCACTTATCGGGCCCTACCGGCTCGGTCTCGCCATAGGCCGCCGCGACGTCGAACGGACCGGTCGCGAAGCCGCCGCGCACACCCCAGTATTTGTTGTTGTCGTCACCCTGGCCGGCGGCGATCATCGCCTGACCGTAGAAGCCGCCCAGGTTGCCCGGCAGGTGATAGCCGACCGTGTTGTTCGCACGCACGCCGGTGGTGGCTGTGGTGATCGGGGGGGCAACCGGGCTCGCCCCGCTGATCAGGTTGGTGTCGTTGCCGAGGCCGTTGGCACCGAAGACGTCGAAGTAAGCCAAGTTCCAGAACGTCGGGGTGTAGTCGCGGCCCAGACGGACTTCACCGGCAGCCTGGCTGAACAGGCTCACCGTCGAACGGCGCTGCCAATTCTGGCCGGCCGCTTGGCCGTTCTGGTTGCTCATACCGCCTTCGAGCCAGAAGCCCGCGCCCAGCCCACCGCCGAGGTCTTCGAAGCCACGGAAGCCCAACCGGTTGCTGTTCAACTGGTTGCTTTGCATCGACGTCGTGTCAGCGGTGCCGTTCTTGATCTTGTTGACGCTCAGGTCAACCACACCAAAGATCGTCACCGACGACTGTGCCGACGCCACGCCGGCATAGGCGCCGAGCACTGCGAGGGCGAGCAGAGATTTTTTCATTGCAATGATCTCCTAGGTTTGAACGAGAGGTCCTGATTCCATGGACAGCCGTCGCGCCGACGTGGGCGAAGACCAATCAGGCCAACCTCCTCAGCGGAAGCTGCGGCTATTGCACCAGAGGGCCCCAGCCGATGCAAAGGCTTGGCCCGCAAACAGCGCAGCGATGTTGTCTGGCAACAACGCGAAACAGATCAGGCCCATACACGGCGACAGCGACCAGCCAACCCCAGGGAAACCCACCCCAGGGATTCCGATAAGCTGCGCAATGTGGCCCTTGACGAATGGATCGCGACTGCCGATCAGGCGCTGCGCACACTGACGGGTGGTGCCCATGCGGGGCGCGCGCCGCCAGCGGCCGATGAAGGCCAGCTGACGTCGCAGGAGCGGCGCCTGTCGGGCGCGTTGCTGCGCGTGGACCACGTCGGTGAAGTGTGTGCGCAGGCCTTGTATCAGGGCCAGGCACTCGCTGCGCGTTCACCGCAGCTGCGTGCCCACATGCAGCGCGCTGCAGCCGAGGAAGTCGATCACCTGGCGTGGACCGAACGCCGGCTCGATCAGCTCGGCGCACGCACGAGCGTGCTCAATCCGTTGTGGTACGCCGGTGCGTTCGGGATCGGCCTGCTGGCCGGCCTGGCCGGCGATCGCTGGAGCCTCGGCTTCGTGGTCGAGACCGAGCGTCAGGTGGAGCAGCATCTGGCGAGCCACCTCGATCGCTTGCCGAGCAGCGACGCTGCGTCGCGCGCGATCGTCGAGCAGATGAAGGTCGACGAGGCGCAGCACGCTGCCGCAGCCCAGGCCAGCGGTGCCGCACCGTTGCCGACGCCGGTGAAGATGGCGATGCAACTGGCCGCGCGCTTGATGACGCAGACCGCACATTACATCTGACCGCCTGACCGGCCGCGGCGGCTACGCTGCGACGACTTCGTAGCTGGTTGTCACCTGCGCCGTCTTGATGAGCATCGCAGTGGCTGAGCAATATTTCTCGTGCGACAGCGCGACCGCGCGCGCCACCGCATCGTCAGCCAGCGCGTGCCCGGTGACGACGAAGTGCATGTGGATGCGCGTGAACACCTTCGGGTCGCTCGGCGCACGATCGGCTTGCAGCTTCACGGTGCAGCCACGCACATCGTGTCGACCGCGACGCAGGATCGTCACCACGTCATAGGCCGAACAGCCTCCGGTGCCGGCGAGCACAGTCTCCATCGGCCGTGGTGCCAAGTTGCGTCCGCCGCCGTCGGGCGAGCCATCCATCGACAGCACGTGGCCGCTGCCGGTCTCGGCGACGAAGGCCATGCCGCTGTCGCGAACCCAGTGCACGGTGCAATCCATGTCGATGCTCTCCTGCTTGTCGCATGCGCGACGGCTCTTGTCTCCGAATCGCCGCGATCCACGAGTCATCATATTGCGACGCAACATCGAGCGCGCTAGACTGGTTGCAGTAGCGGCGATCGACCCTCGCGGGCGCTCGACTGCGAAGGTTGTCTCCTCCACCTCTCCCATTGGTGGATTGGGCCCGAGGCCGTCAGGCCTCGGGCCTTTTTTCGAGCCCCAGCCGGGCCGCCTATGATGCGGCGCCGCGAACGACGATTGACATCGATGGCCCGCAAACAGCGCACGCCACCAGCGGGCAGCCGCGCGGACTACCTGCAGCGCATCCTGACCGCGCGCGTCTACGACGTGGCGCGCGAGACGCCGCTGGAGCCCGCGCGCGCGCTGTCAAGGCGCCTGGGCAACCACGTGCTGCTCAAGCGCGAGGACCAGCAGAGCGTGTTCAGCTTCAAGCTGCGCGGCGCCTACAACAAGATGGCGCACCTCAGCGCGGCGCAGCTGGCACGCGGCGTGATCTGCGCGTCGGCGGGCAATCATGCCCAAGGCGTTGCGCTGGCGGCCAGGCGCCTGGGCTGCCGTGCCGTCGTGGTGATGCCGGTGACGACGCCGCGCGTGAAGGTCGATGCCGTGCAGGCGCTGGGCGGTGAGGTGGTGCTGCACGGCGACAGCTACTCCGACGCGTACGCCCATGCGCTCGCCCTGCAGCGCAAGCAGCGACTGAGCTTCGTGCATCCGTTCGACGACCCCGATGTGATTGCCGGACAAGGCACCATCGGCATGGAGATCGCCCGCCAGCATCAGGGCCCGCTCGATGCGGTGTTCGTCGCGGTGGGCGGCGGCGGCTTGATCTCGGGTGTGGCGGCCTATCTGCGCTCCGTGCGGCCCGATGTGCGCATCATCGGCGTACAGACGCGCGACTCCGATGCGATGCGGCGCTCGGTGCGCGCCGGCAAGCGCGTCGAGTTGGCCGATGTCGGCCTGTTTTCCGACGGTACGGCGGTCAAGATGGTCGGCGCAGAAACCTTCCGGCTCGCACGCCAGTGGGTCGACGAGTTCGTGGTCGTCGACACCGACGAGGTGTGCGCCGCCATCAAAGACGTGTTCCAGGACACCCGCACCGTGCTCGAGCCCGCGGGTGCGCTCGGCGTGGCCGGCATCAAGCAGTACGTCGCCAAACGCAAGGTCAAGGGACAGACGCTGGTCACCATCACTTGCGGTGCCAACATGAACTTCGACCGCCTGCGCTTCGTTGCCGAACGCGCCGAGTTCGGTGAGCAGCGCGAGGCGCTGTTTGCGGTGACGATTCCCGAGCGGCGCGGCTCGTTCCGGCAGTTCTGTGAGTTGATCGGTCCACGCGCGGTCACCGAGTTCAACTACCGCATCTCCGACGAGCAGCTTGCGCACGTGTTCGTCGGCATCGCGATCACGCGCCGCGACGAGGCCGAGCGCATCGCCAGGCAGTTCGAGCGCCACGGCTTTCCGACGCTGGACCTCACCGACGACGAACTGGCCAAGGAGCACGTGCGCCACATGGTTGGCGGACGCTCCGAATTGGCGCGCCACGAGCGGTTGCTGCGCTTCACGTTTCCCGAGCGCCCCGGCGCGCTGATGCGCTTTCTGTCGGCCATGAACCCGGGCTGGAACATCAGCCTGTTCCACTACCGTAACCAGGGCGCCGACTACGGTCGCATCCTGGTCGGCATGCAGGTCCCGGCGGGCGACCGCGCCGCGTTCGAGCGCTTCCTCGACACGATCGCGTATCCGTGCATCGAGGAGACGCGCAACCCGGTCTACGCGTTGTTCCTGCGCTGATCCACGGCGCAGGTGTGGCCGGCATGCGAGGGTTCGTACGTACACTAACGCGCCATGTCAGCCGACCGTTCGCTGATCGCGCCCACCTCCAAGCCGCTGCTCGAAAGCGCGCTGAAAGAGAAGCTGCAGCGTCGTGCCGAGTCCACCGGCAGCCTGGGCGAGCTCGAGCCGCTCGCCATTCGGCTCGGGCTGATGCAGAACACGCTCAAGCCGCGCTTTCGTGATCCGCAGCTTGTCGTCTTCGCCGCCGACCACGGCTTGGCCGTCGACGGACTGGCCGCGCCGCAGCGCAGGCAGACTCACGAGCAGGTCGCGCAGCTGCTGAGCGGCCAGTTGCCGGTGTCGGTGTTCGCGCGCATCCAAGGACTCGAGCTGTCGGTGGTCGATTGCGGCGTGGCCGAAATGGTGGCACCGCACGATCGACTGATCCGCCGCAAGATCGCGCACGGCACGCGCAACTCGCGCGTCGGCCTGGCGATGTCGGTCGACCATGCGCATGCCGCGATCCGCGCCGGCATGGAGATCGGCGACACGCTGCGCGGCAACCTGGTCGCCGCGGCGGGCATCGGCGTCGGCTCGCACGAAAGCGCTGCGCTGGTGTTGTCGCGGCTCACCGACACACCGGTGCGCGACCTGATCGTCAGCGGCCCGCAGATGAACGCGGAGCTGCTCCACCACCTGATGTCGATCGTGCAGGCCGCGCAGGCCAAGCACCGCGACGTCACCGACCCGGTGGAAGTGCTGGCCGCCTTCGGTGGCTTCGAGGTCGCGGTGATGGTCGGCGTGCTGCTGGTGGCCGCCAGCAAGCGACACCTGATCATGGTCGACGGCATGGCCGCCTGCGCGGCATTGCTGGTGGCCTCACGCATAGCGACGCCGGTCACCGACTACTGCGTGTTCTGCCGCAGCCACGGCCACCGCGGCCTGGATCAGGCGCTGAACCTGTTCCGCGCCTCGGCGCTGCTGGAGCTCGGTATGGAGAGCACCGACGGCACCGGCGCTGCGCTGGCTTGGCCGTTGGTCAAGAGCGCGGCGGCCCTGCTGACCGAAGTCGCCGAGGGCGAGGATCCCGGACCATCACGCCCCTCGGGCATGACCACGCAGGCGGCGGAGTTCAGCCCCTCCGAAGGCGACGGCACGACCCATTGATGCGCTTTCAGCGCGTCATGCTGGGGCGTGGTATCGACGCCGCAGCGCCTGTGGGCGGTGGGATGGGCACTGCAGCTGCCGGCATCGGCGGCGCAGCCGCGACCGGTGGCGGCGGGCTCGCGGTGAACGCACGCACCGACCGATTGGGCTCCGGCACCGCGGGCAATTCCAGACGCACGGTGGCCGCCCCGCCCGCAGGGCCCAACTCGGCACGCCGATGGTTCACGGCCAGCAGGACCAGTGAACCGTCGACCACGCCACCCAGGCTCACCGGCCGCGGCGGCTTGTTGTCCACGGCGATCAACGCCAGGGCCGCCGCAGCGGCGCTCTTGGGCGCGACCACCCCGATCAATTTATAGCGGGTGTCGGCGGCTGGCTCGGCGGCCGGTGGTTCGGCCGCCACGCGCGTGCTGCCGAACAGGCGCGACAGGTCGGCGCTGGCAACCGACGCGCTGGTGCTCACGGTCACCGCGTGGGCGGGCGGTGGATCGGCGCGAGCGAGCAACCGCGTCAACCAGAACACGGCCGTGGCAGCCACGACAGCCCAGATTGCAAACGACAACAAGCGCGTCGCCATCGCCCGATTATCATGCAGCCCCACCCTGCTCACCGCTTGCTTCCGATGAGATCCCTGCGCTACGCCGCCGGCCGCTGCCGCCGCGTGCACGGCTTCACGTTGATCGAACTGATGGTGGTGCTGGTCATCATCGGTGTGCTGGCCGCCTTCATCGTGCCCAACGTGCTCGATCGAGCCGACGATGCGCGGGTCACTGCAGCGCGCAGCGACGTGAACAATTTGATGCAGGCTCTCAAGCTGTATCGGTTGGACAATCAGCGCTACCCCAGCGCCGAGCAGGGTCTGAGCGCGCTGGTGCGCAAGCCGACGGCGGGAACGATCCCGCCGAATTGGCGTCCCTATCTCGAGAAGTTGCCCAACGACCCATGGGGTCGCCCGTATCAGTACCTCAACCCCGGTGTGAAAGGTGAGATCGACGTCTTCAGCTTCGGTGCCGACGGCCAACCCGGTGGCGAAGGCAGGGACGCCGACGTCGGGTCCTGGCAGTAGGCGCACGCGCCGCCGTGCACCCCGCGGCTTCACGCTGATCGAGTTGATGGTGGTGATGGCGCTGGTGGCGGTGGCCGTCAGCCTGGTGACACTGTCGTTGCGCGATCCGGCATCGGCGCAGCTCGACCGCGAGGCGACCCGTCTGGCCGCGCTGCTTGAGACGGCGCGCGCGCAATCGCGCAGCAGTGGTGTGCCGATGCGCTTCGAGCTGCCTGCGCAACCCGGCGACACCGGGTTTCGCTTCGTCGGCGTGCTGGCCAGCGATCCGATGCCGACGCAGTGGCTCGGAGACGGTATGAGCGCCGAGATCATCGGCGGCGGCGCGCTCACGCTTGGCCCTGAACCGCTGATCGGCCCGCAGCGGATCGTGCTGCGACTCGGCGATCGCAACCTGACGCTGGCCACCGACGGCATCGGGCCTTTCGTTCCGGTGCCATGACGAGCAGACCAGTCCTCGGCGCATCGTTCATGCGGGCCACGCGTGCCAACGCCGACGTGCCGAGCCGGCTCGAGCGCGGCTTCACGCTGGTCGAGGTGCTGGTGGCGGTGGCGGTGGTGGCCATCACGCTGGCCGCCGGTCTCAAGGCCGCGGGCGCGCTGACGGACAACGCGCAGCGACTCGCCGAAGTGGTCAACGCGCAATGGTGCGCCGACAACGCGCTGACCAATCTGCGCCTGACCCGGCAGTTTCCCGGCATCGGCGACGCCGAGTTCACCTGCAACGAACTCGGTCGCGACTACCAAGGCCGCCTGGTGACGCGACCGACTCCGAACCCGAACTTCCGCCGCGTCGACGCCGTCGTTCTCGACGACTCCGGTCTGACGATCCTGACGCTGTCCACCGTGCTGGGCCGCTACTGACCATGCGCAAAGCTGCCGGATTCACGTTGGTGGAGGTGCTGGTCGCGCTGCTGATCATGGCGATCCTCTCGGCCATGGCGTGGCAGGGTGTCGACGGCATGGTGCGCGCGCGCGACGCCAGCCAGGAGGCGGCCGAGCGCACGCTGCGCCTGACCACCGTGATGGCGCAGTGGGAGCAGGACCTCGCGTCGCTGTACGACAACTCCACCGTGCCGCCGCTGACCTTCGACGGTGCCAACCTGCGGCTGGCGCGCTCCACACCCGAGGGCGCGCAGATCGTCGTGTGGTCACTGCGTGAGGGCGTGTGGCGGCGCTGGGCGAGCCCGAGCGTCAAGCGCGCGTTCGAGCTGCAGCAGGCCTGGCTGATGAGCCAACAGCTGATCGGCACCGAGGTCGCGCAAGTGCGGCTGCTCGAAGGTGCCACGCAATGGCAGCTGTATTTCTTTCGCGGCAACGCGTGGAGCAACGCGCAGTCGAGCGCCGATGTCACGATTGCGCCAGTGCCGCAGCAGCGGGCGCCCGGCGCGCCCGGCGCGGCTGGCGTGCCAGGCGCCATCGCGCGCAGCACCCTGCCCAGCGGCGTGCGTCTGGTGCTGAGTTTCGGTGACGAGCGCCGGCTGACGCGCGACGTGATGCTCGGGCCGACATCGTCATGAGCCCACGCCGACGCACCCCACCCCGCCGCTCGCGCGGCGCCGCGCTGCTGATCGCCATGTCGCTGCTGGTGCTGGTCGGCACGCTGGCGGCGGGCATGGTGTGGCAGCAGCACCGCGCGATCCAGGTCGAGGCCGCCGAGCGGGCGCGCACGCAATCGGCGTGGATCCTGAACGGAGCGCTCGACTGGGCGCGACTGATCCTGCGCGAAGACGCGCGCACCGGCGGCCCCACCGCGCTGAGCGAGCCGTGGGCCACCCCACTGGCCGAGGCACGGCTGTCGACCTTCCTCGCCGCCGACAAGGACAACAACAGCGACGGCGGACCCGACGCTTTCTTGTCCGGCACCATCATCGACCTGCAGTCGCGCTACAACCTGCGCAACCTGATCGACGGCAACAAGGTCGTCGAGGCCGACATGCTGGCCCTGCAGCGACTGTGCGAGGCCGCCGGCGCGCCGACCGACACCGCACCACGCATCGCCCAGGGGCTGTTCGCCGCTTGGGCGTCCACCACCGGGCAAAGCGGCCCGACTCCGCTGGCGCCACGCACGCTGGCGCAGCTGCAGTGGTTCGGCATCGAAGCCGACGTGATCGAGCGGCTGGAGAAGTTCGTCGTCTTGCTGCCGATCCGCACCCCCGTCAACCTCAACACCGCCGACGCCGAGGTGATCGCCGCCACCACTAACCTCGACCCCGGTGCTGCTCAGGCGCTGGTGCAGGCGCGCCAGCGCGCGGCGTTCAAGACGGTCGACATCGCCCAGAAGCTGCTGGGCACCGGCAAGACGCTCGATCCGAAGAACGTCACCGTGAACTCCAACTTCTTCGAGGTGCGCGGCCGACTGCGGCTGGACGAGCATGCGCTCGAGGAGCGGTCGATCGTCGAGCGGCGCGGTCTCGACATGGTGACCATCCTGCGCGAACGCGTGGCCAGCGTGGTGCCCGACCGATGAGCGCGTCCGCCCGCTGCGGCGGCAACTTTGCGTGCAAGTGCCCGGTTTGCGTGCTCTCGATCTTGTGAGCCCTGTACAAAGCGATTAGCCTTCCCGTCCCCATGTCGATCCTGGTCGTCCTGCTGCCCGCACGCCATCGGTCCGCCGCATCCGGCGACGCCGCGCAGGAATACGGCTACTTGCTGAGCGCCGACGGCCTGAGCGTTGCCCGCCAGGGCCGCACCACCGCTGCGCTGCTGCCCAAGGCCGACACCGTGGTGGCCTGGGTCGGGCCGACCGATGTCAGCTGGCACCGCATCGCGCTGCCGCGCGCGCCGGCGTCCAAACTGCGCGCCGCGCTGGTCGGGTTGGTCGAGGAACAGCTGCTCGACGACGAGCAGGCCGTCCATCTGGCACTGGCACCGCAGTCGACCGCGGGCAGCCAGACCTGGGTCGCCGCCCTCCACAAGCGCTGGCTGGCGCAACACCTCGAGCACCTCGAGAAGGCGGGCGCCTTCGTCGAACGGGTGGTGCCCGCGCTGTGGCCGGAAGAGGCGGCGAGCGGGCACTTCTTCGCCTCGTCGGACAACGCCGACGGCAGCAGCGCGCAGACCTGGCTGGCTTACGCCGACGCCGATGGCGTGCGTTGCGCGCGCATGGCGGGCACCTGGGTGCGCGACCAGCTGGCGGCCTGGAATCGCGGCGGCACCCGCTGGAGCGCGTCGCCTGCGGTGGCGGCGCAGGCCGAACGCTGGCTCGGCACGGCGGTGGCCGTGCGCGCCGACGCCGATCACGCGCTGCAGGCGGTGCGCTCGCTGTGGAACCTGCGCCAGTTCGACCTCGCCGCGCGGGCGCGCGGCTCGCGCTGGCTGCGCGACGCCGTGCGACGCATGCTCAGCCCCGGCTGGCGGCCGGCGCGGGTCGGATTGCTGGCGCTGGTCGTGTTGAACCTGGTCGGCATCAACCTGTGGGCGCTACGCCAACGCGCCGAGATCGCTGGCCGCAAGGACGCGATGGTGACGCTGCTGAAGGCCAGCCATCCGCAGGTGACGCCGATCGTCGACGCACCCGCGCAGATGCGCCGCGCCACCGACACGCTGCGCGCCGCAGCCGGTCGCGTCGGCGACGCCGATTTCGAGGCCGCGCTCGCGGCCGCCGCGCTGGCCTGGCCGCTCGGCCAGGCGCCGGTGCAGTCGCTGCAGTTCTCGGGCGGCAAGCTGACGCTCGTGGTGGGCGTGTGGGGTGCCGACCAGATCGAGCGCTTCCGCACCAGCCTGCGCTCCTCGGGTTGGAGCGTCGAGGCTGCCGAGGGCCGGCTTGTTCTCGCGCGCAGCGACGCGGGACGGGGCAGCGTATGAACGACACGCTGCGCGAGCGGATGCAGGCTTGGCGCACCCAGGCCGACGCGCTCTGGCGCGCACGCGCGCCGCGTGAGCGCGTCGCGCTGGCGGTGGCCGCCCTGGTGCTGATCGTGCTGGTCGTGTGGGCACTGCTGGTGGCCCCGGCACTGGCGACGTTGCGCGGTGCTCCGCAACAACTGGAGGCGCTCGAGGCGCAACTGCTGCAGATGCGCAGCATGGCAGCCGAGGTGCGCGAGTTGCGCAACGCGACGCCGGTGGCCGCCGCCCAGTCGGGCCTGGCCATCAAGGCGGCCGCCGAGCGCCACGGCGACAAGGTGCGTTTGACGTTGCAGTCCGACCGTGCGCTCGTCACGTTGGTCAACGCCAGCCCCGAGCAGTTGCGAGCCCTGTTGGTCGAGGTGCGCAGTGCGGCGCGAGCGCGCCCGGTGGAGGCCGACCTCACGCGCGTGCCGGCCGGCTACAGCGGCACGCTGGTGTTCAACATCGGGGGCGGCTGATGGAGCTGCGCTGGCCAGGGTGGTTGAGGCGGCGCTCCGGCGCCAGCCGTCTGTCGCGCTTGAACCCGAGCGCATTCCAGAACTCCACGCTCGCCGAACTGGCTTGGCAGCGCGCGCGCCATGCGTCGACCCGCTGGGCGGTCTGGGGCGCGGTGGTCGGCACGCTGGCCGGGGTGCTCGCTTTCGCGCCCGCCAGCTGGCTGGCCAGCGCGCTCGCGAGCGCGACCGACCAGCGCCTGCTGCTGGCCGACGCGCGAGGCACCATCTGGAGCGGCAATGCCCAGTTGCTGCTCACCGGTGGTGCCGGCAGTCGTGATGCCGCCGCGCTGCCGGGACGCATGCACTGGCAGATCCGCCCGCGCCTGAACGGCATCGAGCTGGCAATCAACCAGGCTTGCTGTATCGACCGCGAGTGGATCATCCAGTTCAGACTGGTTGGCCTGGGCCGCTACCAGGTCGTGCTGCCGGCCCGACCGCAGGCGCTCGGCCATTGGCCGGCCGCTTGGCTGGCCGGCCTCGGCACACCCTTCAACACGCTGCAGCTCGGCGGTACGTTGCAGCTGACCAGCAACGGCATGACGCTCGAGCCTGTGCAAGGCCGCTGGCGCGTGATCGGCAGCATCGACGCCGACTTGCTCGGCGTGTCGTCGCGCCTGTCGACGCTCGACACGCTGGGCAGCTACCGCTTCAGCGTGCGCGGTGGCGCCACCAGCAACGATCCGGCGTTGTTGAACCTCGAAACACTCGAGGGCGCGCTGCGCTTGTCCGGCAGCGGACAATGGACGGGCTTCCGTGGGCGCTTTCGCGGCGAGGCCAGCGCCGCCGATGGCCAGGAGGCGGCTCTGAACAACTTGCTCAACATCATCGGCCGGCGTCAGGGTGCGACGTCGGTCATTTCGATCGGATGACCATGAATCGACGCTGCGCTGCTCAAGCGCGCCCTCGCACGCCGGGCGTCGCGGCCTTGGCGACGCTGGCGCTGGCGTTGACGCTGGCCAGCCTGCCGGCAGCAGCGCAACCGGCGGCCGGCGGCACGGCGAGCCAGCCGCGTCCGCGCGCTAACGCGGCGCTGCGCTCGGCGGCGCCCGTGACGGTGAACTTCGTCAACGCCGACATCGAAGCGGTGACGCGCGCGATGGCGGTGATGATCGAGCGGCAGATCATCGTCGACCCGCGCGTCAAGGGCACGATCACCGTCTACAGCGAGCAGCCGGTGTCGGTGCGCGAGGCGTACCTCAACTACCTGGCGGCGCTGCGGGGCCTGGGCTTCACGCTGGTCGATTCGGCCGGCTTGCTGAAAGTGGTGCCCGAGGCCGACGCCAAGCTGCAGGCAGGCACCGTGGAAGTCGGGCCGCCCGCGCAGCGCGGCGACCAGGTGCTGACACAGATCTTCAGGCTCAGCCACGAGAACCCGAACAATCTGGTCGCGGTGCTGCGGCCGCTGATCAGCCCGAACAACACGATCAACGCCAATCCGGGCAACAACACGCTGGTCATCACCGACTACGCCGACAACCTGCAACGGCTCGGCCGAATCATCGCGGCGCTCGACACGCCCGGCGCCACCGACGTCGAGGTGATCCCGATCGTGCACGGCGTGGCCAGCGACATGGCGGCCATCATCCAGCGCCTCGGCGAAGGCGCGGTGGCGGGCGCCGCGGCGCCCGGAGCGGCGGCCGGGGGCCCGTTCACCGTGCTGGTCGACCCGCGCGCCAACGCGCTGATCGTGCGCGCCAGCAACCCCGTGCGCATGGCCTCGCTGCGATCGTTGATCCAGCGGATCGACCAGGCGCAGCCCGGCGCCGGCGCGGCCGGCAACATCTGGGTCGTGCCGCTGAAGAATGCGGACGCGACCAAGCTGGCGACCGTGCTGCGCGCTGCGTTTACGCCGGGCGCCGGCGCCACGGTCGGAGGCGTCGCTGCCGGCACCGGGCTGCAGCAGCAGGCGGCCACGACCGCGCAGCAAGTGACCGGGGGCACCGCGGCCGGCACCACGCCGGGGACGGCACCGCTGGCGCCGTCGGCGCAGCCGAGCACCGGCGGCTTCATCCAGGCCGACCCGGCGTCGAATTCTCTGATCATCACGGCGCCCGCGCCGCTGTATCGGCAGGTGCGCGCGATGATCGAGCAGCTCGACACGCGGCGCGCGCAGATCTACATCGAGAGCCTGATCGTCGAGGTGACGGGCGACAACGCCGCGGACTTCGGCTTCCAGTGGCAGGGCCTGATCGGCCAGCAGGGCGACAAGTACGGGCTGTTCGCCGGCACCAATTCGCCGTCGACCGCCGGCCCGAGCATCATCGACCTGACCAAGACGGTCATCGGCACCGGCACCACGCTGCCCGGCGAAGGCCTGAACATCGGGCTGCTGCGCAACTATGGCGGCACCTACGCGCTGGCCGCCATCGCACGGATGCTGCAGTCGCAGAGCAACAACAACATCGTGTCGACCCCGAACCTGATCACGCTGGACAACGAAGAGGCCAAGATCATCGTCGGCAGCAACGTGCCGTTCATCACGGGCCAGTTCACCAACACCGGTGTGGCCACCACCAGCCCGTTCCAGACCATCGAGCGCAAGGACGTGGGCATCACGCTGCGCATACGGCCGCAGGTCGGTGAAGGTGGCACGGTGCGCATGACGATCTTCCAGGAGCAGTCGAGCGTCAGCGCCCAGGTCGCACCGGGAACCTCCAACGCCGGACCGTCGACCGACAAGCGTTCGATTGAATCGACGGTGGTGGTCGACGACGGCGCCATCCTCGTGCTCGGCGGCCTGATTCAAGACAAATTCACCCAGAACGTTTCCAAGGTTCCGCTGCTGGGTGACATCCCGTATCTCGGTGCACTGTTCCGCAGCGAGAGCCGCACCAGGACCCGCACCAACCTGATGGTGTTCCTGCGTCCGGTGGTGATGCGCGACGTCGAAAGTGCCACCAAGTTGTCGCTCGACCGCTACGACTTCATCCGCGCGCGCCAAAAGGAGGCCCAACCGGCTTCGAGCGCGATCTTGCAGAACAACGATGCGCCCGTGTTGCCGCCGGCATTCGTGCCGCCGTCACCGGCTGCCTCCGCGCCCGCGCCGACTGCACCGGTACCCGCCCCACTGACGCCGGAGCCGCCTTCGCCGGCAGCACAGCCGCAACCCGTGCCGCCGCAGTCCGTCCCCAAACCGACGCCGACCAACTGAAGCGAGCGTCCGCCGCATGACCGCCCGCCACCCGCTGCCCTACGCGTTCGCCAAGGCCAACACGCTGCTGCTGGAGGACGACGGCGCGCAGCGTGTGCTGTGGGCGGCCGACAACACCAACGCCAGTGCATTGTCCGAGGTGGTGCGGCTGTTCGAGGTCACCAGCTTCGAACGCGAGAGCACCGGCACGCTGGCACAGCGCATCGCCGCCGCCTATGCCGGGGGCGAGTCGAGCGCGGCGGCGGTGGTGGGCGAGGTCGAGAGCGCGGTCGATTTGAGCCGCCTGATGCAGGAGCTGCCGGCGGTCGAAGACCTGCTCGAGGCGGCCGACGACGCGCCGATCATCCGCATGCTGAACGCGCTGCTGACGCAGGCGGCCAAGGACGGCGCCAGCGACATCCACATCGAGCCGTACGAGCGCTCGAGCTCGGTGCGCTTTCGCGTCGACGGCACGCTGCGCGAGGTGGTGCGGCCCAACAAGGCGCTGCACGCGGCGCTGATCTCGCGCCTGAAGATCATGGCGGAGCTCGACATCGCCGAGAAGCGCCTGCCGCAGGACGGCCGCATCTCGTTGCGCATCGGCGGCCGTGCCGTCGACGTGCGGGTGTCGACGCTGCCGGCGGCGCACGGCGAGCGCGCGGTGCTGCGTCTGCTCGACAAGACAGACGCCAACTTCTCGCTCGAAGGCCTGGGCATGAGCCCCGAGCTGATGGCGCGCTTCGTCCACATGATCGAGCAGCCGCACGGCATCGTGCTGGTCACCGGCCCCACCGGCTCGGGCAAGACGACCACGTTGTATGCCTCGCTGGCGCGGCTGCCGACCGGCACGACCAACATCCTGACCGTCGAGGATCCGGTCGAGTACGAGCTGCCGGGCATCGGCCAGACGCAGGTGAACCCGAAGATCGACCTCACGTTCGCCAAGGCGCTGCGCGCTTTTCTGCGCCAGGACCCCGACGTCATCATGATCGGCGAGATCCGCGACGTCGAAACCGCCCAGATCGCGATCCAGGCGTCGCTCACCGGTCACCTGGTGCTGGCCACCGTGCACACAAACGACGCGCCGTCGAGCGTGACGCGGCTGATCGACATGGGCGTCGAGCCGTACCTGCTCAGCTCGTCGCTGCTCGGCGTGCTGGCGCAGCGGCTGGTGCGCAAGCTGTGCGTGCACTGCCGCCGGCGCGACGACGTCGGCCGCTGGCACCCGGTGGGTTGCGAGCAGTGCCTGCAGACCGGCTACAAGGGCCGCACCGGCGTCTATGAGTTGATGAGCCTCGACGACACGCTGCGCTCGCTGATCCACAACCGCTCCGCGGAGGCCGAGCTGTTCGCAGCCGCCACCGCGCAGGGCATGCGGCCGATGCGCGAGGACGGCCAACGCCTGATCGCCGAAGGCATCACGTCGCTCGAAGAGGTGCTGCGCGTCACTCCGGATTGAATCGACCGGCGGCCCGACGGTCGCCTCGCCCGCTCGCTGCTGCCCTCGCTATCGACATGCCAGCCTACCGCTTCGAAGCCATCGACCCCCACGGCAAGGCCCGCACGGGCCTGCTCGAGGGCGACAACGCCAGGTCCGTGCGCTCGCAGTTGCGTGGCCAGGGGTTGGTGCCGATCGGCGTCGAGCCGGTGGCCGCAGCGCTGGCCGAGGGCGCGCGGGTGCGCTTCACGCGCCGCACGTTCAGCAGCACGTCGCTCGCGGTATGGACGCGCCAGCTGGCCGGGCTGGTGGGCGCGGGCCTGCCGCTGGAGCGTGCGCTGACCGCGTTGTCCGACGAGGCCGAGGATCCGCGCCAGCGCGACCTGGTGGCGCATCTGCGTGCCGAGGTCAACGCCGGTTCGAGTTTCGCGCGCGCGCTGGCCAGCGCGCCGCGCGAGTTCGACGACGTCTACCGTGCGGTGGTCGCCGCGGGTGAGCAGAGTGGTGCGCTGGGCACCGTGTTGGAAAGACTTGCCGACGATCTGGAAGAGCGCCAGGCGCTGCGCGGCAAGCTGCTCGGGGCCGCGCTGTATCCCGCGATCGTCTCGGGCATCGCGCTGCTGATCGTGATCTTCCTGGTCACCTACGTGGTGCCCCAGGTGGCCAGCGTGTTCGCGCAAGGCAAGCGCGCGCTGCCGTTCCTCACGGTGGCGATGCTCGGCATCAGCAGCTTCGTTCGCAACTGGGGTTGGCTCGTCGCGCTGGCCATTGCGGCCGGTGGCGCGATGCTGTGGTTCTCGCTGCGCAACGATGCATTCCGCGAGCGTTTCGACGCCATGTGGCTCGGCCTGCCGCTGATCGGCCGCCTCTCGCGCGGCTACAACGCGGCGCGCTTCGCCGGCACGCTGGCGATGCTGGCGGGCGCCGGCGTGCCGATCCTCAAGGCGCTGCAGGCAGCGGCTGAGACGCTGGGCAATCGGGCGCTGCGGGCCGACGCGGTCGACGCGCTGGCGCAAGTGCGCGAAGGCGCGCCTTTGGCGTCGGCGCTGGCCGGGCGCAAGCGCTTCCCAGGGCTGCTGGCGATGTTCGCGCGCCTCGGCGAGCAGACCGGCGAGTTGCCGATCATGCTGGGACGCGCCGCCGCGCAACTCAGCGGCGAGGTGCAGCGCCGCGCGATGGCGCTGGCCACGATCCTCGAGCCGCTGCTGATCGTGGCGATGGGCGGCGTGGTGATGCTGATCGTGCTGGCCGTGCTGCTGCCGATCATCCAGCTCAACACCTGGGTGCGCTGAGCGCCACTGACCGCCTCCAACGTCGATGAGGCTGGACTAGGAGAGTCCACTCATCGACTGTGTTAGCGGATGTACATCCGCCGTTACACCGAACGCCGACCGTCTGTTCGACGGCATTGACCGTTCGTCGGTACACCGGGCGCCGTTACCACGCGCCCGTGAAATGTTCACACCGCTCACGCACGGGGTCTCCCAAGAATGGGCGGAATGAACATTCGATCGACGCTCCGCCCTGCCGCCGGGACCTATGCACGGCGCACTGGATTCACGCTCGTTGAGCTGATGATCGTGGTGGCCTTGATCGCGATCCTCGCGACGATTGCCTACCCCTCCTACACCAGCCACGTGCGCAAGGCCAAGCGCGCCACCGCGCAGGCCGCGCTGGTGGACGTCGGCGCCAAGGAGCAGGCCTATCTGCTCGAGCGGCGCAGCTACGCCACCACGCTGGCGGACTTGGCGTTCGCCGCGCCGCAGGAGATCGACGGCGCCTACACGATCACCCTGGCGGTGGACAACGCGGCCTCGCCGATGACCTTCATCGTCACCGCCACGCCGATCAACAGCCAGGCCACAGCGGGCGAACAGACCCTCACGCTGAACCAGGCGGGCGCACGCACGCCGGCCGGCAGTACGGGCTACTGGGGCCAGTGACGGACGGAGGCCATGCGATGGTGCACCCGAGCGCAAGCGCAACCCGGCCTTCGCCGGACGGCTCACGGCCACAGCATGGCTTGACGTTGGTCGAGCTGGCGATCGTGTTGGCGCTGGTGGCGATCTTCGCGTCGCTGGCGGGACCGTCGTTTCGGCAGCTCGTCGCGCGGCAGCGCGTGCACAGCGTGGCTTCCGCGATCACCGAGTCGCTGTGGGTGGCGCGCGCCGAGGCGCTCAAGCGCAATCGTGACGTGGGCTTCGTGTTCGTTGATGCGGCGACCGACTGGAGCGTGCCCGATCCGGATGGCGGCGCGACACCGTTGCTGACGCAGACCGCGCAGAGGTCGGTCTCGTCGGCGACCGAAGGTGGCGCTGCCGTGCAGTTCACGTTCAACGCCTACGGCCGGCTGTCCAGCGGCACCGGATGGATCGAGCTGAGCGATGCCGGAGCCGGCGTCTATCGCTGCCTGACGGTGGCCACGACCGGGCGCGCCACCAGCACCGAAGGGAAATGCGCATGAGACGCGACGCCGGATTCACGCTGATCGAAATCCTGGTGACGATCGTGGTGCTGGCGCTCGGGCTGCTCGGCGTGGCCGGCATGCAGGCCCGCGCCTCGGTCACCGAGTTCGAGTCGTACCAGCGCGGGCAAGCGTTGGCGCTGGTGCGCGACATGCAGTCGCGGTTGTTGTCGTCACGCGGCGTGCTGCCCGGCTACCTCGACAAGAGCGTGAGCGCCAGCGATGGCTCGGTGTACTTCGGCAGCGGCGCAGGCGCGACGAGCTTCGCCGACGGCGCGGGCAACTGCCCCGCGCCTGTCGCAGGTGATGCGCTGGCGATTGCCAAGCACCAGGTGTGCACCTGGGCCCAGGAGCTGCTCGGCGCGTCCGTCAAGGAAGGCGCGAATGCCATCGGCGCGATGGTCGGCGCGCGCGGCTGCCTGGTGCCGGTGGTGCCACCGCAGCAGAACGCGCTGGCCGATGTGTACGTCGTCGTCGTGTGGCAAGGCGTCGAAGCGCGCGCCGAGCCTGCAGCGGCATCGGCCATCGCTCGTTGCGCCAGCGCGGTGAACTTTGGCCAGGGCCTGCGGCGCGGCATCTCGCTGCGCGTCATGGTGCCCGACCTGCAGAAGGGGGCCTGAGATGCACCGCACCTCGTACACGCAACGGCCCGGTCCCCGGGCGCTCGAACGCGGCCTGACGCTGGTCGAGCTGATGGTCGCGATGACGATCGGCCTGCTGCTGATCGCCGCCACCACCGCGATATTCATCAACAGCAGCAACGTGCGGCGCCAGATCGAGTCGAGCGCCGACGTGATCGAAAACGGCCGCTATGGCCTGGACGTGCTGACGCGCGAGCTCTCGCTGGCCGGCTACTACGGCACGCTGGGCGCACCGAACGGCGTCACCATCAATCTGTGCTCGACCGACCCCGCCGTCTGGGCCGATTCGCTGGCCGTGCACGCCGTCGGCCTCAACAACGCGCAGGCCGATCCGGCGTGTCTGAACCGCAAAGCCGGTACCGACGCGATCTTCGTGCAACGCGCGAGCACCTGCACGACGGCCGATGCCGGTGCCGGCTGCGGCGAGGACGCGAGCAATGCCTACCTGCAGGTGTCGGAGTGCGGTGACGAGTACAGCATCACGCCATTCGTCGTCGCCAAGGGCCAAGACGCCGCGCTCAAGTTGCAGACGCGCGCCTGCGACGGCACCAAGGCCGAGAAGCGCAAGCTGATCCGCCGCATCTACTACATCAGCACGGCCGACGTGCTCAGCTACGTCGACGTCACGCTGGCCGGCGTGACCGCACCGGTGCCGCTGGTCGAGAACATCGAGCAGATGCAGGTCGAGTACGCCGTCGATGCCAACAACGACGGCACGCCCGACACGTTCAGCGCCACGCCGGCGGACTGGAGCGGCGCGACCGGCCTGCGCGTCTGGCTGCTGGCGCGCTCGGCCGACACGAGCACGCAGGCCGCCAAGGCGCTGACGATCCAGATCAGCGACACCACCGTCGACGTGCCCGCCGCCGCCCGCAACTTCAAGCGGCGGGTCTACAGCACCTACATCCCTTTCACGACGCCGAAGTCGCGCCGGGAGTCCTGACATGCGTGCGCACCGTCGAACCCAGGGTGCCCTGCTGCCCCACCGTCAACGTCACCGCGGCAGCGTACTGCTGACCGCGATGGTCGTGCTGTTGTTGCTGACGCTGGTTGCCGTCGGTGTGGTCCGGCTGTCGGGCCGCCACACGCAGATCGTCAACAACGAGCAGGTGCGCAGCGAGGCCGTCGCGGCGGCGAACTACGCGCTCGACATGGTGATCAACGAGCCGGCCACCACCTGGAACGACCTGAAGACCGCGGCCGGTCGCGTGATGCAGGTCAACCTCGGTTTCCAGAGCACCGACGACGCAGCGCAGAACGCGGTGAACGTGACGGTGAAGAACATGACGTGCCGGCGCGCACGCCTGATCAAGAACGCCGAACTGGTCAGGCAATCCGGTGGCGCCACGTATGTGGATCCGGGCGATGCCTCCTGCTTCGGCGGCAGCAGCGCCACGGGCCTGACGATCGTCGATCCGACTGCCGCCGGCGTCGCGAGCGGCAACTCGAACTGCGCCACCGTGCTGTACGACGTCGAGGCCAACGCGGGCGACACCAAATTGCTCGCCGCCACGGCCCGTGTCGTCCAGGGTGTCGAAGTGCGAACCGAGATCGCCAGTTTCACGGCAGGCGCATGCCCCTGAGATTCATGGCACCGCCGATCTGCACGAGGGAGTCACAACCATGACCACGTCATCCATGTCGCGGCTGGCTCTTGCCGGCTCGCTCGCGCTCGCGCTGTGCGGTCCGGGCGCTTCCGTTGCCGCCGACATCGACTTGTACGCGGCCGGCGGCACCGCCGACTCGGCACCGAACCTGCTGTTCTTCCTCGACAACAGCTCGAACTGGTCGGCCTCGTCGCAGGCGTGGAGCAAGGCCGACGTGCTCACCAACTGCACCACCATCTACGGCAGCGGCACCAATGCCCAGAAGCAATGCGCGGCATACACCGAAACCGTGTTCGGCAGCAGTACATCGCTGGTGCAAGGCCAGGTCGAGCTGCGCGCGCTGAAGCTCGTGCTCAATGAGCTGGTGTGCTCCACCAATGGCAGCGGCAACATCAAGGTGAACATCGGCATCATGCTGTTCAACCCGGCCGGCACCGCGGACAGCAACGGCGGCGTCAGCGGCTACATCCGGCATGCCGTCGCGGCGATGGACGCGACCAAGTGCAAGGTCCTGACCGATGACCTCGACAACATCGACGCCAAGATCACGACGCCGGACTTCAAGGGGCCGTCGTCGGCCGAATACGGCGCGTCGCTGTACGAGGCGTTCAAGTACTTCGGCGGCTTCACCAACCCGGCCGGCGTCAAGGTCAGCGGCGACAACGTGGCCGGCACCCCGACCGACGAGACGCACTTCGGACCGAAGCGCTACGGCCTGAAGACGAACCTGGAGGATCCCGACGCCTTCGCCGACAGCTCACGCACCACCTACAAGAGCCCGATCGCGGCGACCAACTCGTGCGGCAAGAACTTCATCGTGCTGATCGGCAACACCTGGCCCAACCAGGAGTACGGCACCGACACCGGCGCGCCGAAGTATCCGACCAACCTGCTGATGCAGCGCCTGTCCTACGACCCGGGTTCGCAGATCTATCCGGTGCCGCTGCCCAACAGCGCCAAGACCAACGTCCGCTTTGCCGACGAGTGGGCCAAATTCCTGTACACCACCGATGTCAGTGAAGCGCCCGGACAGCAGAATGTCTTGATGTACACGGTCGACGTGTACAACAAGTCGGCAGACGCCCAGCAGGGCGCTCTGCTCAAGTCGATGGCCGACACCAACGGGCCGGGTGGCTACTTCAAGGTCGGCGGCGACATCAAGGCACTGGTCGATGCGATCAAGAACATTCTCAGCCGCATCACCGCGGTGAACAGCGTGTTCGCGTCGGCCTCGCTGCCGGTGAGCGTCAATGCGCAGGGCACGTTCCTGAACCAGATCTTCATGGGCGTGTTCCGGCCCGACGACAAATCGCAGCAGCGCTGGTACGGCAACCTCAAGCAGTACCAGCTCGCCCTCAGCGGCAGCACGCTGATGCTGGTTGACGCCGGCGGCAAATCCGCGGTCGACTCCAACTCGACCGGCTTCATCGACGGCTGCGCCAGCAGCTTCTGGACAGGGGACTCCAGCAACTATTGGGAGTCGGTGACGTCGCAGCCGTCGGCTTGCCTGACCACCCCGTATTCGACGTACTCCGACGCGCCCGATGGGCCGTTGGTCGAACGCGGTGCGGCGGCGCAGAAGCTGCGTGCAGCAGACCCCACCAAGCGCAACATTCGCACCTGCGCGAGAGCCGACTGCAGCGGCAGCCTGGTCGACTTCAACACCACGACGATGAGCACGCTCAATGCCACGCTGGTGGACTGGGTGCGCGGCCGGAACAACGGCGACGGCTTCACCGACGCCACCGGGACGACTTATTCCACCTATGGCAAGGACACCGCCGGCATGCGGCCCAGCGCGCACGGCGAAGTCGTGCACTCGCGGCCAGTGGCGGTGAACTACGGCGTCAGCGGCGCCGAGAACGTCGTGGTCTTCTACGGCGCCGGCGATGGCATGCTGCGGGCCGTCGACGGCAACCAGACGGGCTCCAGCGCAGGCAACGAGCTGTGGGCGTTCATCGCGCCGGAACATTGGAGCGCGCTCGATCGCGTGCGCACCAACAGCCCGCTGATCGCCTATCCGAGCACGCCGGCGTTCACGCCGGCACCGCAACCGAAGACCTACTTCTTCGACGGCGCGATCGGCGGCTATCAGGAGCGCACGGCCACGTCGGTCAGCAAGCTCTGGATCTACCCGACGATGCGCCGCGGTGGCCGCTCGGTGTACGCGTTCGACGTCACCAACCGTCCGGGTGCATCGTCGCAGCCGACGCTGATGTGGCGGT
>DASTZF010000199.1:0-37644 GCA_035764445.1 Burkholderiaceae bacterium
AATCAGGGTTCGCTCGATGCTCGGAGCGGCCGCTGCGGCCGCGCTCATGGGGCAGGCCTGGGCGCAGGAGACACTGAAGATCGGGCTGCTGTCGACGCTCGAGGGACCGTTCGCCGCCGGTGGTCAAGACGGCATGCGCGGCGCCGACCTGGCGCTCAAGCAGAAGAACGGCATGGCCGGCGGCAAGAAGATCGAGTTCGTCAAGGTGTCGTCGGACGCCACGCCCGACAAGGCGGTGGCCTCGACGCGCAAGGCGGTCGAGCAGGACAAGGTGCAGATCATGATCGGGCCGCTGTCGGGTGACGAGGGCATCGCGGTCAAGAACTACGCCAAGAGCCAGCCGACCATCACCTTCATCAACGGCAGCTCGGGCGCGCAGGCGACGACGCTGAACGACCCGTCGTCCAACTTCTACCGCTTCAACACTGAGGGAGCGCAGTGGATGGTGGGCCTGGGCGAGCACGCGCTCGCCAAGGGCTACAAGAAGATGTACCTGATCTCCGAGGACTACGGCTTCCCGTATTCGCAGGTGCAGGGCTTCATGGCCAGCTATTGCGCCAAGGGCGGCAAGGTGGTCGACAAGGCGTGGGTGCCGCTGGGCACCAAGGACTACGCGTCGGTGATCGCCAAGATCCCGAAGGACGTCGACGCGCTGCTGGTCGTGCTCGGCGGGTCGGATGCGGTGAATTTCCTGACGCAGTACGAGCAGGCCGGCGGCGACAAGCCGATGGTCGGCGGCTCGATCACGGTCGACCAGACGGTGCTCAACTTCAAGGGCAAGCGCCGCGAGTCGCTGCTCGGCACCTCGAGCGCCGGGCCGATGGCTGACTCGCTCGACACCGCGGAGTGGAAGAAGTTCGTCGCCGATTACAAGGCCGCGTTCAAGGACGGCTTCCCGAGCCCGAGCCTGTTCGCCTATCTGTACTACATCAACACCAAGGCGACGCTCGATGCGCTCGATGCGGTGAAGGGTGACCTCAGCGGCGGCCAGAAGGCCTACCGCGAGGCGCTGCAGAAGACCAACTTCAAGGGCCCGGCCGGCGACGTGAAGATCGACGCCAACCGCAACGGGGTGGGCACGACCTACATCACCGAGGTAGCCAAGGGCGCCGACGGCTCGTTCTACAACAAGGTCGTCAAGTCGGTGCCCAACATCAGCCAGACGCTGGGCCTGCCCGAGGCCGACTTCAAGAAGATGGGTCTCGGCTCGCGCGACGTGCCGGACTGCAGGAAGTGAGGCTGTCTTCGGCTGTTCGTTGACATGACCTCGGTCACCCAGCTGAGATCGCGCGCGTCTTCCAACGCACGCGCCACGCCCGCCGCTCGCAACGGTGGTGGCGGCGCGCTGCTGTCGGGCGACGCGCTGATCCTCAGCAGGGTGACGCGCGCGTTCGGCGCGCTGCGCGCGGTGGACGACGTGTCGCTGTCGGTGGCGGCGGGGCAGAAGGTCGCGATCCTCGGCTCCAACGGCGCCGGCAAGACCACGCTGTTCAACGCCATCACCGGCGACTTCCCGCCGAGCGCCGGCCGCATCGAATTCTTCGGCGAAGACATCACCGAGCTGCCGCCGCACGAACGCATCCGCAAAGGTCTGCGGCGCACGTATCAATCGTCGCTGCTGTTTCGCAACCTCACGGTGCGCGACAACCTGTTCCTGGCGGTGCGCGGCGTGGCCAGCGGCCGTTTCTCGTTCTGGCGTGCGAGCGCGGGCCATGCGTCGACGCGTGCCACCAACGACCTCCTCGATCGCGTGCGGCTCGCGCACATTGCCGACGAGGCGGTGTCGAGCCTGTCGCACGGCCAGCAGCGCCAGCTCGAGATCGGCATGGCGCTGGCCGGCGCGCCGCGCCTGATCCTGTTCGACGAGCCGGCGGCGGGGCTGTCGCCGGCCGAGCGGCGCGAGCTGGTCGCGCTGCTGACGTCACTGCCCGCGCACATGAGCTTCGTGCTGATCGAGCACGACCTCGACATCGCGCTGAAGGTGACCGAGCGCGTGACCGTGATGCACAACGGCCGCGTGCTGAAGACCGGCACGCCGAGCGAGATCGAGAACGACGCGCAGGTGCAGGCGATCTACATGGGAGGCAAACAGTGATGTGGCCCCCCGGCTCGCTGCGCTCGCAGCCCCCCAAGGGCTCGCTTCATCGCCTGCGGGCGGCCGGGCGGCGATGATGGCCTGGCTCGGGCGCGATCGCGACTCTGCGCCGAAGGCGCGCGGCCGGATGCTGGTTGTGGAGGGGCTCGACGTCTACTACGGGCGAGCGCACGCGTTGCAGGGCGTGAGCTTCACGATCGAGCACGGCGTGCTCGGCGTCGTCGGCCGCAACGGCATGGGCAAGACCACGCTGTGCAACGCGATCACCGGGCTCATCCGAGCCACCGGCAGCGTCAAGCTCGGCGGCGAAGAGATTCTTGGCCTGACCCCCAACGAGATCACCCGGCGCGGCATCGCCTATGTGCCGCAGGGCCGACGCGTCTGGCCGTCGCTGTCGGTCGACGAGACACTGCGGCTGGTGGCCAAGCGCCGGCGCGAGGTCGATCGCGTCTACGCGATGTTCCCGCGTCTGGCCGATCGCAAGGACCACGGTGGCGCGATGCTGTCAGGCGGCGAGCAGCAGATGCTGGCGATCGGCCGCGCGCTGCTGCTCGAGCCGAGGCTGCTGGTGATGGACGAGCCCACCGAAGGGCTGGCGCCGGCGATCGTGGAGCAGGTCGTGCAGGCACTGCGCGAGCTGGCCGGCGACAGCGAGATCAGCGTGCTGCTGATCGAGCAGAACCTGGGCGTCGCGATCGACGTCGCCGATCGCATCGGCGTGATGGTCAACGGCCGGCTGGCGCAAGAGATGCCGGCGCAGGCACTGGCGGCCGACCGCGAGTTGCAGGAGCGGTTGCTCGGCGTGCGTTCGAGCGACGACGAAGCCGAAGCGGCGCCGAGCGAGCCGGCGCCTGAGTCGGCGACGACGCAGGTCTTCACCGTGCGCCGCGCCTATGGCGACGGTGCGCCGACTCTCGACGATCTGGCGCCGCGCACGGTGCGCGGCTTCAATCGCTGGAACAGCGGCGATGCCTCGGCACCGGTGGCCGACATCGTGCGCGAGCCCGCTGCAAGCCCGTCTGCAGCCGAGCGGGCACGCGTGGTCGTGTCGGCGCCCGCGGCCAGCCAGCAAGCGCAGGTCTTGCCGTTCCCGGTGGCAGCCAGCAGCGGGCGCGCCGCCTACGTGGCCGGCACGTTCGACACCAAGGGGCGCGAGCTGTTCTACCTGCGCCAGTGCCTCGAGAAGATCGGCCTGCGGGTGGTGACGGTCGACCTCGCGACTTCGGGCAAGCCGTCGCCGGCGAGCATTCACCCGCGCGAGGTGGCGCGTCACCATCCCGACGGCGAGCGAGTGGTGTTCACCAACGACCGCGGCAGCTCGGTGAGCGCGATGGCGATTGCCTTCGAGCGCTTCATGCTCGGCCGGCGTGACGTCGGCGGGCTGATCGGTGCCGGTGGCTCGGGCGGCACCACCTTAACCACGCGCGCGATGCGCGCGCTGCCGATCGGCGTGCCGAAGGTGATGGTGTCGACCATGGCCTCGGGCGACACGCGGCCGTACGTCGGCCCGAGCGACATCTGCATGATGTATTCGATCACCGACGTGTCGGGCATCAACCGCATCAGCGAGAAGGTGCTCGCCAACGCCGCGCACGCGCTGGCTGGGATGATTGCGCACCCGGTGGCGGGCGACAGCGCGACCAAGTCGGCCACCAAGGAAGCGATCGGACTGACGATGTTCGGCGTCACCACGGCGTGCGTGCAGATGGTGACCAAGCGGCTGGAGGCGGACTACGACTGCCTGGTGTTCCATGCCACGGGCGTGGGCGGCCAGTCGATGGAGAAGCTCGCCGACTCCGGGCTGCTGGCCGGCGTGATCGACGTCTCGACGACCGAGGTCGCCGATGAGATCGGCGGCGGCGTGCTGTCGGCAGGGCCGACGCGCCTCGACGTGTTCGCGCGCCATGCGCTGCCGTACGTCGGCTCGTGCGGCGCGCTCGACATGGTCAACTTCGGGCCGTGGGACTCGGTGCCCGAGCGCTTCAAGGGTCGCACCTTGCATCGCCACAACCCGACCGTGACGCTGATGCGCACCACGGTGGAAGAGAACCGCGCGATCGGCGAGTTCATCGCGCGCAAGCTCAATGCGATGGCGGGGCCGGTGCGCTTCCTGATTCCCGAAGGCGGAGTGTCGCAGATCGACCGTCCGGGCCAGCCGTTCCACGACCCCGACGCCGACCGCGCGCTGTTCGATGCGATCGAGCGCCACTTCCGCGGCGGCGCCAACCGCACCTGCAAGCGCCTGCCGCTGCACATCAACGACGAGGCATTCGCCGACGCGCTGGTGGCGGCGTGGCGCGAGATCGCGACCGCGGCGCCGGCCGCTGCGACGCGGGCCGCGCGCTGAGACGACGAGAACGAACACCATGCCGCGCATCGCCCGCCAGACGATCCTCGACAACCTGCGCCGCAAGATCGTCGCGCGCGCGCCGATCGTCGGCGGCGGTGCCGGTACCGGTCTGTCGGCCAAGTGCGAGGAGGCCGGCGGCATCGACCTGATCGTGATCTACAACTCGGGTCGCTATCGCATGGCCGGCCGCGGCTCGCTGGCCGGGTTGCTAGCCTACGGCAACGCCAACGAGATCGTCTGCGAGATGGCGCGCGAGGTGCTGCCGGTGGTGAGCAAGACGCCGGTGCTGGCCGGCGTCAACGGCACCGACCCGTTCCTGATCGCCGACGAGTTCTTGCGGCGGCTGATCGCGCTCGGCTTCTCGGGCATTCAGAACTTCCCGACCGTCGGGCTGATCGACGGCACTTTCCGGGCCAACCTCGAAGAAACCGGCATGGGTTACGGGCTCGAGGTCGAGTTGGTCGCGCAGGCGCGTGCGCTCGACCTGTTGACCACGCCGTACGTGTTCAGCGAAGACAACGCGCGCGACATGGCGCGCGCTGGCGCCGACATCGTCGTGGCCCACATGGGCCTGACCACCGGCGGCACGATCGGCGCCGCAACGGCGCTCAAGCTCGCCGACTGCGTGGCGCCGATCAACGCCTATGCGGCGGCGGCGCTGGCGGTGCGGCCCGACGTGATCGTGCTGTGCCACGGCGGGCCGATCGCCACGCCCGACGACGCGAGGTACATCCTCGCGCGCTGCCCCGGTTGCCACGGCTTCTACGGCGCCAGCTCGATGGAGCGGCTGCCCACCGAGGCGGCGCTGACCGAGACGACGCGTCGCTTCACGCAGATCACCCGATAACGCACAAGACGCGAGAGACAGACTGAAAGCTAGGAGACGCTCATGACTGGCGCCCAATTCGGAACCTTCATTCTCGGCCTGATCGTGGTCGCGATCGTCGTCGCGATCGTCGTCTGGCTGCTGCACTGGCTGTACCTGCGCTCAAGCAAGGAGCGCGCGTTCGTGCGCACCGGTCTCGGCGGCCAGAGGGTCGTTCTCGATGGTGGTGCGCTGGTGCTGCCGATCGTGCACGAGGTGATCCCGGTCAACATGAACACGCTTCGGCTGGAGGTCGCGCGCGGCCGCGACAAGGCGCTGATCACCAAGGACCGCATGCGCGTCGACGTGATCGCCGAGTTCTATGTGCGCGTCGCGGCCGAGCCCAATGCGGTGGCCGCGGCGGCGCAGACGCTCGGCCAGCGCACGCTCGAGCCCGAACAGCTGAAGGAGCTGATCGAAGGCAAGTTTGTCGACGCGCTGCGCACCGCGGCTGCCGAGATGACGATGGAGGAGCTGCACGAGAAGCGCGGCACCTACGTCAAGCGCGTGCGCGACACGGTGGCCGGCGATCTGACGAAGAACGGCCTGGAGCTCGAGTCGGCGTCGCTGACGCAGCTCGACCAGACCGCGATGGAGTTCTTCAATCCGAGCAACGCGTTCGACGCCGAGGGCCTGACACGGCTGACCGAGCAGATCGAGCACCGCAAGAAGCAGCGCAACGACGTCGAGCAGGACACGCTGATCGCGATCCGCAACAAGAACCTCGAAGCGGAGAAGCTGTCGCTCGACATCGACCGCGAGAGCGAGTACGCGCGGCTGACGCAGCAGCGCGAAGTGGAGGTCGCGCGGGCGCGCCAGCGCGCCGAGCTGGCCGCCGAGCGCGCCCAGCGCGAGCAGGACGCCGAGCAGGCGCAGATCGCCGCCAAGCAGACGATCGAGGCGGCGCGCATCCGCAGCGACCTCAGCGTCGAGCAGGAGCGCATCCAGAAGGAGCGCGCGGTGCAGGCCGCCGAAGTGGCGCGCCGGCAGGCGCTCGAGCTTGCCGAGCAGCAACGGGCGATCGCCATCGCGCGCGAGAGCAAGGCGCAGAGCGAGGCGCAGGCCGAGGCCGAGGCGGCGCGGGCGCAGGCGGTGTCGGCCGAAGAGAAGGTGTTCACCGCGCGCGAGATCGAGATGGCCGAGCGCAAGAAAGCGATCGAGCTGATCGCGGCAGCGCAGGCCGCCGAGCGCGAAGCCTTGCGGTTGACCGCCGCTGCGCAGGCCGAGAAAGCCGCCAGCGCTGACCGCGGCGCGGCGATCCGCGCGCAGGCGCAGGCCGACGCCGACGCCGAGAAGATCAAGGCGCTGGCCGCCAAGGTGCGCGCCGAGATCGAAGCCGAGGCCACGCGGCTGATGAACGAGGCGCAGAACGTGCTGACGCCCGAGGCGCGCGCCTCCGCGCTGCGCTTGAAGCTGGTGGAAAAGGCCGAGGCGATCATCCGCGAATCCGTGCGGCCGATGGAACGCATCGAGGGCATCAAGATCCTGCACGTCGAGGGTCTTGCCGGCGGTGGCGGTGGCAACGGCGACAGCGGCAACGCCGGCTTCGCCGACAGCGTGGTCAATTCGGCGCTGCGCTTCCGCGCGCAGGCGCCGATCGTCGACCAGTTGCTGCGCGAGATCGGCCTCGACGCCGGCGACATCCAGCGCCTGGCCGGTGGCGCCGCCGGCGCGACTGCGTTGCCGCCGGCGTCGCCCAGCGCCAAGGAGTGAGCAGGAGCTGCCCTCGTGATCCGCATCTACGTCTCCAGCGTCATCGGCGCCAGCGCCGACACCGTGTGGTCGCGCATCCGCGACTTCAACGCGATGCCGCAGTGGCACCCAGGCATCGCCGACAGCCGCATCGAGAACAACGAGCCCGCAGACAAGGTCGGCTGCATCCGCCACTTCCACACCCGCGACGGGGGCACGATCCGCGAGCGGCTGCTGGCGCTGTCCGACTACGACTACAGCTGCACCTACGAGATCCTCGAGAGCCCGATGGGCGTGGCCAACTACGTGGCGACGTTGAAGCTGACGCCGATCACCGACGGCAACCGCAGCTTTGCCGAGTGGAGCGCCGAGTTCGACTGCGACGAGGGTCGCGAGCGTGCCCTGACCGAGCAGATCGGCAACGGCGTCTTCCAGGGCGGCTTCGATGCACTGAAGCGGCTCTACCGGTGAGCCCGCGCGCTCACTGCGTTCGCTGCCGCCCGAGGGGGCGGGCCATCCTTGGGGCGGCCCGGCGCAAGGCCGTGCCGCGCTAACGGGTAGCGAGACCGACGATGTTGCAGAAGGTGGTCCGTTCGACGGTGATCGATGCGCCGATCGAGCGCGTGTGGGCGGTGATCCGCGACTTCAACAGCCACGATCAGTGGCACGACGTCGTCGAGACGAGCCGCATCGAGGCCAACGAGGCATCGAGCCAGGTCGGCTGCGTGCGCAGCTTCGCGCTGAAGGACGGCAACCGCATCCGCGAGCAGCTGCTGACGCTCGACGACCGCGAGCACAAGAGCACCTATTGCATCGTCGAGGCGACGGTGCCGCTGCAGCGCTACGTGGCCTGCGTGACGCTGAAGCCGGTGACCGACGGCGACCGCACGTTCTGGCATTGGGAGTCGACCTTCGCCACACCACCGGGGCGCGAACGCGAGCTGCGCGAGATGGTGGCACGCGACGTCTACGAAGCCGGCTTCGCGAACCTGCGCCGCCACCTGCAGCAAGGCGCCGACCTGCGCGCGCCTCGCAGCGTGCCGATGCCCGCGGCACTGCCGCTGCCCGCGCGCCGCATCGTCGTGCGGGGCTACGGCGGGACCGATCAGCTGGCGGCGGTCGACGGCGAGGTCGCGGCACCGGGCCCCGGCGAAGTGCGCATCCGCCAGCGCGCGATCGGCGTCAACTTCATCGACGTCTACCTGCGCCGTGGCTGGATCCCACCGATGCTGCAGCCCGGCGGCACACCCGGCATGGAAGCCGCGGGCAGCGTCATCGACGTCGGCTCCGGCGTCACGGGGCTCTTGCCCGGCGATCGTGTCGCGACGATCGGCCCCGTCCCCGGCGCCTATGCGAGCGTGCGCGCGGTGCCAGTCGATCAGGTCGTGCCGCTGCCGTCCGCGATCGAGGACGATGTCGGCGCTGCGCTGCTGCTCAAAGGGCTGACGGCTCACTACCTCGTGCATGACCTCGGCCGCATCGCGCGCGGCACGCGGCTGCTGGTACACGCCGCGGCCGGTGGCGTCGGACTGCTGGTGTGCGCGTGGGCGCGCAAGTTCGGAGCCACGGTGGTCGGCACGGTGAGCAGCGACGCCAAGGCGCGGCTCGCACGCGAGCACGGCTGCGAGCATGTGGTCGTCACGCGCGACTACCGCTTTGCCGACGCGGTGCACGCCGCGTGCGGCGGTGCCGACGTGGTGATCGACGGCCTTGGCGACGCCGCGTTCGACGAGAACCTGGCGGCGCTCGCGCTGCGCGGCCACTGGATCAGCCTCGGCCAGGCGAGCGGCCCGCTGCGCGCGCTGGATCCCAACGCGCTGGTGCACAAGTCGCTGACCTTCTCGCGGCCGGTGGTGTTTGCCTACATCGCGACGCGACAGGCACTGGCCGCGCGCGCCGATGCGCTGTGGCAGGCGCTTGCCGACGGCACGATCAGGTTGCCGCCGATCGAGCGCCATGCACTCGACGCCGCAGCGCAGGCCCATGCGCGGCTCGAGTCGCGCGCCACGGTGGGCGCACTCGTGCTGGTCGCCTGATTCCCTCGCACAATCGTTCGATGCAAACGGAGCGACGACCATGATCGTTGGCATGAACCACTTCACCATCGCCGCCGAAGACCGCGACAAGACGCTCGACTTCTACTGCGGCTTGCTCGGCCTCGTCGAGGGCCACCGACCCGACCTCGGATTCCCCGGCGCGTGGCTGTACCCGCCCGGTGGCGAGCAGGCGGTGCTGCACATCTACTGGGACCGCCCGATGCCGGCCACGCGCACCGGCGTGATCGACCACATGGCGTTCACGACGCAGGGGCTGAAGCAGGTGAAGGCGCGCTTCGACGAGCGCGGCCTGAAATACGACCTGCGTCGCCAGGCCGGCGCCGGCACCTGGCAGCTTTTCACGCTCGACCCCAACGGCGCGAAGGTCGAGCTCGACTTCGCACCGTCAGAGACCTTGTGATGTCGGCCGCGGCCGCCGACGGTGGGCTGCGCGCGTTTCGCGTCGACGGCCAGGTGGCGGCGGTCACCGGCGGCGCGCAGGGCATCGGTCTGGCCTGCGCCACGCTGTTGGCCGAGGCCGGCGCGCGGGTGGTGCTGCTCGATCGTGACGAGGCGGCGCTGCAGGCGGCGCAAGCGCAAATGCCAGAGGCCGCCACGCGCACGCTCGACGTCGCCGACGAGGCCGCGGTCGATCACACCTTCGCCGCGATCGCCGCCGATCACGGTGGGCTTCACATCTTGGTCAACAACGCGGGCCGCGCGATCCGCAAGCCCTCACTCGAACTGAAGCTCGACGATTGGAACGCGGTGATCGCGGTCAACCTGACCGGCGCGTTCCTGTGTGCGCGCGCTGCCGCGCGCCACATGCGCGCGGGCGGCAGCATCGTCAACACCGCGTCGATCATGGGCCTGTCGGGCGGCGGCCTCTATCCGAACATCTCGTACCAGGCCACCAAGGGCGCCGTGGTCAACATGACGCGCGCGCTGGCGATCGAGTGGGCACCGCTGGGCATCCGCGTCAACGCGGTCGCGCCGACCTGGACCAAGACCGGCTTCATCGGGCAGCTCGAGCAGTCGGCCGAACTGATGCAGCGCATTCGCGATGTCACGCCGTTGAAGCGGCTCGCCGAGCCGCACGAGATCGCCACTGCTGTGCTGTTCCTCGCGAGCCCCGCGGCCGCGATGGTCACCGGTCACGTGCTGGCGGTCGACGGCGGGTTCCTCGCGCAGTAGCGGCGGCCGCTTGAGTGCGGCCGCACACAGGCCGTGTGCCCTCTGAAGCCTTAATGGGTCACGGTGAAGGCGTTGCGCAGCACGCCGCCGTTGCCCACGCGCAGATCCCAAACGGGATCTTTGCCAATGTTCCTCCTGAATGGCACCGTCACCGTGGCCGTGATGGTGTCCAGACCCGCAGTGTCGGAGGCCAGCTGCACATTGCTTGCGACCGGTCGCGGCCCGTTGCCAGCGTCGAAATTGACCGGCATGCCCGCTGTGAACCCGTAACCGGTGATCGTCACCTGCACCGTAGTTCCCGCTGCCGCGCTGTTCGGCGTGATCGAGGCTACCGTCGAGCAGTTGCCGCTCGCGTCGACCACGGTCACGGTGCTCGGCTTGCGGATGTCGAGCAGAACGCATGAGCGGTTGTCGTCCTTGGTGCCCTCGATGAGCAGGTTTTTCGGATCAACCTGGATGACGAGTTGGTAGAGGCCGTCTGCGTTGTTGGTGAAGTCGATCGACTGGCCGTCCAGATGCGCGCCATAGGTGTCGCCCCAGCCGATCGACATGCCCTGAGTCTGGTTGCCGCACGTGCTGTAGAACGCATTGGCCGGCGAGCCGGGCAGGCTGCCGTTGATCTTGGTCGTGTCCATCACGCAGAAGGTCGTCTTCTGGCCGGTGCGCTGCGATCCGCCGGGGGCGTTGATCGGCTGCAGGATGTAGTCCGCGTAGTCGTCGAAGTGGAAATGGTTGTGCGTCGGATGCCACTCGAACCAGCCCGCCAGGTGCAGATAGGTGCTGCCGTCGCTCAGCCACACGCGCTGAAAGACCTGCTGCTTGCCAGAGCCGGTGTCGACATCGCCGGCCTCGAGCTGCAGCGCGCCGACTCCGGCGTTCCAGCTCGTCGTCGCGAAGCGCAGCAGCAGGGCGCCCGTTGCCGTGTCGGTCACCAGCGAGATGTTCGACGCCGGCAGCGCCTTCAGGTTCGGCGGCCTGTCGGTCGGTGTTTGGGCGGCGGCGCCGCCAGCCGCTGCGGCCAGTGTGGCGAGCAGCGCCGTCATCGCCATTGCGTGGCGGCTGCGCTTGGCATGCGTGGTCATGTCTTCACTTCGTCGGGTGCGTCAGAAAAAAGAGGCGTCTTCGCGGACCGCCAGCGCAGGCGCGCCGTGGTGCGCGGTCTCACCCTCCCGCCGGCGCGGCCCATACGGGCGCCGCGCCGAGCGTCGGCATGCGTCCATCCGTTTGGACGCACGTGATCCGGCTCCCAGTCACTTGGGGCAGGGCGGTTCGTTCTTGCCGCCACACGGAGGCGGAGGTGGCGGCGGGGGCGGCGGCGGAGAGGCGCACGAGAAGTCCGACAGCACCAGGTTGCCGGGGAGCGGTCCCGTCGATGCACTCAACAGCGCGCCGCCGAAGCCAACGCAGAAGAAGTGCTGGGTGGAGCCGGTGTTCTTGGACGGGGCCACAATGCACTGGCCGGAGGTGAAATTCGCCGTGAGGATGCCGTCGGCGGCACCGCCAGTCTGGTTGTTGACGAAATGCCAGGTTCCGCTCCCGGTGCCGCAGGATTGCCCGCTCAAATTCTTGATGTCCGCGGCGACGGCGGTGCCAATGGGTACCACAGCGGTTAGCGCTACGGCGGCCATGAGTCGCTCCAACCTTCTCAAGTCGGGTTCTTTCATCTGCGTTCCTTTCCTCTATCTCCGCGTCCACGCGAGGCTCGCGGAGCGATGAATACGACAGCTGAGACCGCTGCCTGGCGATGGGCTTAGTTGCCCTTCCTCACCCCAACGGCGGGTCGCTCGTGCCGCAGGAGCCGACCTGACGATTGCAGATCGCCTCGCGCCGATCCATTCCACGAAAGAGGAAGGTCGTTCGACTTTGGGGGCGGGTTAATACCGGGCCCGCGGGCGCAGGTCGTCTATCGTGCGGCCGGTAGGCGCGACTCGCGACCGCGCAGCGCAACCAGGGCTCGCCGGTGCACACCGAGCTTGCTGAACACCGCCTGCAGATGCTTCTTGACCGTGTCCTCCTTGATTCCCAGGCGCCCGGCGATCTCTTTGTTGGTGAAGCCTTGCCGCAGATGCGCCACGATCTCGTTCTGTCGATCGGTCAGTCCTTCGGGAAGCGTGGCATAGAGCGACGCGGTGCCGTCACCCGCGACAGGGGCGTTCGCGGCCGGCAGGTGCGCTCTGAGCAGGGCGCGTGGCAGCCACAGTTCGCCACGCATCACCGCGCGAATCGCCTTGACGCCGATCTCGGGCGGGCAGTGCGCGTGCAGCAGGCCATGGAACCGATGGCGTACGACCATGTCCGCCAGCGCTTGGTTTACGACGGCGTCGTCGTGCACCATGACGCGCAGCTTCGGCTCACGATCGACCACCGAGGCAATCGCGCGCAGCGAGTGTTGGTCGCACCACGATCGATCGATGACCAGCACCTCCGACGCCGGGACGGCGATGCGACAGGCGCTCCAATTGGCAGCTTCGGCACGCACGAGATGGCATTGGACGTTGGCCTCGCGGGTGAGATGGCGGTGCAGCTCGCGGTGCGCGTCCACACGGGTGCTGGCCAGCGTGACGACCACGCACGCGTGCTGTTGCGTGCGGGCCGGCGCGGTGGCGGGGCCGCTGGCCGTTGTGCCGGCCAGGGGGCACGACGGTGAGAAACGGCAGCGGCCAAGGTGCTGACACAGCGCAGCCCACGTCGGCGTGCAGGGTGGCGGTCGCATGTTTGCGCCGTCACACCGCGGCGGCGCAGCGATCGAGCAGGCCCGTTCCAGCAGGTCGACTGCGGTCTGGGTGATGTCGACCGTGCCGCCGCCGGTGGTCACCAGGATGACGCGTGCGACGCGTTCACTGCGGCGGGCGCGCGCGCCGGGGTCGTCGCCATCCGGCTGCGTCTCGGGTCTCCCTCCGCTGCGATCCATCGGTCGGTCGACGATCAGGTCGGTCGGCGGGTGTCAGGCGCCCTCGCCAATCGCGCCACCGCGCGCCATTCGACGGGCGGTTGGCAACGAAATGTACAGAGCGCACTTTCTAAAAGTACCCCCCGTTTGAGGCGTTGTGGGCGCGGTTGGCTCGGGCTTGAAAACCTGCGGGCCACGCCATCATCGAAGGGGCTGCCCGAGCAAGGCCCGCAGGGCCGCCAACACGGCTCCGTCGGCAGACGTGGAGCGCATGCGGTGATTCACTTGCCGACGTTGAGAAACGGAATCGGTGCCCCGGCGTAGATCGCGCTCGGCAACGCGCCATACCAGCGCTCGGCCTCGACGCGTTCACACGCAGCGCCAGGGCCTGCGCCTTGGCGATCGCCAGGCTGGCATGCACCTCGCCGTCGGACTGTGCCTTGCGCGCAAGCGGTGCCGTCACCGCGCACGCCGCGACAGAGAGCGTCCACTATCAGTCGTTGCCGGTGCGCACCTTGGCAGAGCACCCTAGACGGGCGTAAGCCGAGATTCAGTCTGGAGGGCGATGCTGCATCGCAACATGAGAGCAGAACTCACCCCCGCGCTTCGCACCTGCCTCGAAGACGTGCTTGGCAATCTGGTGCACGCCCGTCGCAACGAAGATATTGGTCGCCTCGCCTTGCTCACTTATTGGGACGTGCGCAGCTGGGCGCGCTGGGCGCATCGCGATGCGCTGGCCGCGCTGGCGTCCACCCTGGTCATCGGCGAACCCGTTCCGAGCCGGGCAGCGTTCCTGAAGGTGGTCGACGACGTCATCGCCGAACTCGAGCGCATCCGGATCACTCCGCACTGATGCCTCGCGGACGCGGCGCGTGGCTGCGTGCGCGGTCGGCGATCGTTGCGTCGGCGCCCGCGGCGCCTCATGTCGGCGTCGATGCCGACGTCGCGGGCGTGAAAGCGTCGGAGAAGCACGCGTCCTCCGACAGGCCCTGCGCGATGAACGCTGGCCGCGCTGCCTGCACCATGCGCACCGATCCGCACGCGTAGACCAGATGCCCCGACAGGTCGGGGAAGTCGTGCAGGATCGCTTCGTGGACGAGCCCGGTGCGGCCGCTCCAGCCGTCGCCGGGTCGCGGCTCGGAGATCACCGGCACGAAGCGGAAATTCGGGTGCTCGATCGCCCAGCCCTCTGCGAGCTGCCGCATGTACAGCTCATCGGGCCGCCGCACCCCCCAGTACAGGTGCATCGGCTTGGCGGTGCCCGAGCGGAACGCTTGCTCCAACAAGCTCTTCACAGGCGCGAATCCGGTCGCGCCGGCCACGAAGATCAGCGGCCGCGGACTCGGCTCGCGCAGCACGAAGGCGCCGAACGGCCCTTGCAGCTGCAGCACGTCGCCCAGCTGCATGCGCTCGAACACCTGCGTGGTGAAGAGGCCGCCGGGCATTCGCCGCACGTGCAGCTCGACGACGCGCGTCTCGCCGCTCGGCGCAGTGAACGAATAGGCGCGCCGCTGCCCACCGGCGAGCACGATCTGGATGTACTGACCCGCCTGGTACGCGATGAGCCGCCCCGATGGCAGCGCGAGGGTCACCTTCATCACGTCGGGCGCCATGCGCTCCAGGCCGATCACGGTCGCCTGGTACGAGGTGCCGGCATCAGGCACCACGGCACCCGGCGCGAGCTCGATCTCGACGTCCGACAGCGCGCATGCGCAGCACAACAGGATGTCGCCGCGTGCGCGCTGCTCGGGCGTCAGCGAGGATGCACTGTCGCCGCCGTCGTCGACGCGGCCTTGCAGCAGGTGCGCGCGGCAGCGCCCGCAGCCGCCGGCCCGGCATTCATAGGGCAACGTCAGCTCGGCGCGCAGCCCGGCGTCGAGCAGCGTCTCGCCGGCGCGTGCGGCATAACTCGCGGCTCCAGGGTGCAGAGAGACCTGCCATGCCGACACGCCCTTGTCGAGCCGCTTCGGCGGCAGCCACGGCAGCGCGAACGCCAGCAGCGTCAGCCCGCCGACCACAGCCCACAGCGCCAGCGCATGGCCCTGCTGCACCCACGGCAGCACCGACAGGTAGAACCAGTCGAGCTGCACGCGCTGCGGCAGCGACGCCAACTCGGCCGCGCCCTGCCCGCCCACCGGCCAGGCGAGCGACAGCGCGATCAGCGTCAGCGCGAGGCCGATCGCCAGCGGACGCGGCGGCATCACACGCGCGCGCGGCACGCGCTGCACGTGGATCCACAGGGCGGCCAGCGCGGCCAGCGGAATGCCGATGTGCAGGAACTGCAGCAGCGAGAAGAAGCGGTCGCTGATCGCCTCGGGCAGGATGAAGTTGCGCACCAGCGTGCCGCGGAACACCGGCAGCGCGTCGAACCACTCGGCCACCGACACCACGGTGAACTGCGCCAGCCGGTCCCACGGCAGCATGTAGCCGTTGACGCCGCTCACGTAGACGAGCCACAGCAGCACCATGCCGGTGATCCACGAAAACGCGCGGAAGCTGCGGTAGCGGTCGAAGCAGAAGTGCCGCGCCAGGTGCAGCAGCATCGTCAGCACCATCGCGTCGCTGGCATAGCGGTGCACGCTGCGCATTACGCCGCCGAGCCACCATTGGGCGTGGGTCAGCCGTTCGACCGATGCGTACGTGGTGTCGACGCCGGTCTCATAGAACGCATAGAGGTAGAAGCCGCTCACCGTCACGAGCGCGAACATCAGGCAGCTGATCGTGCCCAAGTAGTACAGGGGGTTGGTCGCGTTGCCGAACAGCCGGCCGAACAGGCGGTCGGCTAGCAGAAAGAGACGGCGTCCGGCGGCCGGGATGAGTCGCAGCACGTGGGCGTTGGGATCGAGGATGTTGGTCGCTACCCTAGCAGCGCGCTGCGCCGCGCGACCTGAACCGAATCAAGAACTCACTGTGTCCCTCGCCGAGGCAGGGTCTCTTTGTGCTGCGCAGCGGTTGTCTTTTCTTTGAACCACATCAAGTCGTCGTTCGCCGGCCGTCTCTAGAGTCCGGGCCACTTCCGGACCGAAGGAGAACTCCACATGGCCGAACCCACCGCAGCGCGCGACGCCGACGACGAGGGACCGATTCCCGCCTTCCAGCAGATCCTCGAGAACCCGTTCCTGCTGCTGTTCCTCGGCGTGGCGATGCCCACCGTGCTCTACATCGTGTGGGGCGTGATGGAGATCGTCGGCATCCCGATCAGCCCGCTGGGCAAGTGAAGGAAGTGGCGATGAACATGAGCATGCCAAGGCCGCTGACAAGCCCGGCGCCCGGCCGCCCGAAGCCGGGCGAGACCCCCTCGGGGGGTCGATCGCTGTACTCGGCGATCGGGGGGCTGTCATGAGCGCCATCCTCCCGCCGGCCAGACGAGTCTGGTGGAAGCAGCCGATCGACCGCGTCGAGATCATCTGGATCGCGATCGCGTTCGTCTGGTGCCTGGTGATGTTCTTCATGATGCCGTACTGGCATCTGTACGGTAAGCAGAACCTGTCCAACGAAACCTACCGCGTGCGGCCCGAGCAGTTCTCGCGCGCCGCGCAGGAGATGGTCGACAAGTACACGGTGCGCACCGAGACCGACGAGAAGATCCCGGTGGTCAAGCCGCCGGCCGGCTCCGATGTCTACCTGATCGCGCGGCTGTGGGCCTGGTGGCCGATGCTCGAACTCGAGCAGGGCAAGACCTACCGCCTGCACCTGAGCGCGATGGACTACCAGCACGGCTTCTCGCTGCAGCCCGAGAACATCAACGTGCAGGTGCTGCCGGGGTACGAGCACGTGGTGACGATCACGCCCAACCGCGCCGGCACCTACGCGATCGTCTGCAACGAGTACTGCGGCATCGGCCATCACAAGATGGTGTCGAGGCTGTACGTCAAGTGAGGATGCGAGGGATCACATGACGACGAACACGAACCTGTTTCGGGTCTGCCCGCGCACCGGGCTGCAGTTCCACAAGTCGGCCGAGCCGCTGATCAAGCTCAACGCCGTCGCCGCGGTGGTGGCGCTGCTGGTGGGCGGCGTGCTGGCGCTGCTGATCACGCTGACGCGCTGGCAGGCGGTGCACCTGGTGGGCGCCGAGCAGTTCTACATGATCCTCACCGCGCACGGCCTCGACATGCTGGTGATCTGGATCATCTTCTTCGAGATCGCGGTGCTGTACTTCTGCTCGTCGACGCTGCTGCGCTGTCGACTGGCCACGCCGCGGCTGGCCTGGCTGGCGTTCGCGCTGATGGCGATCGGCACCGTCACCTTCAATGCCGCGATCTTCACCGGCAACGCGTCGGTGATGATGACGTCGTACGTGCCGCTGCCGGGCCACCCCGCGTTCTACCTGGGGCTGATCCTGTTCGCGGTGGGGGCACTGATCGGCTGCTTCATCTTCCTCGGCACGCTGGTGATCGCGCGCGCAGAGAAGACGTACGAGGGCTCGATCCCGCTGGTGACGTTCGGCGCGATGACCGCCTGCATCATCGCGATCTTCACGATCGCCTCGGGCGCGATCATCCTGATCCCGACCTTCCTGTGGTCGCTCGGCTACATCAAGAGCATCGACCCGCTGATGTATCGCACGGTGTGGTGGGCGTTCGGCCACTCGTCGCAGCAGATCAACGTCAGCGCGCACGTCGCGGTGTGGTACGCGATCGCCGCCATCGTGTTCGGTGCCAAGCCGATGAGCGAGCGCGTGTCGCGTACCGCCTTCGTCCTCTACATCCTGTTCCTGCAGCTGGCCAGCGCGCACCACCTGCTGAGCGATCCCGGCCTGTCGGTGGAGTGGAAGGTGTTCAACACCAGCTACGCGATGTACCTGGCGGTGCTGGCGTCGATGATCCACGGCCTCACGGTGCCCGGCTCGATCGAGGTCGCACAGCGCGACAAGGGCTTGACCAAGGGCCCGTTCGAGTGGATCCGCAAGGCCCCGTGGGGCAACCCGGTGTTCTCGGGCATGTTCATCTCGCTGCTCGGCTTCGGCTTCCTCGGTGGCATCTCCGGTGTGATGATGGGCACCGAGCAGCTCAACATGCTGATCCACAACACGATCTACGTGCCGGGGCACTTCCACGCCACGGTGGTGATCGGCACCACGCTCGCCTTCATGGCGCTCACCTACTTCCTGCTGCCCACGCTGTTCAACCGCGAAGTCATCCTGCCGGGGCTGGCGAAGTGGCAGCCGTATCTGTTCGGACTCGGCATGGGCGTGTTCTGCCTGGCGATGATGGGCGCCGGTACGCTCGGTGTGCCGCGCCGCCACTGGGACATCACCTTCGCAGGCACCCTGCTGCCGTACGAGTTCCCGGGCTCGGCGTGGCTGATGCTGGCGATCATGGGCGTCGCGGGCGTGGTGGCCAT
Source organism: Burkholderiaceae bacterium (assembly GCA_035764445.1). Classification (GTDB taxonomy): domain Bacteria; phylum Pseudomonadota; class Gammaproteobacteria; order Burkholderiales; family Burkholderiaceae_C; genus JAEUPI01. Next base: position 18,469 of record DASTZF010000199.1, read on the forward strand.
CATCGGCGGTGCGGCCTACATCCTGATCACGGTGGGCACGCTGCTGTGGGGCAAGCGGCTCGACGTGGGCCAGTACTCGACCACGAGCAGCATGCTGCGCATGCCGACCGGCGCAGCGGCCCTGGCGGGCCACGGCGGGCACGGCGGCGGCTTCGCGGCGCCGGGCACCTTCGTGTTCGCGCTGGTGTTCCTGGCCGCTTTCGTCCTCTACTACTTCGTCAACTGGAAGTACCTGTCGACCGTGTGGGGCCTGAGCTGAGAGCGTGACATGAGGCCCGCCACGCCCACTTCGCTCGCTGCTCCTGCTGGGGGCGTCAGTGACCCGCGGGCAGCGGGACGGGCCAGGAGCAACGTCGCCCGCGACGTGCTGTCGCTGTTCAAGCTGCGCATCGGCGTCGTCATCGCCGTCACCGCGCTGGCGGGTGTGGCGGTGCAGCCGGGGCACGGTCCGGGTGCGCTTGCGGTGGCGCTGTTGTTCGTCTGCGTGCTGGCCGCGTCGGCGTCGGCGGGCGCCTTCAACCAGTGGTGGGAGGCCGACCTCGATCGCCGCATGAAGCGCACGCGCAAGCGGCCGTTCGCCACCGGCGCGTTGCGGCCGCATGGCGGCTGGCTCGCGCTGATGATCGGCATGACGTTGCTGGCCGGTGCCGCTGCATGGGCGGCCACCAACGCCGCTGCGGCGATCTACACGGTGGCCGGCGCACTCGTCTACGCGGTGGTCTACACGGTGTGGCTGAAGCGGCGCACGTGGTGGAACATCGTGATCGGCGGCCTGGCCGGCAGCTTCGCGGTGCTGGCCGGTGCGGCGGCGGTCGATCCTCAACTGTCGCTGCAGGCATGGCTGCTGACGCTGGTGCTGTTCCTGTGGACACCGCCGCATTTCTGGAGCCTGGCGATCGCCTGCCGCGACGACTATGCGAGCGCTGGCGTGCCGATGCTGCCGGTCGTCAAGGGCGACCGCGTCACTGCCCTCGCGATCACGGCGCACGCGGTGCTGCTGGCCGTGCTCGGCATCGCGCTCGGCGTGGTGTCGGGCAGCGTGCTGGTCGCGCTGCTGGCGGCCGGCGGCGGCGGCTGGTTCGTGCTCGAGTCGCTGCGCTTGCAATGGCAGCCCAGCCGTGCGCGCGCGATGCGCAGCTTCTTCGCGTCGCTGCTGCAGCTGACGTTGCTGCTGCTCGGTGTGATGCTCGAGGCTGCGCTGTCCGGGAGTTAGACATGACGGCACGTGTGCGCATGCGGGCGGCGTCGCGCGCCGGCGCGCGCTGGCTCGTCGGCGCTTGCGTGGCCGCGTCGCTCGGCGCTGCGCACGCGCAGGCCCCGGCCTGGGACGACGCGCTGCGCGACAGCCAGGCCGCGATCGGCCGCAACCTCGCCGACGGTGCCGACCAGCTGGTCATGCGCGACGCGCTGAGCCGTCCGCTCAAGCTGGCCGACTACCGCGGCAAGCCGCTGGTGGTGAGCTTCATCTACACCGGCTGCTTCCAGTCGTGCCCGATCACCACGCAGCGCCTGGCCGAGGCGGTGCGCGCGGCGCGCCGCGCGCTCGGTGACGACAGCTTCCAGGTGCTCAGCATCGGCTTCAACCAGCCGTTCGACGATCCGACTGCGCTGGCTGCCTACGCGCGCCGCATGCGCATCGACGACCCGCATTGGGCATTCGCGGCGCCCGCGGCCGCCGACGTGGCGTCGCTGGCACGCGCGTTCGGCTTCCGCTTCGAGGCCACGCCGAAAGGCTTCGACCACATCACGCAGCTGAGCATCGTCGACACCAGCGGGCGCGTCGCGGCGCAGGTGTACGGCGAGACCTTCGAGCTGCCGATGTTCGTCGGCCCGCTGAAGGATCTGCTGGCTGGACAGGCGGCGCGCGGCGCCGACCTCGCCAGCGTGTGGCGCAAGGTCAAGCTGTATTGCACCGTGTACGACCCAGCGTCGGGCAGCTACCGCCTGAACTACTCGCTGTTCTTCGAGATCTTCTGCGGCGTCACGGTGCTCGCCGGGCTCGGCGGCTACATCGCGCGCGAACTGCGCCGCCAGCGCACGCTGCGATGAGCGGCGGCCTGGCCGCCCCCGGGCGACTCGCTCCGAAGAGCGGCGCGGTCGACGCGGGTGGACCCGAGCGCTGCGTGCGCGCCGCCGAACGCGCGCTCGACCGCGTGTTCGGCACGGTGGCCAACCCGCTGCGGCAACTCGGCGCGCTGACGTTCTGGATGCTGTGGATCGTCGTCGTCAGCGGCTTCTGGATCTACGCGCTGTACGAGACCAGCGTCGACGGCGCCTACCGTTCGGTGCAAACGATGACCGAGCAGCAGCCGCTGGCCGGCGGCCTGATGCGCAGCCTGCATCGCTATGCATCCGACGCGCTGATCGTGCTGGCGCTGTTGCATGGAGTGCGCGAGGCGATGCTCGGTCGCTTTCGCGCCTTCCGGTGGTACACCTGGGTCAGCGGCGTGCCGTTGCTTCCGCTGGCGCTGGCCAGCGGTGTGGTCGGCTACTGGATGGTGTGGGACCAGCGCGCGCAGTACACCGGCGTTGCGGTGCTCGAGTGGCTGGCGTGGCTGCCCGGGTTCGACGCCGGCATGGTGCGCAACTTCATCGATGCCGACGCGATCAGCGACCGCTTCTTCAGCCTGCTGGCGTTCGCACACATCGGCCTGCCACTGTCGCTGCTGCTCGGCGCGTGGGCGCATCTGCTGCGGCTGGCGCGACCGCACACGCAGCCGGTGCGCACGCTCGCCATCGGCAGCACGCTGATGCTGGCCGCGCTGTCGCTGGCCTGGCCGGCGCGCTCGCTGCCGGCCGTCGACCTCGCGTTGTGGCCGCAGCGCGTCGAGATCGATTGGTTCTACCTCGGCATGCTGCCGCTGGCCGACGCGGCACCGCGCATCGCCGGGGTGACGGCGACGATGCTGACGTTGGCACTGCTCGCGCTGCCGTGGCGGCCGCGGCGCGGCACGGCACCGCCGGCGGCGGTGGTCGACCCCGCGCACTGCAACGGCTGCACGCTGTGCCAGGCCGATTGCCCGTACGGCGCGATTGAGATGGTGCCCCACGTCGATGGCCGTGTCGGGGTGCGCATGGCGACGGTCAGCGCCGAGCTGTGCGCCGGTTGCGGCATCTGCGTCGGTGCCTGTCCGTCGGCGACACCGTTTCGTCGCGCCGCGCCGGTGGCCACCGGCATCGACCTGCCGCAGCTGCCGCTGGCCACGCTGCGTGCGCAGCTCGATCACGCGCTCGCCGCCTTGCGGGCCGTGGGCGACGGTCCGCGCGTCATCGTGCTCGGCTGCGACCGTGGCGCCACGCTCGATGACCGCGCGCCGGACCCTGGCGTTCGCGTCACCGCGGCCGGTGCCGCGGCGATGCTGGGCGCGCCGTGCGTGGCGCTGTGGCCACCGGTGTTCATCGAGTACGCGCTGCGCGGCGGCGCCGACGGCGTGCTGGTCACCGGCTGTCCACCGGCGGATTGCGCGTATCGGCTCGGCGCGCGCTGGACCGCCCAGCGGCTGGCGGGTGAGCGAGCGCCGCACCTGCGTGCGCAAGTGCCGCGCGAGCGGGTGCGACTGCACTGGTTCTTGCGCGAGGACAAAGACGCGCTGCTGCGGGCTGTCGACAATTTCCAGCGAACGCTGGCAGAGCGCATGCGCGACTGCCAGCGCACCGCGGACACTGCATGAAGACGACGTTACGCCTTGCCGGCCAGGCGATGGCCTACGCGCTGTTCGCGTTGGCGATCGGCCTGTTCGCGAGCTGGCCGGCCCACGAACTGCTCGGGCGCGACCAGGCACTGCTGCGCCTGTCGTTCACGCACCCGGGCAAGGTGAGCACCGATTGCCGCCGCCGCAGCGCCGACGAGCTGGCCAAGATGCCGCCGCAGATGCGCGCGCCACTCGATTGCCAGCGCGAGCGCTCGCCGGTTCAGGTGCGCGTCGTGCTCGACGAGCAGGTGCTGGTCGACCGCTCGTACCCGCCGGCCGGTCTATCGCGCGACGGCGCCTCGAGCGGCTACTGGCGCACGCCGATCGCCACCGGCACGCACCGCATCGCGGTGACGCTGCGCGACGACGTGCGGCCCGGCGCGCCCGTTTTCGAGCGCGAGGCGCAGCTCGACGTGCGGCCCGGGCAGATCGTGTTGATCGATTTCAAGCCCGATCAGGGCGGGGTGGTGATTCGATGAGCGCCGCGCACCTTCCCGGCCAGGCCCTGCCCACCGCCTGGGCGCTGCCGGCGCACCGCTACGAACTCGCGGTGCCGGTCGGCGAGCGCCGCGTGCTCGCCGTGGCGTGGCTGGGGTTGGCGACTGCGGCGTTGATCGGCTCGGGCCTGTTCGCGCTGCTGCTGGTCGGCGCGCGCACGCCAGGCCTCAATGCGCTGTTGCCGGGGGTCGACTTCTTTCACGTGGCGCTGGTCGTGCACGTGGACCTGTCGGTGCTGGTGTGGTTCCTTGCGATGGCGGGCTTGCTGTGGACGCTGTCGGGCTCGCAGCGCTGGCTGCCGCTCGGCTGGTTCGGCTTCACCTTGGCCGCCATCGGCGCTGCGGTGATGACGCTGGCGCCGTTCGCCGGCGCGGGCGCGCCGGTGATGTCGAACTACGTGCCGGTGCTCGACGACGCCCGCTTCCTGTTCGGGCTGGCGCTGTTCGGCGGTGGGCTGGCGTTCACCACCGGGCGCGCGCTCGCGGCGCCGGGCCGCGTCGGCGTCGCGCTGCCCGGTGCCGGCGTGCTGCGCTTTGGCCTCAACGCGGCGGCGGTGAGCACCGCGCTCGCGCTGGTGGCGCTGGTGTGGTCCGCCCTCGCGCTGCGCCACGGCGACGCGGGACTGCAGGGCAAGCCGTACTACGAGCTGCTGTTCTGGGGTCCGGGCCACGTGGTGCAGTTCACCTGGACGCTGTTGATGCTGGTGAGCTGGCTGTGGCTCGCGACGCGCATCGAGGCGCCGCTGCCGCTGTCGCCGCGCGTCGTGTTGCTGCTGTTCGGCGTGGCGCTGGTGTCGGTGTTCGCCACGCCGGCGATCTACCTGGCGTTCGATGTCGGGTCGGCCGAGCACAAGCGCCTGTTCACCTGGTTGATGCGCTTCGGCGGCGGGCTGGCGATCGTGCCGATCGTGCTCGCGCTCGCGGTTGCGCTGCTGCGTGCGGGGCCGTGTCCGCCTGATGCGCGCGCGCTGCGCGCATCGCTGCTGGCGTCGATGGTGCTGTTTTGCGTCGGCGGCGGCATCGGCTTCCTGATCCAGGGCAGCGACGTGCGCGTGCCCGCGCACTACCATGGCTCGATCGTCGGCGTCACGCTGGCGCTGATGGGCGCCACCTATGCGCTGCTGCCGGCGCTGGGGCTCGCGCGCCCAGGCCGCCTCGCCGTGTGGCAGCCTGCGCTGTACGGCGCCGGGCAGTTGATGCACATCGTCGGACTCGTGTGGTCCGGCGGCTACGGCGTGCAGCGCAAGGTGGCCGGCGTCGACCAGGTGCTGCGCACGCCGCAGGAGGTGGCCGGCATGGGGTTGATGGGTCTGGGCGGGCTGATCGCGATCGTCGGCGGCCTGCTGTTCGTGGTCGTCGTGCTGCAATCGGTGCGCGCCGCGCGCCGCTCGCGCGCCACGCAGTGCCGCGCGAGCGCGGGCTGACGGCACGGCGATGCGCACGCTGCTTGCGCTGGCGCTCGCGCTGGTGCTGCTGGTGGCGCTCTGCAGCGCGACGCTGCGGCTGTCGCAGAGCGGCGTCGGCTGCACGCCGTGGCCCACCTGCTACGCGCAGGCGAGCGCAGAGGCGCCGCGCGATGCCGAGATCCCCGCCTGGCAGCACACGCTGCGGTTGACCCACCGCATCAGCGCCACCGTGGCCGGTCTCGCGTTCGTCTTCATCGTCGCGTTTGGGTTCGGTGGGTGGTCGCGGTCGCAGCGCGTGGCCGGCGCGTCGTTGTGGGCGCTGGCCGCGGCACTGGCATTTGTCGGGCGCATCACGCCCTCGCAGCTACCGGCCGTGGTGCTGGCCAATCTGCTCGGCGGCCACCTGTTGCTCGCCGCCCTGGCCTGGCTGCTGACGCCAGCATTGCAGTCGGTGGACACCTTGCCGAGCGCCATCGCGCGCGAACTGAGCTGGCCCCTGTGGGCGTTCGTGCTGCTCGTGCTCGTCTCGGGTGGCCTGGTCAGCGCACGCACCGCCGTGGCCGCGTGCGCGGACGGCTGCGGGCTCGACCTCGCGTCGTGGCCTGATGCGTTGGCGGCGTGGCAGCCGTGGCGCGGCAATGCCGCGTGGGCCGACGGCATCGGCACGCCGATGCGCCAGGCGCTGCTGCAACTGCATGTCGTACTGGGAGCGCTGGCGATGTCGGTGCTGTGCTGGGCGGCATGGCGGGTCAGACGGTGCACCGGCGCTGCGACGGTCGCTGCGCTCACCGCGCTCGCCGCGGTGAGCGTGGCGCTGCTCGGCATCGGGCCGCTGCAGCAGGCGCTCGGGCTGGGCGCCGCCACAGCGCACAGCGTGCTCGGGGGGTTCACGCTCGCGGGCAGTGCGGCGCTGTGGCGCGTGCTGGCGCCGAGCGCGGGCCGCGGCGCGAGGCCGCGCGGGGCCTGAACGGCAGCGCGTGCGGGGTGGGCAGCGCAGCGTGCGGCCGCCGCGGCCGCCGCGAGGAGTCGCGTTCGCGCCACTGGCTTGGCTGACGACCGTTGATTTCCCTCAAGCCCCGGCGCCGTGTGCGGTTGAAGAATGACGCCACGGCTTGCGACCGAGCGACGCATGCAAGACAGTACCTTCGACCTGCCGCGGTATCTGGCGGCGCTTCCGTTGTTCAAGGACACGGCGCCCGACGCGCTGGCGCACATCGCTGCGGGGAGCCGCCTGCGCCGCTTCGACCGCGGCGACATGGTGTTTCGCCTCGGCGAGCCGTGCGTCGAGTTCTACGTCGCCGTGTTCGGCCAGGTCAAGCTGTTCGCGCTGTCGGCCGGCGGCCAGGAGAAGGTGTTCGAGCTGGTCGGGCCCGGCATGACCTTCGCCGAGGCGCCGATGTTCGTGGGCGGCATGCACCGTGTGAACGGGCAGGCGCTGGCCGACACGCTGCTGCTGGCGGTCGGCAAACCCGTGGTGCTCGACGAGATCGTGCGCGACCCAGCGCTCGCGTTGCGCATGCTGTCGGGCCTCTCGCGACGGCTGCACCGGCTGATGGACGACGTCGAGGCGTACGCGCTGCACAGCGGATTGCGGCGCGTGGCCGACTTCCTGCTGCGCGGGCTCGATCGCAGTGCGCCCGGCCCGCACACGCTGGCGCTGCCAGCGAGCAAGGCGACGATCGCGCTGCGGCTGTCGCTGACGCCGGAGTATTTCTCGCGCGTGCTGCACCAGCTCGAGGATGCGGGCCTGATCCGGATCGACAAGCGTTCGATCACGATTCCGAGCCCCGAATGCCTGCGTGCGTTCTCGTCGCTCGGCAGCGACGGGGCTGCTGCGCCCGTGTGCCCGAACGGCCAGTGCGCGCACTACATGGCAACGCAGCGTGCGACAGCGACTCGCTGACGCGTCGTCAGTGCGACGTGCCCTCCGAGCGTGAGATCTTGTTCCAGACGTTGTACTTGCCCACCGGCTTGCTCATCGACAGGCGCTTGACTTCCTTGAACGTCGCTGCGTCGTAGATCACCAGCGCGCCGTCGAGCTCCCACACGCTGGCCAGCGCGTAGCGGCCGTCCTTCGTGAATTCGACGTGCGCCAGCGTCCTGCCCGGCTCGCGCACGCTGGCCACCGGCTTCAGCGTGCGCTTGTCGACGATCGTCAGCGTGTCCTTGGCCATCGGGCTCATCATCGAGTCGGTCCACGCGTAGGGGGTGCCCTCGTGGCTGCGTACGAAGAACCCGGGACCGGGGGTCGGGATCGTCGCCACCGGCTGCCAGGTCTTCATGTCGATCACGTCGAGCGCGCCATCCTTCAGATTGGGGCTCGCGAGCACGGTGGTGCCGTTCCACGCGAAGGTGATGCCCGAGCCGAGGTGCGGCATGCCGGCGATCGGCAACTCGGCGATCTTGCGGCGCACGTCGAGGTTGACCACCTGGGCGTTCGGGGCGCCGTCGCCCTTGGGCCGCGTGGCGCCGAGCGCGTGGCGGTAGCTCTGGTCGAAGAAGAAGTCGTCGAGCGGCTCGCCCAGCGGCGTGCGGCGCACGCCGAGGAAGCCCGGCTTGGCGATGCCTTCGCCGAGCTTGTAGTCGTGCACGACGCCGTCGAAGATTGGCCCGGCGTTGCGGTCGTACGAGATCTCCCACAGCTCGGGCAGGTCCTTCAGCGCGACGATGAAGCTCGAGCGCGGCGCCGCGTCGTACACCGCCGACACGCGCGACGTCGCCTTGCCATCGAGTGACGCCGCGGCGTAGGTCTTGACCAGGTTCAGCTCGGCATCGAACAGCGCCAGCGTGTGCGGGAAGTAGTTGGCCGCCATCACCCAGCGCCCGTCGCCCGAGACCGCGACGTTGCGCATGTTGAGCCCGGCGCGCACCTCGGCCACGACGGTCAGGTTCCACAAGTCGTACTTGGTGATCCAGCCGTCGCGCGAGCCGAAGTAGACGAATCGCCCGTCAGGCGAGAACTTCGGCCCGCCGTGCAGCGCATAGCGGCTGGCGAAGCGGTGGACGCGCTCGAAACGGTCGCCGTCGACCAGCGACACGTGGTGATCACCGCCCTCGACGACCACGAACAGGTTCATCGGGTCGGCGTTCCACACCGGAACAGCCGGCAGGTTCTTCGCGCCTGCGGTCTCGACGCGCGAGGCGCGGATGTCGGCCTCGGCCCACACCGGCGCCGGGCTTACCGGCGAGTAGATCCATTGCGCGAGCGCGGCCACGTCGTCGGCCTTCAGCTTGTCGCCGAACGGTGGCATCTGCGTGGCCGTGCGGCCGCTGGTGATGACCTTCAGCGCGTCGGGCTTGCGCAGTCGCTCCAGGCTCTCGGGCAGCAGCGCCGGACCCATGCCGCCGGTGCGCTGCGTGCCGTGGCATGCCGCGCAGTGCTGCTGGTACAGCAGCGAAGCGTCGCTCGCCACTGCGGCCGGCGGCGTCTGCGCCTGGGCCAACGGCCATGCACTCGCGCCGATGCACAGCGCGAGCACACGCACGGCGCGCGGCCCGTTCATGGCTGGCTCGCGATCGGAATGTGGCGTTTGCCTGCAAACGGCGTCACCACCACGCGCGGCGCGCGTTCCATCAAGCCGATCTCGTCGTCGTCGAGATAGCAGCCCGGGTCCTCGGCCCATGGGTCGCCGGTGACCTGCTGCGCACGCACGCGCGTGTTGCCGCCACAGATGTCGAAGTGGATGCACGACGCGCAGCGGCCACCGACCGGCCGCGGGCGCGCCTTCAGGCCCGCCATCAGTGGGTCGCCGACGTCGTCCCAGATCGCCGAGAACGGCCGCTCGCGCACACTGCCGAGGCTGTGGTGCCACCACATCGTGTCGGGGTGCACCTGGCCGAGGTTGTCGATGTTGGCGACGTTGACACCGGACGCGTTGCCGCCCCAGGCTCTCAGGTGCTGGCGCAGCGGCGCATGCCAGCGTGCGTGGAGGTGAGGGTGCCAGCGCTGCAGCCACTGCAGCAGATACGGCCCGTCGGCGTCGTTGTTGCCGGTGACGTACTGCTCCAACAAGCCATCGCGCGCCGCGCACCACGCGCGCTCGAACAGCAGGTAGAGCGCGTCGCGGGTGGCAGCGAACTGCGCGTCCTTGGCGCGGTGGATGTTGCCGCGGCCGGCGTAGTTGAGGTGCGAGAAGTAGAACTTGTCGACCTGCTCGTCGCGCATCAGCTGCAGCAGCGCCGGCAGGTCATGCGCGTTGAGCGCCGTCATCGTGAAGCGCAAACCCACCTTGACGCCGCGCGCGCGCAGCAGCCGCACCGCGTGCAGGCTGCGGTCGAACGCACCGTCGAGACGGCGGAACTGATCGTGCGTGGCGCGCAAACCGTCGAGGCTGATGCCGACGTAGTCGAAGCCGGTCCGAGCGACGCGGTCGGCCACGCCGGCGTCGATCAGCGTGCCGTTGGTCGACAGGCCGACGTAGAAGTGCATTGCCAGCGCGCGTGCGGCGATGCCGAACAGGTCGCTGCGCAGCAGTGGCTCGCCGCCCGAGAGGATCAGCACCGGCACGCCGAACGCCTTCAGGTCGTCCATCACCGTGAAGACTTCGCCGGTGCTCAGCTCACCCTCGTAGTCGTGGTCGGCCGACAGCGCGTAGCAGTGCTTGCAGGTCAGGTTGCAGCGACGGATGAGGTTCCAGATCACCACCGGGCCGCGCGGCTTGACCGTGCGCGGCAGCGGCATCGCACCGCTGCGCTCGGCGTCGGCCAGCAGGTGCATGAAGTGCGAGACGCGAAACATGGGAGGCCTTCAGTCGCCGCGCAGGCGCAGACCGGTCTTCTTCAGGATGGCCGTCGAGTACAGGATGTCGTGGCCGCGGCATGCCTTGCCGAGCAGCGCGGCGATGCGATCGGCCTGTTGCTGAACCTCGTCGCGCGAGCGGCCGTGCAGCATGACGAACAGGTTGTACGGCCACCGCGGCAGCCGGCGCGGCCGTCGGTAGCAGTGGCTGACGCCGGGCAGCGCGGCCACGCGCGCGCCCAGGTCGTCGACCGCGGCGTCGGCCACGTCCCACACGGTCATGCCGTTGGCGCTGAAGCCGAGCTCGTAGTGGTTGGGCACCGCGCCGATACGTCGGATCAGCCCCGACGCCAGCATGCCGGCCAGGTGCTCGCGCACGGCATCGGCGCTGATGCCCAGCGAAGCGCCGAGTGCTTCGTACGGCCGCGGCACCAGCGGCAGGCCGGTCTGCAGCGCGGCGACCAGGCGGCGATCGAGCTCAGACAGCGCCATCGGCAACTCCGGCCAGCGGCAGCTTGAGCTCGACCTTGAACTCGCGCTCCTTCGGAAAGCGCCACACGGTCAGCCCGCTGTCCGCCTCGATGCGTCGCAACACCAGCTCGGCCGCTGCCGGCGACACCGCTGCGACCACGAACCACATGTTCAACGACGGCTCGAGCACCGTGGCGCCGCCACAGCGGCAGCCCTGCGGCGCGCAACGGCCGGCAGCGTCGACAGAACCGCGCGCCTCGCGGCGGTAGTTGTGCGCGACTTCGGGCCAGGCGTTGACCATCTCCGCCACGGCGTCGAAGCGCTCCTCCGGCACCGCCATCGCCGCCAGCACGAAGCAGCCACCGGCCCGCTCGATCTGGAACAGCGGCCCGAAGCGCGTCAGCACGCCATGCGCCAGCAGGCTCGCCAGCCGCTCGATGACCTCGTCTTCGCCGAGGCCCAACTCGTCGGCGACTTGTGCGAACGGCCGGTCGGTGAGCGGAAAGCCGCCGTGCAGGCGCTCGATCAACTGCGCGTCGATGGCGTCGATCCGGCGGCGGGGGTCGTCAGTGCGCATGGCTCGCCAGTGCGTCGAGGTCGCGAAAGCGCCGCGCGCCTTCCTGCTTGAAGCGCCGCCGCGAGAACAGCGTCTCGCGCCCACACGCGGCAAGGCCCGCGCGCTCGATCACGCCATCGAGCGTGGCGCGCACCGCAACGCGGTCGCGGCCGTGCACCATGCAGTACAGGTTGTACGGCCAGCCGACTGCGCGCTCGCGGCGGTAGGCCAAGGTCACCGCAGCGTCGCGGGCCAGCGCGAGGCCGCGCGCGTCGACCTCGTCGTCGGGCACGTCGAACACCGTCATCGCGTTGGCGTCGAAGCCGAGCTCGTGGTGGCGCACGATGACGCCGAAGCGCTTCAGCGTGCCGTCGTGCTGCCAGCGCGCCAGCGTCTCGACGATGCGGTCGCCGTCGCATCCGAGCTGCAGCGCCCACAGGTCGTACGGCCGCCGCACCAGCGGCAATCCTTGCTCGACGAGGGCCGCCAGCGGCCAGTCCGCCGCGACCAGCGGTGCGGCGGCTTCGGCGCGGTTGCCGGTCGGCGAGCGCGCGATCAATCCGTCGAGATCGAAGCCGAGGTCGATGCGGTACGCGCGCTGCATCGGCAGCCGCAACGTCGGCAGCTGCACGACGGCCTCGAGCGCGTCCATCGTGCGCTGTACCGCGGCGGCGCTGCTGCCGTTGAGCACGAACCACAGGTTCCAGCGGTGCTCGCGCTCGTAGTTGTGGTTGACGCCCGGGTGCGCCGACACCAGCGCGGCCACCGCAGCGAGCCGCGCCGGCGGCACCGCCACCGCGGCCAGCAGCCCGGCGCCGCCGGCGCCGGCAGCGAACACGCCGCCGATGCGGCTGACGCTGCCTTCGGTGCGCAGCACCTGGTAGGCCTCGAGCACGGCGGCCTCGCTGCACCGCAGCGCCGCTGCGATGCGCTCGAACGGCGCCGCGACCAGCGGAAAGCCACGCTGCCAGTCGTTGAGCAGCGAGCGGCGCAGCTCGTCGCGCGTAACCATCAGAAGCCGACCCGCGCCGCGCGTGCGGTGAAGAAGACACCGCTCGGCGAGTCCACCGACAGCATTGCCAGCGTCTGAAGACTCTCGGTGTCGAGCACCACGACGCGGTTGTCGTCGCGCGCACTGACCCACACCGCCTCGCCGCGCGGCGTGAACTCCATGTGCAGGATGGCCTTGCCGGGCTCGAGTGTGCGCACCACCCGCTGCGACGGCGTGTCGATCACCTGCACGCGGTGATAGTCCGGCAGCGCGAAATTGACCCACACCTGGCGGCCGTCGGGCCGCGCGATCACGAACACCGGCTGCCCGGCCACCGCGACGCGGCCAACCTCCTGCCAGGTGAGCGTGTCGACCACCAGCACTTCGTGGCGGCCAATCGCCGGCAGGTACGCATGGCGCCCGGCCACCGCCCAGCCGCGCAGGTGCGGCATCTTGTACACCGGCAGCGGTTGTTCGCCGCGGCCGTAGCCGGCGAGGATGCGACGCGCCTTCGGCTCGCGATCCCACAGGTCGACCATCGCCAGGCCGTCTTCGCCGAACAGGCCGGCGATGTAGTGGCGGCCGTCGGGCGTGACCAATGCGTCGTACGGCTGGCGGCCGATGCCGTCGAAGCGCGTGATGCGCGGCGCGTCGGGTTGCGACAGGTCGGCCACGCAGATCGCGTCGGCGTCGAACAGCGCGTACGCGAAGCGCCGGCCCGGTAGATCGACCAGGCCGACCACGCGCGAGCGCTGGCCTTGCGGCGTCAGCGCGGGGAGGTCGGCCACCAGCTGCAGCGTGCGCGCATCGAACACCCTGACGCCGCCGGGCGTGTAGTTCTGCGCCGCCACCAGCGTGCCGTCGGCGGAGATCGCACCGCCGATCGAATTGCCGGCCTGCATCACGCGCGCGTCGATGCGCCGCCGCAGCAGATCGACGCGCGTCAGCCCGCCGTCGCGGCCGAACACGAACGCGCTGGCGCCGTCGCGTGCGAACACGACCGAGGCGTGCGACAGGTCGCCGAGGCCGCTCACTTCGCCCAGCAGCGTGTGCGTGCTGGTGTTGACGATCGCCACCGTGCCGCGTGCGCGCTCGATCACGAGGCCGAGGTCGCCGGTGCCGACACCGGTGCGCGCCGAGGTGGCGCAACCGGCCAGCCATGGCGCGGCGGCCGATGCACCGAGTGCGGCCACGATGCTGCGCCGCTTCATCGCCCGGCCCCCAGCGACGGTTGCTCGCTCAGTTCGGGGAAGCCGCGCGCCAGCTGCTCGACGATCCAGCGCGCCTCGGCGTCGCCGAGCATCGCGCGCCACGGCGGCATCGGCGTGCCGGGACGGCCGTGCACGACGGTGGCCACCATCGAATCGAGCGGCTTGTCCGCCAGCGCCTGCGGCGTCAGCGGCGGGCCCAAACCGCCCGTCAGGCGCATGCCGTGGCAGGCACCGCAGTCGTGACGAACCATCCGCACCAACGCCTGCTGGCGCGCCTCGGGCAGCGCGCCGTCGGGCGCAGCGGCGCCACCGCCGGCCCACATGGCCAGCGGCACGGCGACAGCGGCCACCTTTCGGAGCAAAGCTGCCTCGTCAACTTTTGAGAATGAACTCGATCGCTGCCTTCAGGTCGGCGTCGTTGATCTTCTCGGGCGGGTTGGGTGCCATCGGGACCGGGCCATAGACGCCCGAGCCGCCCTTGCGCACCTTCTCCATCAACTTGGCAACGACGTCCTGGCCCTTGTACTTGGCAGCGATGTCCTTGAACGCCGGCCCGACCACCTTCTTGTCCTTGGTGTGGCAGGCCATGCAGCCGGCCTTGTTCATCGCGTCTTCGGGTGCGGCCCAGGCCGGCATCGCCAGCGCGATGGCGCCGGCTGCCATCACAACGGTTTGAATCTTCATTGGCGCTCCCTGGTGTCAATAGATGTCGTGCTGCGTGTTGTGCACATTGAAGTGGCCGGTCGGCGTGATCAGGCGCGGGTTCTTGATCACGGCCTTCAGCTGCAGCGTCTTGTCGTCGACGACGACCAGCGCACTCTGCTTGTCCTTGGCGGACCACACCGAGAACCACACCTCGTCGCCGGCCTTGTTGTATTCGGGCTGCACGACGCGCATCGCACCACCGTCGCTGATGCCGGCCCACTGCGCGATCGGCAGCACCTTGAAGCCGGATTGCAGGTTGCCGATGTCGTACACCGCCACCGACTGGCTGATCTTCGGGTCGGGATTCAGCGGCGTGTCGATGTACAGGTGCTTGGACTTCGGGTGCGTCTTGATGAAGAGATTGCCGCCGCCCTGCCCGTCGAGCGTCTGGCACACCTTCCACGCGCGATCCTTGTGCTTGGCAGGGTCGGTGCCGATCAGCGAGATCTTTTCGCTGCCGAGGTGGCCGGTCGCCCACACAGGGCCGCACTCCTTGTGCACGAAGTTGGCGCCGCGCCCGGGGTGCGGGATCTTGTCGACGTCGACCAGCGCGGCGAGCTTGCCCTCCTTGGCATCGACGACACCGATCTTGTTCGACTGGTTGGCCGCCATCAACACATAGCGGTGCGTCGAGTCCCAGCCGCCGTCGTGCAGGAAGCGCGCCGCCGGAATCTCGGTGACCGCGAGGTTGTTGATGTCCTTGTAGTTGACCAGCAGGATCTTGCCGGTCTCCTTGACGTTGACCACGAACTCGGGCTTGAAGTGCGACGCGACGATCGCCGCCACGCGCGGCTCGGGGTGGTACTCCTGCGTGTCGACCGTCATGCCGCGAGTGCCGACGATCTTCAGCGGCTCGAGTGTGTCGCCCTTCATGATCACGTACTGCGGCGGCCAGTACGAGCCGGCGATCGCGTACTTGTCTTCGTAGCCCTTGTACTTGCTGGTGTCGACGCTGCGTGCCTCGAGGCCGACGCGGATCTCGGCCACGTTGTCGGGCTTCTCCATCCACAGGTCGATCATGTTGATCTTGGCGTCGCGCCCGATCACGAACAGATAGCGACCCGAAGCCGACAGCCGCGAGATGTGCACCGCGTAGCCGGTCTTGACGATGTTGATGATCTGCTTGGTGTCGCCGTCGATCAGCGCCACCTCACCGGTGTCGCGCAAGGTGGTCGAGAAGATGTTGGTGATGTTGTAGTTGTTCATCTTCTTGGTCGGGCGCTGGCCGACCGGCACGATGACCTTCCACGTCGCCTTCATCTCCTTCATGCCGTACTCGGGCGGCTGCGGAGGGTCTTGCTGGATGTAGCGCGCCATCAGGTCGACCGTCTTCTCGTCCATCTCGCCCGAGGTCTGCCAGTTCGGCATGCCGGCCGGCGAGCCGTAGGCGATGAAGACCTTTAGGTAGTCGGTGCCCTTGCCGAGCGTGAGGTCCGGTGTCAGCGGCTTGCCGGTGGCGCCCTTGCGCAGCACGCCGTGGCAGCCGGCGCAGCGCTCGAAATAGATCTTGCGGCCCTGGTCGAACTCGGCCTGCGTCATCGGCGGCGCCTTCGGGTTCGTGCTCTGGTACATCGGCTCCGAGGCCAGCGGCGAGGTGCCCGCCTGGTAGTTGACCTCGGGCGTGGTGACGCCTTTCTTGTCCTGCGCCGAGGTCTGTGCGTGGACAGACCATGTGAGGCCGGCCAGCAGCAGCGCGGCGACCACGCTGCGGTGCGATGTACTCATGGATTCACTCCGGGTTCGTGCCGCACGACCTGACCGGGATCGCCGGCGGCGCGAAGGCGGCGGGTTTTCGATGCACTCTCGAGTCCTTGAGATCGATCGCGCGCATCGTCCGCCCGCGCCGCGCCTGGCTCCTTGAACTGGTTCAAGGAGCACCGGCGATGCGCCCTCAACAATGTGATCGCGATCAAGACACCACGCGATCAATCCCGCAAAGCTTGCGCCGATGAGTGCACTGAATGAACCGCTGCGCTTCGATGCGCGCTCGCTGGTCGCCGGCACCGGGCCAGCCAGGGTGACCCTGGTCGGTGCCGGCCCGGGTGATCCCGACCTGCTGACCGTGAAGGCTGCGCGGGCGCTGCGCGAGGCGCGCGTGGTGCTGTACGACCACCTGGTCGGCCGCGAGGTGCTCGACCTGGTACCCAAGGACGCGCACGCGTTCTACGTCGGCAAGCAGTCGGGCTGCCACACGCTGAGCCAGAACGCGATCATCGAGTTGATGATTCGGCTGGCGCGCAGCGGCCATCCCGTGGTGCGATTGAAGGGCGGCGATCCGTTCATCTTCGGCCGGGGCGGCGAAGAGGCGCAGGCGCTTGCGCTCGCCGGTGTTCCGTTCGAGGTCGTGCCGGGCGTCAGCGCGGCCCAGGGTGCGGCCGCGTCGGTCGGGATTCCGCTGACGCATCGCGACCACGCCTGCACGCTGGTGTTCGCCGCCGGGCATCTGCGCGGCGAAGGCGATGCGCGCAGGCTCGACCTCGACTGGGAGCTGCTCGCGCGGCCGCGCCAGACGACCGTGATCTACATGGGCGTGGCGACGCTGCCGATCATCTGCGAGCAGCTGATTCGCCACGGCCTGCCGCCCGACACGCCGGCAGCGGTGGTCGAGCGTGCCACGCGTCCCGACGAGCGCACGGTCGACGGCACGCTCGAGACGCTGCCGGCGCTGTGCCGCGTGCACGAGGTGGCGTCGCCCGCGTTGATCGTGATCGGCGCAGTGGCCGCGCTGCGCGCCGTGCTCGCGCCCGCCGCTCAGGCTTGCCTCGCCGCCTGACGATTCGCCCCCGATGCGCTGCTGGCTTCCGGTGACCAGCCGCTGCCGCGACGGGCCGTGGTCGGGCGGCCACCGCGCAGCGTGACGAGCCGCGTCGCTGCACAGGTCTTGCGCCGCGCACTTGGTCCGCCCCGCGGTGGCAAGCACAATACAAGCAACGGAGACGGCCTGCAGGCCGTGGAGACAAAGACGATGAGCGAAATCGCCCGCCCCAGCGGGCCGCAGGATCGGGCCGCAACCAGCACGCCCGGCGCGCTGAGCGCGCAAGAGATCAGCCACGAAGTGCTGCTCGAGAAGTACGCCAAGGGCGACGAGCGCAGCGCCGACGACGTGCGCGCACGCGTCGCGCGCGCTCTGGCGGCGGTCGAGGCGCCGGCGTTGCGCACGCCGTGGGAGACCCGTTTCTTCGATGCGCAGAGGAGCGGCTTCATCCCCGCCGGCCGCATCGATTCGGCGGCCGGCACCCCGCTCGGCGCGACGCTGATCAACTGCTTCGTGCAGCCGGTGGGCGACTCGATTGCCGAGCCCGAGGAGGGCTACCCCGGGATCTACATCGCGTTGACCGAGGCGGCCGAGACGATGCGCCGCGGCGGCGGCGTCGGCTACGACTTCTCGCGCATCCGCCCCAAGGGCGCGTGGGTCGGCACCACGCAGAGCAGCGCGTCGGGCCCGGTGAGCTACATGCGCGTGTTCGACCGCTCGTGCGAGACCGTCGAGTCCGCCGGCAGCCGGCGCGGTGCGCAGATGGGCGTGCTGCGCTGCGACCACCCGGACGTCGAGGAGTTCGTCCATGCCAAGGATGGCGGCGATCTGACCAACTTCAACATCTCGGTCGGTGTGACCGACGCGTTCATGCGCGCCGTCGACGAAGACCGCGAGTTCGAGCTGGTGCACCGTGCCGAGCCGAGCGCGGCGCAGAAGGCGGCCGGCGCCAGCCGGCGCTCCGACGGCCTGTGGATCTACCGCCGCGTGCGCGCGCGCGATCTGTGGGACCAGATCATGCGCTCGACCTACGATCACGCCGAGCCCGGCGTGCTGTTCATCGACCGCATCAACGCCGACAACAACCTCGGCTACTGCGAGCGCATCGACTCGACCAACCCGTGCGGCGAGCAACCGCTGCCCGCCTACGGCTGCTGCTGCCTGGGCTCGATCGATCTCACGTTCTTCATCGAGTCGCCGTTCGAGCCGAGCGCGCGCTTTCGCGACGATGCGTTCATCGACGTCGTCAAGGTCGCGGTGCGCATGCTCGACAACGTCCTCGATGCCACGGTGTGGCCGCTGCCGCAGCAGCACGACGAGGCGCGCGCCAAGCGGCGCATCGGGCTGGGCTTCACCGGCTTGGGCGACGCGCTGATCATGCTCGGGCTGCGCTACGACACGCCCGACGCTCGCGCCGAGGCGGCACGCATCGCCGAAGTGATGCGCGATGCCGCCTACGACGCATCGGCCGACCTGGCACGCGAGCGCGGCGCGTTCCCGCTTTTCAACGCCGATCTCTACCTGTCGCGCGGCAGCTTCGCGTCGCGGATGCCGCAGCCGCTGAAGGACAAGATCCGCGCGCAGGGGATCCGCAACTCGCACCTGCTGTCGATCGCGCCCACCGGCACCATCAGCCTGGCGTTCGCCGACAACGCGAGCAACGGCATCGAGCCACCGTTCTCATGGAGCTACACGCGGCGCAAGCGCGAGCCCGACAACACCTTCAAGGAGTACGCGGTCGAGGACCACGCGTGGCGGCTGTACCGGCATCTGAACGGCGCGGACGCGCCGCTGCCCGACGCGTTCGTCACCGCGCTCGAGATGAGCGCCGAGAACCACGCCGCGATGGTGGCCGCGGTGGCGCCGTTCATCGACACCTCGATCAGCAAGACCGTCAACGTGCCGGCCGACTACCCGTACGGCGACTTCCAGGGCCTGTACTTCACCGCGTGGAAGTCCGGCCTGAAGGGCCTGGCGACGTACCGCCCGAACGCCGTGTTAGGGGCGGTGCTCAGCGTCGATGCCGCCGCGCCGCCGCAACTCGTGGCCTCCGACGGTGCCAATCAGCGGCTGCGCGTCGAGCGCCTGCCGGCGCCGGTGCTCGCGTCGCTGCGCTGGCCGAGCAGGCCCGACTTCCCCGGCGGCAACCCGGCG
>DASTZF010000200.1:0-6798 GCA_035764445.1 Burkholderiaceae bacterium
GCGTCGGAAGCCGTAGCGGCCCGTACGTTCGTCTGATGGGCGGCGACTGCACTCGCAGGGGCCGACGCCCCGATCGCCGCATTGCGGCTGGTCGGGAACGTCGCGGCGTAGTCGAATGTGCCGGCAGCGATGTCGTCTTCGATCTTCGCGAGGGCTTTTTCGAGGCGCTTGCGGTTGGCGGGAGTGTCTTCGAGCAACGTTTGCTCGCGGCAACGCTGACCGCGATAGCGGAAGTCGAAGAAGAGCTGGCCCGTCTCCTTTCGGGCGCGAACGCTACCCATGGAGCACCCCGCCGTTGGCCATCGGGATGGCGAGATTCGAGGATGCCGAGGATTTCGCCATGTCCTCCATGATCCGATCCCAGATGAAGAGAATCTTCCTTCCACCGAACGGCCGGATGTAGTGAATGCCTTCCAGCAGAACGCTGTCCTTGAGACGCTCACGAATGGTTCGCACGTCGTACTTGATGCGGGCGGACAATTCGTCCGTTGTCAACAATTCAGATTGCACCTCGACTCCTCTTGCTGCATTGCTACCCCGCATACTTTACTACTTGCTAGCATATTGTCAAGTGAGGCCGCAGTGAATGGAGCAAGAAACCTACAATCGGTGTAGCAGCCACATGAGCCAACCCCAACTGAGCGTCCGCCTGACCGAAGCGGTCGAGAAGGCGATTGACGAGAAGCGCATCGCACTGAGAGAAGAACTCGGGACGATTCCGTCGCGAGCTGACGTGTTGCGCTTGGCCTTGGAGGCCTTTCTCGAAGTCAGATTCGACCAAGACAAGGTCGATGGGCGGTCGAGATCCGGCCCGCAGAAGCGCAAAGCAATGCGCTTGCGCTCGAAGAGCACGTCGAACAGGTAGTAAGGCGCCGTGAGGTCACCTTAGTCCACGGCGTTTTGATACGCGCCTGGCCCTCCGAGCACCAACCCGTACTGTGACCTTCTCCGCCGTCGGGATTCGCAGTGTGCCAGCGACTCACGAGTCAAGGCGCCCTTTGGCCGCATTCGACTCATGATGGCGTTGCAGAAACGCGTGCGTCCAGTGACGGCCTTACTGCATCGACGATGCCGAGCGCGTGGCGGCGGTCAGCTGTGCAGCGAGACCGGGCATTCGCTGGCGGCGGCTCAACTCACACGGCCGGCCAAGAGGAACCCGCCGGCCGTGCCCCCCAAGACCGGACTGTCGAAGCGGAGAGCGACCCATCGCGGACGCGCGCAGTCGGTTGGACCGGACGTTCGATCGACTGCCAGCAAATGGAGCTGGCAGTCCGCGCGCTGAAATGGCATCGCAGCGTCAAGCGTCGTCTTGCTCGCCAAAAGCCAGCGCCTCGATCTGGTCGTCACGCAACGCTGCGCCGTAGGCCATCAGGCGTTGCCCGTCGACATCGCCGAGCGACTCGCGAACGATGCGCAGCGCCTCGTCGTAGGGACGCTGCGTATCGAAGCGCGCATCCTGCAGCCTGACGTAGGCAGCGTCGGCATAGCCGGCCAGCTGTGCCGCGGCGCGCGGCCGGCGTTCCCGCGCCGCCAGCCACGCCAGGATGTCGGCCCACAGCGCCTGATGCGTGAACCGCGTGGCCTGCGACCAGCCTTCGCGCGCCGGCACTCGGGCCTGCGCTGCAGCGCCTTTTTCGAGCCAGGCCATCGCCAGATGCGATAGCGCAAGCGACAGCGTTTGCGTATGCCGCGTGCCGCGCAGCCGAGCGACCGTCTCGGCGCTCTGACGCAGCGCGGCGTCGAAGTCACCCGCCAGCAGCTCGATGAACGCGAGGTTGTTGAGCGCGAACGGTTCCGGCATCCCGACCTGCTCATCCAGCCGCGCGGCGCGGTGCAAAGCCGCGATGGCATCGTCGAACTGCCCGAAGGCGGCGAGCAGCAAGCCCTCGGAGCTCCTCACGCGGCGCGTGACCTGCGGCGGCCACGACGCATCGCACAGCTCGCGCAGCTGCCGCAATGCTTCGCGCGCCGTGCTGCTGCAATCGCGCGACTGAGCGCACCCGTAGGCAGCCACTGACCACGCCATGCCCAGCAGTCGCCGGTCGCCGGCGTCGCGCGCCAGCGCCAGGGCGCGGCGTCCCAACGCCACACCGAGCGGGATGCGGTCGTTCGTGACCACGAGCGCAGCCTCGACCGCCGCGCGTGCCCGCGACAGCAACGACACGTCGGCGGCGTCGAGCAGCGGCTCGATCGCGTCGCACAGCGCTTGCCGCTCGGGTACCAGCTGGCGCGGCAGCGCGAGTAGCAGCTCGGGCATCATCGCGACCGCCGCCCGCGCGTCGTGGCGGCGCGCCCACGCAAACGCGCTGCGTGCGTTGTCGAGATCCGGCTCCATCGCGCGCCGCCAGTCATCGACGCGAATGCGTCCACCGAAGTACTCGTCATAGGCGCGCTCGCACATCGCGGCGACCGCGTGCGCATGGCGCGCGACCAGCGCTTGTTGCTCGCCGGCTTCGCGCAGCCGCTCGAGTGCAAGCGCGCGCGGCGACTCCAGCAGCCGGTAGCGCACCGGCTCGCCTTCGCTCACGGCGACGAGCGAGCGGTCGACCAGCCCGCCGAGCGCTTCGACCACCGCCCATTCGTCGATGCGTTCGTCGGCGGCGAGCTGCTGCACCAGCTCGAGCGATGCGCTGCCGCAGACCGGCGCCAGGCGCCGGAACACGATCTGTTCGCGTTCGTCGAGCAGCGCTACGCTCCACTCGAGCGTCGCGCGCAGCGTGCGCTGGCGCGCCGGCGCGTCGCGGCTGCCGACGGTGAGCACGCGCAGTCGCTCGTCCAGCGCCGCACGCAGCCGCTGCACGCCGAGCAGCGGCACGCGCGCCGCGCCCAGCTCGATGGTCAGCGGCAAACCATCGAGGCGGCGAACGATCTCGATCACGTCGGCGCAATGCGCCGTGCTCAATTCGAAGCGGCCGGCCGCCTGCGCGCGCTCGGCGAACAGCGCCACGGCGCCGAACGCCAGTGCCTCGTCGGGCGGCAGTGTGTCGGCATCGGGCACCGCGAGCGCGCCAAGCCGATGCAGGTGCTCCTGCGCGAGCCGCAGCGGCGCCTGGCTCGTCACCAGCAGCCTCACGCCGGGCGCACCCTCGAGCAGCGCGCGGGCGATGCGAGCGACCTCGTCGACGAGATGCTCGGCGTTGTCGAGCGCGAGCATCAGCTCGAGCGGCGCCAACGCCGCGGCCAGGCCGGCCACGTCGCCGCTGCCAGACCGCACGTCGAGCGCGGCGGCAATCGCGCCGACCACCTGCGCCGCATTGGCAACCGCGGCCAATTCGACCCAGCCGACGCCGTGCGCGTAGGCATCGCGGCGCCGTGACAGCACATGCTGCGCAAGCAGCGTCTTGCCGATACCGCCGGCGCCGACGATCGTCACCAGCCGGTGCCGCGCGATCAGCGCGCCGACCCGTTCGACGTCGTCGTCGCGTCCGATCAGCGCCGGCAGCGCATCGGGCAGGTTGGTCTTCAGGCGGGGCGCGGCTGGGCGCGCGTCCGTTGATGTCGCGCCGCGGGCCGCGAGCTCAACAGTCTCTTTACTGTCGCGCGCGACTTCGGTGGTTTCCGCGCTGTCGTGCAGCGGTGCTGTGAAGCGGTAACCGCGGCCGGGGACGGTCACGATCGCCGCCCGTCCGAGCAACCTGCGCAGCGCGCTGACGTGCACCGCGAGGTTGTTCTCCTCGACCACGGTGTCGGGCCAGACGAGATCGAACAGCTCGGACTTCGGGACGACACGCTCGCGTCGCTCGAGCAACGCCAGCAGTACGTCAAACGCGCGCGCGCCGAGCGCGGCGGCCTCGCCGTCAATCAGCAGTTGCCGCTCCGCGGGGCGGATCTCGAAGCGGTCGAAGCGGTACGGCTCCACACCGTCACTGTAGCGCCGCGAATTCAGAACGATTCATCGACCGGTTCACAACGCTGAAGGACATCGCGGCCGCCGGCGACGAGAGTGAAGACAGCCAAAGCGTCGACGGCCGTCGGCCGCGGTGCCCGGCACCCGCGCGGGGGAGTCCGCGTCCTTTCGAAGGAGGCCATCATGCAAACGCAGTCCACTGCAACCAACCGCTACGCCAGGGTCATCGAAGTCTCGAAACGTGCCCGCTGGGACATCGATCGGGACGTCATTCGCGGCCGCGGCTTCGACACCGGCAAAGCGTTCATGCCGACCGGCCTGTCGCTGGTCGGCGAACTCGACTTCCTCGATGCCGGCGAACGCCGGCTGTACAGCCAAGTGCAGGGCCGCACCTACTCGTACATCTTCGGCCTGGTCGAGCGCTTCATCGTTGCCAAGGCGATGGAGCTGGGCCGCGCGCAGGCGTTCGGCGACCAGCACGCGGTCGAAGCGCTGGTGCGCATGGCCGACGAGGAGATCAAGCACCAGGAGCTGTTCCGCCGCCTCGAGCGCATGCTCGCCGACGGCATGCCGGCCGGCTACACGATGACCGCCGACCCCGACGCGGTGGCGCAGGCGGTGCTCGGCAAGAGCCAGTGGGCCGTGCTCGCGCTGACGTTGCATATCGAGCTGTTCACGCAGGCGCACTACCGCGCCAGCATCGAGCCGCAGAGCGGGCTGTGCGAGCTATGGAAGGACGTGTTCCTGTTCCACTGGCGCGAGGAGTCGCAGCACGCGATCCTCGACGAGCTGGAGTTCGTGCGCGAGAACGCACGCGTCAGCCCCGCCGAGCGCGATGCGGGCGTCGACGACCTGATCGCGTTGGTCGGCGCGGTCGACGGCATCCTGCAGGGGCAGGCCAAGGCCGACGCCACCTACTTCCGCGCGATCGCCGGCGATGGCTTCAGCGCCGAGCAGTGCGAGCGCATCGACGCCGGCATGCTCAAGGCCTACCGCTGGCAGTACATCGCCTCCGGTGCAATGGAACCGCGCTTCCAGAAGACGCTGTTCGGCTGCCTGGACGCGGCGCAGGCGCAGCGCATTCAGGACGCGCTGGCGCCACTCGCCTACGCCGTGCCGCAGCGGCCGGAGATGGTGCTGCCGATGGCAGCCTGAAGCGGCCTTGCAGTCGCCCCAGCCCGCCGGCGCAGCTCGCGCCCGGCGGGGGGACCTCGTGGCGCGGCCGGCCGATGCCAACGTTGGTTCGGCGCCGCGCGGGTGATCTGGTAGGTCGTCGAGAGGCAGCTTTGCGGTCGCCAGGTTGAGCGCGCGCGGTGCCGACCGGTGATGCGTGCGAACGTCCGGTTCGCTTCCGGGCGAGCGCTCCTTGTGGGTCGTTTCCGGGTGCAGACCGTCGCGGCCTGGGCGACCGCTGCCAGTCTGCTGCTGACCTTCATAGACGTGAGTCGTCTCTGGTGGTCGCCGGCAACATTGCTCGGATCAATTTAGATCGAGCGATCGAGCCACCGGTGCCCAACAATTCGCTCGCGCCCCGCTCAGCACCCAATGGTCGGTGTTGCTCCTGCCTCTTGTATCGCGCGCCCAATGGTCGTCGAGATTGACCCAATGGTCGTGCCGAGGGCACAAGTCCCAAGGGTCATTTCGACCTCGCGTGCCCGAGCGACGGGCACAGGGCGGGCACGAAGTGGGCACAGGATGGGCACAGGGCCCCAAAAACGACGAAGCCCGCTCAGGGCGGGCTGCGCAAATGCTTGTTGCTACTTCAGGATTTTGGTTGCGGGGGCAAGATTTGAACTTGCGACCTTTGGGTTATGAGCCCAACGAGCTACCAGGCTGCTCCACCCCGCGTCGGAAGCTGGCATTCTACCACGCTGGTGCGCGCCCGCATCGCGCGCAACCTCGGGCAGACCCGGTGCCGCTGCCACACCGACGCTGGTGTCCAATGCGCTGCACGCCCCATGGCGAAGCACAGGACATGAGCTACCAATCCATCTTTCGCCCCGGCCTGTTCGAAGGTCGTGTGATCGTCGTCACCGGCGGTGGCTCGGGCATCGGCCGCTGCGTCGCACACGAGCTCGTCGGTCTTGGCGCTGCGGTGGCCATCGTTGGCCGCACGCAGGAGAAGCTCGATCGGGTGGCGGGCGAACTGCGCGAACAAGGTGGTCGCGTCAGCACGCACGTCTGCGACATCCGAGACGAGGACACCGTGCGCACCACGGTGTCGGCGATCGCGCAGGCGCACGGGCACATCGACGGTCTGGTCAACAACGCCGGTGGCCAATTCCCGGCGCCGCTGGAGACGATCTCCGGCAAGGGCTGGGACGCTGTCGTGCGCAACAACCTGTCGGGCGGTTTTCTCTTCTCGCGCGAGTGCTACACGCAGTGGATGCGTGCGCACGTCGCGCAGTCCACCTGCGGCATCGTCAACATCATCGCCGACATGTGGCTCGGCATGCCGGGTATGGCGCACTCGGGTGCTGCCCGCGCCGGAATGCTCAACCTCACCGAGACGGCAGCGCTGGAGTGGGCGCCGCTGCGCGTCAATGCGGTGGCGCCGGGCATCATCGCCTCCAGTGGCATGGACCGCTATCCGCCCGAGCACCGGCCGGTGATCCTCGCCGCCGCCAAGACGATTCCCGCGCAGCGGCTCGGCACCGAGAGCGAGGTCTCGGCAGCGGTGGTGTTCCTGCTGTCGCCGGCGGCGGCATTCATCTCCGGCGCCTGCCTGCGCGTCGACGGCGCCGGGCCCAACGCACGGCGCATCTGGCCGCGCGTGGGCGGTGCGCCCAGCGAGGCGTTCAACGGTTTTCACCTCGCCGAGTTGCCAGCGATCCTGCGCGGCGCACCATGATGCGCCGCGGCCACCGTCCTTCCGAACGCTGACCGCGTCACGACCCATGGCCCAGATCGAATCGACAGTTTTGCCACACGGCGAAGCGTTCATCGCCAAC
>DASTZF010000201.1:0-5659 GCA_035764445.1 Burkholderiaceae bacterium
CCGCGGCGGGCTGCGTCATTTCGCCGGCAGCGGCGCGCTCACCCTGCGGGTCTGGACGAAGAAAGCCACGACCTGCCAGACGACGAAGAGCGCGACCAGCGCGATCAGCGTGCCGCTGATCGGGCGCGTCAGGAACGCCGCGAAGTGGCCCCGGCTCAGCAGCAGAGCGCGGCGGAAGTTCTCTTCCAGCATCGGCCCCAGGATAAAGCCCAGCAGCAGCGGTGCCGCCTCGAGGTCCAGGCGCAGGAACATGTAGCCGATGAAGCCGAAGGTGGCGGTGATGTAGATGTCCTGCAGGCTGTTGTTGATGCTGTAGGTGCCGACACAGCAGAAGAAGACGATCGACGGGAACAGCACGACGTACGGAATCCTGAACACCGACAGCCAGAAGCGCACCAACGGCACGTTGAGGATCACCAGAAAGACGTTGCCGACCCACATGCTGGCCACCAGGCCCCAGAACAGATCGGGGTGGCTGGCGATCATGTTGGGCCCTGGCTGGATGCCCTTGACGATGAACGCGGCCAGCATCAGCGCCATCACCGCGTTCTCGGGAATGCCGATGCTCATCAGCGGGATGAAGCTGGTGCGCGCCGCTGCTTCGTCGGCCGCCGCCTGCCCGGCCACGCCTTCGATCGCCCCGGTGCCGATCTCGTGGCGGTGGCGGCTGAAGCGCTTCTCGGCGGCATAGGCGCCGAACTGCGCCAGCACCGGGCCGCCGCCCGGCAGGATGCCGAGGAACGAGCCAATCGCGCTGCCGCGCAGCGCGCTGGGGATGATGCGCTTGAACTCGGCCCAGGTCGGGATCAGATGGATCTTGCCGTTGAAGGGCGTGTGCTCGTTGCGGTTGTCGAGGTTCTTCGCGATCTCGGCGATGCCGAAGCAGCCCAGCGCCACGCTGATCAGCCCCACGCCATCGGCCAGAAAGGCCTGGTCGAGCGTGAAGCGCTGCGTGCCGCTGTTGACGTCGGTGCCGATCATGCCGAGCAGCACGCCGATCAACGACATCGCCAGGCCGTTGAGCAGGCTGCCGGTGGTGACGAAGCTGACGCAGACGAAGCCGGTTAGCATCAGCGCACAGTAGTCGGCCGGGCCGAACAGGAAGGCCACCTCGCCCAGCAGCGGCGCCAGCGTCGACAGCACGACGATCGCCACCGTGCCGCCGATGAAGCTCGAGATGCCGGCCGTGAACAACGCGAGCCCGGTCTTGTTCTTCAGCGTCATCTGGTAGCCGTCGATGCACGCCACGATGCTGCTGGCGTGCGGGATCTTCATCGTGATCGCGCTGACGCTGTCGCCGTATTGCGCGCCGTAGTAGATGCCGGCCAGCATGATCAGCGCGCCGCCGGTGGGGATCGAATACGTCAGCGGCAGCAACAGGCTGATCGTCGCCAGCGGGCCCAGCCCGGGCAGCAGGCCGACCAGCGTGCCGACCACGCAGCCGATCGCGCAGTACATCAGGTTGTTGAGCGTCAGCGCGTGCTCGAAGCCGAACGCCAGGTTGTGCAGGACATCCATCAGAACAGCGGCAGTCGCAGGCCGAGCAATTCGTACAGCAGCCAGGCAACGCCGATCAGCCCGGCCGAGATCTTGAGGTTGCGCGCCACCGAATACGACGTGCCGGCGAAGGTCACGCAGAACACCATGAACACGATGCCCACCATCATGTTCAGGTGCTCCGACAGCAACACGAACCCGCACATGCCCGTCAGCACGAGCGCGATGTTCTTGAGGTTGATGTCGATCGGCTCGCGCTCGATGAAGCGCGAGCGCACCACGGTGATCACGCCGAGCAACAGCAGCAGGCTGCTGACCAGCAGCGGGAACAAGCCGGCCCCCGCCTTGCTGAACTCGCCGATGTGGTAGCGCAACGACCCGATGCCGAAGATCAGCGAGATGGCAATCAGGAACAGGCCTCTGACGAGCGTTCGATCCTTCATGGGTGCCGAGGTCGCGCAGGCTGCCGGTGGAGCGGCCGCGCGCGTGCCCGAGACAGCGGCCGAGCGCGGCCCCGTCGTTGTGCCGCACTGATCTGATGCCGAACTGAACGAGCCGCGTCGGACGCGGCTCGACGCACTAACCGGCGCGCGCCTTCACGTCAGCGGTGCGGCGTTTGAAGACGTGGCCGGCGGCCCTCACGCTGCGACGTCGTCGAGTCCCAACACCACGCGCTCGTAGGCGAACAGGCTCGGCATGCCGCCGGTGTGCATGAACAGCACGCGCTCGCCGGCGCGCCACTCGCCCTCGCGCGCCAGGCCGATCAAACCCGCCATCACCTTGCCGGTGTACACCGGGTCGAGCAGGATGCCTTCGCTGCGCGCGAGCAACTGCACCGCTTCGACCATGCGCGCGTTGGGCACCGAATACTTCGGCTGCCAGTAGCCGCCGACGCAGCGCACCGCATCGGGCGGCACGCGCAGTTCGAGCCCGAGCAGCTCGAACACCGCCTGCGCCTCGGCGTGTACCAGCGGCGCCTGCTGCGGCGGATCGCGGCTGACGCCGATGCCGACGATCGGCGTGGCGATGCGGTTGCCGAGAAAGCCCGCCAGCAGGCCGCCGTGCGTGCCCGAGCTGCCGGAGCCGACGACCACGCAGTCGAAGCGCAGGCCGTGCTCGAAGCACTGCTGTTGCAGCTCCTGCGCGCACGCCACGTAGCCCAGGCCGCCGAGCGCGTTGGAGCCGCCGCCCGGGATCACGTAGCCCTTGCGGCCGCTGGCTTCGAGCTCGTCGGCGACGCGCTGCATCGCCACCGCCATGTCGGTGCCTGCAGGAACAACGGTGATCGCTTCGACGCCGAGCAGCCTGAACAGGAACTGATTGCCGCTCGCGTCGACGCGGTAGCTATCGGGCACGCGCTCCTCGATCACGATGCGGCACTTCAGGCCCTCCTTCACCGCGGCGGCCAGCGTGATGCGGCAATGGTTCGACTGCGGCGCGCCGCAGGTGATCAGCGTGTCGGCGCCCTTCGATAGCGCGTCGGCGACCAGGAACTCGAGCTTGCGCGTCTTGTTGCCGCCCGGTGACAGGCCGAGCAGGTCGTCGCGCTTGATCCACACCTCGGGCCCGCGGCCACCGGGGCAGCTGGCGGCCAACGCGGCCGAGAAGCGCGGCAGCGGCTCGACAGGCGTCGGTGTCAGGGTGTAGCGGCGGCGAGCGAAACGTGACAGGTCCATGCCGGCATTGTCGTCGCGATCGCGCGACATCCCCCGCGCGCGACGCGGCATGCTCGGTTCACCTGATGGCGTCGCCGGCCAATCGTATGATGATCGTATCAAACGCCGGCGCGGCCTGCGCGGCGGATCGGTGCGGCGGCCCTGTGCCACGCCCAAGGGACCGGACCAGCGCACAACGCGGCCCGGCTTGGCATCCACAACAGCTCGGAGACAACATGCCCCAACTGACTCGATTGGTCACCGCGATCGGCCTGATGGCCACAGGTCTGGCACTGGCCGCGCCGCCCAAGGTCGTCAACGGCCCCGGCGACACGCCCGCCTGCTTCAAGCCATGGGACGACAAGACCAAGTTCTTCCAGTGGCCGGCCAAGAAGGGCCCGTACCGCATCGCGCTGGCCAACGGCTTCGTCGGCAACACCTGGCGCATCCAGATGATCAAGATGGCCAAGGCCTACGCGGCGACGCCCGACATGGCCGCCAACCTCAAGGAGTTCAAGATCGTCTCCACCGGCACCGACGTGGCGGCGCAGGTGGCGGCGATCGACAACTTCATCAACTCCGGCTACGACGCGATCGTGACGATCGCCGTCAACCCCACCGCATTCGGCCCCGTGATCAAGCGCGCCAACGCCGCCGGCGTGGTGTTGATCCCGTTCGACAACGTGCTCGACAGCGACGAGATCATGCAGGTCAACGAAGACCAGCTCGAGATGGGCGCCAAGTCGGGCGAGTGGCTGGTGAAGAACATCCCCAGCAAGAGCGGCAAGATCCTCGAGGTGCGCGGGCTGCCCGGCAACTCGGTCGACCGCGACCGCCACCTCGGCTTCCGCAAGGTGATGGAGGCGTCGGGCAACAAGTTCGACATCGTCGAGGTGGTCGGCAACTGGGACGACGGCACCGCGCAGAAGGTGGTGGCCGACGCGGTGGCCGTGCACAAGAGCTTCGCCGGCATGTTTGTGCAGGGCGGCTCCACCGGCGCGGTGCGCGCGCTGATCGACGCCAAGCACAAGATGATCCCGGTGGCCGGCGAGGCCGAGAACGGTTTCCGCAAGCTGTGCGCGGCCAACGCGAAGGACGGCCTGGTGTGCACGTCGCTCGGCCAGTCGCCGGGGCTGGTGGCGATCTCGATGAAGGCTGCGGTCACCGCGCTGCAGGGCAAGGTGATGCCGCAGCTGATCTCGGTGCCGATCCCCGAAGCCACGCATCCGAACTTCAAGGCTGGCGAGAACTACTTCCCCAATCTCACGGACAACTTCTTCACCACCACTTCGTTCCCGGCGTGCGGCGTGAACCTGAAGGACCACGAGATCATGAGCAAGGACGAGAAGAACAGCTGAGCCAGATCTCAATGCGTCGTTGGTGATCTCGCCAGCGGCCGCGGTGCGCAGCGCCGCGGCCGCTTCGTTCTGAGCCTTCTTGCTCGTGCAGCCCGTCCTCGAACTGATCGACGTCTCCAAGCGCTACGGTGGCGTGCGCGCACTCGAGCGCGCGCGCTTCGCGTGCGCGAGCGGCCGCATCCACGCGCTGCTCGGCGAGAACGGTGCCGGCAAGTCGACCTTGATCAAGGTGATGGCCGGCGTCGTGCAGCCCGACGAGGGCCGCATCGTGCTGCAGGGCCAGGAGCGCCGCTTCGCGCATCCGCAGGACGCGGTCAACGCCGGCATCGCGTGCATCTTCCAGGAGCTGTCGCTGATGCCCGACCTCAGCGTCGCCGACAACATCTGCATCACCAATCCGCCCAAGCGCTTCGGGCTGATCGATCAGCGCGCGCAGCGCGCAATAGCCGAGGCGGCGCTCAAGCGCGCCGGCGCCGACGACATCCACCCGCTGGCGCCGGTGGGCAGCCTCTCGCTGTCGCGCCGGCAGATGGTCGAGATCGCGAAGGCGCTGGCCCGCGAGCCGAAGATCCTGATCCTCGACGAGGCGACCTCGGCGCTGACCGCCGCCGACGTGCGGCGCGTGTTCGCGCTGCTCAAGCGCCTGCGCGACGAGGGGCTGGCGATCGTCTACATCTCGCACCGCATGCATGAGATCGCCCAGCTCGCCGACGACTGCTCGGTGTTCCGTAACGGCCAGCACGTGGCCACCTTCGCGGCCGGCACCAAGAGCGACGCCGAGACGGTGGCGATGATGATCGGCCGCGAGATCAGCCACGCGTTCCCGCCGAAGACGCCGCTAGCCAAGGCCGATGCGGCGGCGCCGCGGCTCGAGGTCAAGGGGCTGAGCTGGAACGAGCGGCTGCACGAGATCGACCTCACCGCGCGCGCCGGCGAGGTGGTGGGCCTCGGCGGCCTCGACGGTCAGGGCCAGCGCGAGTTCTTCCTCGCGCTGTTCGGCGTGCTGCGCGGCGTCGCCGGCGACGTGCGCGTCGACGGCGCACCGGTGAAGGCGGCCAGCCCGCGCGCCGCCAAGCGCGCGCGCACCGGCATCGCGCTGGTGCCCGAAGACCGCAAGACCGACGGCCTGATGCTGCCGATGGCGGTGCG
>DASTZF010000202.1:0-2345 GCA_035764445.1 Burkholderiaceae bacterium
CCGCGATCGGCCTGCGCTACTTCGAAGACCGCTCGGCCGATCTCGATAGCCGCGTGATTCACGAGGAGCGCCTGCTGGTGGCGTGCGCTCGCTCGCATCCGCTGGCCGGCCGGCGCGTCAGCGCGCTCGCACGGTTGGCCCGCGAGCGCTGGTTTGCGTTTCCGCCGCGCGACCGGCGCGGCGAGGCCTTTGCCGCCACCGTCTTCGCCCAGTTCATGACCCGCGGCATCCATGAGATCGACTGGGTCGCGATCGACAGCCTCACAGCGCAAAAGCGACTGGTCGAGTCGGGGCTCGGCATCGCGCTGCTGCAGGCGAGCGCGGTCGACGACGAGCTCGCGCAGAATCGCTTGGCCACGATCCGGGTGAGCGACCTGCGCGCCACGGTGCCGGTGGTGCGCCTGCTGCGCAAGGGCGCCTTCCTGGGCGGCGCGGCCCGTGAGCTGTTGCGCGCGCTGGAAGGCCGCTGGCAAGCAGCCGCTCGCGCGGTGCGCCGCCCATGAGCGCGCTTTCCAAGTCCGCAGTGGCGCGCAACCTCGCGGTCCGTCACGCTAACCGTTTGGCCACCCCACGCTGCGCCGTGACCTGACGCTCGTGTCCGCTCAGCGGACCTGCTCGACGGACGCGTACCGGGCCGATTGCGGACCTTCGCCGAGTGCACAGCTATCCGCACCGAAGCCGTAGGAATCCGCGCGCTCGGCGTTTCGCGGCCCCGTGGCCTCGGAGGAGAGCGTTACCCGTGTGAGGAAGGTGCGGCCCACTCGCGCAGCAGGCGTAGGGGCGACCTCGTTTCAAGCGCAACCCTAGCAACACGCTACGCAATACCGGCGCAGTGCCCGGTCGCTGCAATCAGCGCATCGGCCCCAATCCTCCATCACCGACCAAGGACAAACCATGCATCGCATTGCCGCAATCCCTATGACAGCGCTTGCTAGCCTCGCACTCGGTGCGCTCGCGGCCTGTGCCGGCGCGCCGCGCATCGAAGCCACGGCCACGAGCGACTGCCCGAAGCTCGACGCCGAAATAGCGCAAGTCACCGACATGCAGCGTGCAGCGGCGCAGAAACAGCAAGACGCCTGGAAGACCATCCTCCCGATCGCGGCGGCGGCTCGATTCGGCCAAGGAATGGTCGAAGCGAGCCAATCGGAGAAGCGCCTAGCCGACTTGCAGGACCGCGCAACTCGCCAAGGGTGCCGAAGAACCTGAACCCGGGCGCCTTGGGCTCGCACCTCCCCGGCGAGGGATCCGAGAACCCGGCCGCAGTACTTCATGGCCTTCCGGCCGGGCTCGAAGCCACCAGCAAGACGGTGTCGCTCGACGAGCTTCTCGACTACTGAACAAGCGCGAACGGCGGATCCTGACACGAACCGACGCCGGTGAAGGCAGGCGCGTGGCACACTGGATCGACGCTCGGCCCAGATCGGGCCGCCGTAACCTGCCCCGGAGGAGACGCCGATGCTGACAATGGAGAAGACGGCCGACTACGTGAAGCGCTGGGTCGCCGCGTTCGAGTCGAAGGACCTCGATCGCGTTTTGGCCTTCTACACCAACGACGTC
This sequence comes from Burkholderiaceae bacterium, assembly GCA_035764445.1. Classification (GTDB taxonomy): domain Bacteria; phylum Pseudomonadota; class Gammaproteobacteria; order Burkholderiales; family Burkholderiaceae_C; genus JAEUPI01. The sequence continues at coordinate 1,558 of DASTZF010000202.1, forward strand.
ATCTTCCACTCTCCGCTGGTTGCGCGGCTGAGCCATGACCCCAGCGGCACCGTGCAAGGCAAGGCGGCGCTGCGCGCCTACGTGAAGAGGGGCTTCGAGGTGTTCGACCACATCAAGTTCACCGTGCTCGACGTGCTGCGCGGCGTCGACAGCATTGCGATCCACTACAAGGGCATCACGGGCACACATGTCGTCGAGGTGCTGTTCTTCGACAAGGACGGCGTGGTCCGCGAGTCGTACGTGCACTACTCGTCTTGAAGTTCCCGTAGCTGATCCTGTGAGCTGGCGCCACGTGCAGCACGGCCTTCGCCGTAAGCTCCCCCGCGGGTACCGGTACCCAGAATGACCACCGGCCCCGCAGCGTTTCCGTAGCAAGCGAGGTGCAACGACGCTCCAAACGTCGGAAACCCCTGACCATAACGCGCATGACGCTGAGGTGCGAAGCATGCGATCTCGTACAACGAGGATAAGCAACGGTTGGAACAGCGCCCCTTCCGTGCTGATTCTGACGTTCTCCGTGGCAGCGCAATCGCAAAGTCTTGGCGTCGTTCATCCCGGCATCCTGCCGAGCTGCTCAGACCCGCCCGAATCTATTGGCGTCGGCCCGTCAGCACGTGCAGTGCAGTGCACGCGTGAGCTTTGCGCGAGGCCGGAGCACCGGGCGACGATCTTTGCCTATGCGAAGGGACGCCACCTAAGCCGAGCGGAAGAAGATGCAGCGTTGATTTGCATAACCCGAGCTCAGCAGGACAAGGCCAACGCGGTCGGTGGATAGAACACTTTGCAGA
>DASTZF010000203.1:0-6694 GCA_035764445.1 Burkholderiaceae bacterium
GGGCACGCAGCTCACGATGCGGACGTTCCACATCGGCGGCGCGGCGTCGCGGACCGCGGCGGCCTCTCAGATCGAGTCGAAGTCGGCGGGGACGATCCGCTTCTCGGTGCTGATGCGCTACGTCACCAGCGGCAAGGGTGAGAAAGTGGTCATCTCGCGCTCCGGCGAGGTCTTGATCGCCGACGACAACGGTCGCGAGCGTGAGCGCCACAAGGTGCCGTACGGCGCGACGCTGAACGTCAAGGCCGACCAGGCGATCAAGGCCGGCACGGTGCTGGCCACCTGGGACCCGCTGACCCGCCCGATCATCACCGAGTTCGCGGGCCGCGCGAAATTCGAGAACGTCGAGGAAGGCGTCACCGTGGCCAAGCAGGTCGACGAGGTGACGGGGTTGTCGACGCTGGTGGTGATCGACCCGAAGCGTCGCGGCGCGGCCAAGGTCGTGCGCCCGCAGGTCAAGCTGCTCGACAGCATGGCGCAGGAGGTCAAGATTCCGGGCACCGACCACTCGGTGACGATCGGCTTCCCGGTCGGCGCGCTGATCCAGATCCGCGACGGTCAGGATCTCGCCCCCGGCGAGGTGCTGGCGCGCATCCCGGTCGAAGGCCAGAAGACGCGTGACATCACCGGCGGCTTGCCGCGGGTGGCCGAGCTGTTCGAAGCCCGCAGCCCGAAGGACAAGGGCACGCTGGCCGAGATCACGGGCACGGTCTCGTTCGGCAAGGAGACCAAGGGCAAGGTGCGGCTGCAGATCACCGACCCCGACGGCAAGGTCTACGAAGAGCTGGTGCCCAAGGAGAAGAACATCCTGGTGCACGAAGGCCAAGTGGTGAACAAGGGCGAACTGATCGTCGACGGCCCAGCCGACCCGCAGGACATCCTGCGGCTGCTCGGTGTCGAGGAACTGGCGCGCTACATCGTCGACGAGGTGCAGGACGTGTACCGCCTGCAGGGCGTGAAGATCAACGACAAGCACATCGAAGTGATCGTGCGGCAGATGCTGCGTCGGGTGGCCGTGGCCAATCCCGGCGACGCGAACTACATCGCCGGCGAGCAGGTCGAGCGCTCGGAGCTGTTCGACACCAACGACCGCCTGCGCGGCGACGGCAAGCTGCCGGCCACCTACACCGACCTGCTGCTCGGCATCACCAAGGCCAGCCTGTCGACCGACTCGTTCATCTCCGCGGCCTCCTTCCAGGAGACCACCCGCGTGCTGACCGAGGCGGCGATCATGGGCAAGCGCGACGAGCTGCGCGGCCTGAAGGAGAACGTGATCGTGGGCCGCCTGATCCCGGCGGGCACCGGCATGGCGTACCACGGCGCGCGCAAGGCCAAGGAAGAGATGGACGAGTCCGAGCGCCGCGCCATCGCGCTGCAGGAGGCCGAGGAATTGGCCGCTGCGCAGTTGGCCAATGTCGACGCCGCCACCGCGGCGGCAGCTGGCAGCGGCGAGACGACCGAATAAGAAACAAGAACAACGGGCGGCTTGCTCGCCCGGCATGTTGTTCCTCGAGGCGGCCTGCGGGCCGCCTTTTTCATGCCCCCGCGCGGCTCGCTAGGCGAGGCTGCCCAGCGTGAGCCGCCACGACGCGGCGGTGGCGATGTCGACCCCAAGCGCCACCGCGCGGCGGCGCAGCGCCAGCAGGGCCCGGTCACGGGTCAGCAACACCGCCGGGCTGTGGGCGCCGGCGAGGTCGATGAACACCTGGTCGGCCGCATCACGGCACACCAGCCGTTTGCCCGTGGCCGGCTCCGGACAGACCAGCGCCATTGTTGCAACGTCGATAGTTAGCGCATGCTCGCGGGTAGCCTCCCAGCGAGCCGCCAGCGGCCGGGCCAGCACGGCGCGCAGCTCTGCGAGCGTGCGCGGCGTCGACAGCCAGGTCAGCCGCCCCGCAGCGATCGCCGCGCCGACTGCGCGGGAGCTCGCATCGCCGAACACCAGCCAATCGAGCACGATGTTGGTGTCGAGCACGACGCGGGTCGGCGCGCGACCGTCGACCAGCGCTGGGCAGACGATCTGGCCGTGCCTTGTGACGCTTTCCGTCGGAAGCATATAATCCGCAGCTTTTCGGCAGATTCTGCCGCGCTCTTTGTCGAGCGGCCCGGGCTCGTGATTGCCTCGGGAGTCGACGCCGCCGGGCGCGCCCCATCGAGGCCGAAGACCCGAATCGCGAACACTCACCGGAACCAGTCAGCCATGCCCACCATCAACCAGCTCGTGCGGCTCGGCCGCAAGGTCGAAGCGACCAAGAGCAAGTCACCCGCCATGCAGAACTCGCCGCAGCGTCGCGGCGTCTGCACGCGGGTCTACACCACCACGCCGAAGAAGCCGAACTCGGCGCTTCGCAAGGTGGCCAAGGTGCGCCTGACCAACGGCTTCGAGATCATCTCGTACATCGGCGGTGAAGGGCACAACCTGCAGGAGCACTCGGTGGTGCTGGTGCGCGGCGGCCGCGTCAAGGATCTGCCGGGCGTGCGCTATCACATCGTGCGCGGCTCGCTCGACCTGCAGGGCGTCAAGGACCGCAAGCAATCACGCTCGAAGTACGGCGCCAAGCGTCCGAAGAAGGCTTAACGGGCCTGCAGGCCAGGCACGGCGCGTGCAGCACCGTGCGGACAGGCCAGCCGCGTGCCGGCCAAGTAAGTGAAGGGCCTTGATGGCCCTTCGAGGCTCAAGTCGAAAAGGCTGAGCCAACTGAAACAGTAGGAAGGAAGACTCCCATGCCACGTCGTCGCGAAGTTCCCAAGCGCGAGATCCTGCCCGATCCGAAGTTCGGCTCGGTCGATCTCTCGAAGTTCATGAACGTCATCATGGAATCCGGCAAGAAGGCGGTGGCCGAATCGATCATCTACGGCGCGCTCGAGCAGGTCGAGAAGAAGGCGGGCAAGGACCCGATGGAGATCTTCCTGACCGCGCTCAACAACGTGAAGCCGATGGTCGAGGTCAAGTCGCGGCGCGTCGGCGGTGCCAACTACCAGGTGCCCGTCGAGGTGCGGCCGATCCGCCGCGTCGCGCTGGCGATGCGCTGGCTCAAGGAGTCGGCCCGCAAGCGCGGCGAGAAGTCGATGGCCGCGCGGCTGGCCAACGAATTGCTGGAGGCCAGCGAAGGCCGTGGCGGTGCGATGAAGAAGCGCGACGAAGTCCACCGCATGGCCGAGGCCAACAAGGCGTTCTCGCACTTCCGCTTCTAAGTTCGAACCGACCTTCTGAACCGCGCGGCCGCTCATCAGGGTTGTTACCAACCCTCGGGCGGCCCCTGCATTTGGAGTGAATCATGTCCCGCAAGACCCCCATCGAGCGCTACCGAAACATCGGTATTTCGGCGCACATCGATGCCGGCAAGACCACCACCACCGAACGCATCCTCTACTACACCGGTGTCAACCACAAGATCGGTGAAGTGCACGACGGTGCCGCGACGATGGACTGGATGGAGCAGGAGCAGGAGCGCGGGATCACCATCACGTCGGCGGCCACCACCTGCTTCTGGAAGGGCATGGACCTGTCCTATCCCGAGCACCGCATCAACATCATCGACACCCCGGGTCACGTCGACTTCACGATCGAGGTCGAGCGCAGCATGCGCGTGCTCGACGGCGCATGCATGGTCTATTGCGCGGTCGGTGGCGTGCAGCCGCAGAGCGAGACGGTCTGGCGCCAGGCCAACAAGTACAAGGTGCCGCGGCTCGCGTTCGTCAACAAGATGGACCGCACCGGTGCCGACTTCTTCAAGGTCTACGACCAGATGAAGGCAAGGCTGAAGGCCAATCCGATCCCGATCGTCGTGCCGGTCGGCTCGGAAGAAAGCTTCAAGGGGGTCGTCGACCTGTTCAAGATGAAGGCCATCATCTGGGACGAGCCGAGCCAAGGCATGAAGTTCGAGTACGGCCCCATCCCCGCCGAACTCGAGGCCGATTGCAAGAAGTGGCGCGACAACATGATCGAGGCCGCTGCCGAGGCGTCCGAGCCTCTGATGAACAAGTACCTCGAGTCAGGCGAGCTGACCGAGGACGAGATCCGTCAGGGCTTGCGCATGCGCACGATCGCCGGAGAGATTCAGCCGATGCTGTGCGGCACTGCGTTCAAGAACAAGGGTGTGCAGCGCATGCTGGACGCGGTGATCGAGTTCATGCCGTCGCCGATCGATATCCCGCCCGTCCCGGGCACCGACGAAGACGACAAGGAGACCTCGCGCAAGGCGGACGACAAGGAGAAGTTCGCCGCGCTCGCGTTCAAGCTGATGACCGACCCCTATGTGGGCCAGCTGACGTTCGTGCGCGTGTATTCCGGCGTGCTGAAGTCCGGCGACTCGGTCTACAACCCGATCCGCGGCAAGAAGGAGCGCATCGGTCGCATTCTGCAGATGCACGCCAACCAGCGCGACGAGATCAAGGAGATCCTGGCCGGCGACATCGCCGCCTGCGTGGGTTTGAAGGACGTGACGACCGGCGAGACGCTGTGCGATCCCGACTCGATCATCACGCTCGAGAAGATGGTGTTCCCCGAGCCGGTGATCTCGCAGGCCGTCGAACCCAAGACCAAGGCCGACCAGGAGAAGATGGGCGTGGCGCTGGGCCGCCTGGCGCAGGAAGACCCGTCGTTCCGCGTGCGCACGGACGAGGAGAGTGGTCAGACGATCATCTCTGGCATGGGCGAGTTGCACCTCGAAATCATCGTCGACCGCATGAAGCGGGAGTTCGGTGTCGAGGCCAACGTCGGCAAGCCGCAGGTCGCGTATCGCGAGACGATTCGCAAGCCGGTGTCGGATGTCGAAGGCAAGTTCGTGCGCCAGTCGGGCGGCAAGGGCCAGTACGGCCACGTGGTTCTGAAGATCGAGCCGCAGGAGCCGGGCAAGGGATTCGAGTTCGTCGACGCGATCAAGGGCGGCGTGGTGCCGCGGGAATTCATTCCTGCCGTCAAGAAAGGTGTCGAGGATTCGTTGCCCAACGGCGTGCTCGCGGGCTACCCGGTGGTGGACGTCAAGGTCACGCTGACCTTCGGTTCGTATCACGAGGTCGACTCGAATGAAAACGCGTTCAAGATGGCCTCGTCGCTGGGCTTCAAGGATGGGTGCAGGAAGGCGCACCCGGTGCTGCTCGAGCCGATGATGGCGGTCGAGGTCGAGACGCCGGAAGACTACGCCGGTTCGGTCATGGGCGACCTGAGCTCACGCCGCGGCATGGTGCAGGGCATGGACGACATGCCCGGCGGCGGCAAGATCATCAAGGCCGAGGTGCCGCTGTCCGAGATGTTCGGCTACTCGACCACGCTGCGCTCGATGTCGCAGGGTCGCGCGACCTACACGATGGAGTTCAAGCACTACGCCGAGGCCCCGAAGAACGTGGCCGAGGCAATCATCAACGCACGGACGAAGTAAGAACGACGGCGGGCTCGCTCGCGCGAGCCCTGTCCGGTCTTCGCACCTTGGATGCGCTGCGGTCAGCGGCAGTGCGATGCGCGGAGACCTTAAACCCACCGCTGGCGATTGTTCTTTTGAGACGGAGATTTCGAGATGGCAAAAGGCAAATTTGCTCGGACCAAGCCGCACGTGAACGTGGGGACGATTGGGCACGTGGACCATGGCAAGACCACGCTGACGGCGGCGATGACGTCGGTGCTGGCGGCCAAGTTTGGCGGCGAAGCCAAGGCGTACGACCAGATCGACGCGGCGCCCGAAGAGAAGGCGCGCGGCATCACCATCAACACCGCGCACGTCGAGTACGAGACCGCCAAGCGCCACTACGCGCACGTCGACTGCCCCGGCCACGCCGACTACGTCAAGAACATGATCACCGGTGCCGCGCAGATGGACGGTGCCATCTTGGTGGTGTCGGCCGCCGACGGCCCCATGCCGCAGACGCGCGAGCACATCCTGCTGGCCCGCCAGGTGGGCGTGAAGTACATCATCGTCTTCATGAACAAGTGCGACATGGTCGACGATGCCGAGCTGCTCGAGCTCGTCGAGATGGAAGTGCGCGAGCTGCTGAGCAAGTACGAATTCCCCGGCGACGACACCCCCATCATCAAAGGCTCGGCCAAGCAGGCGATGGACGGCGACAAGGGAGAACTGGGCGAGCAAGCCATCATGAAGCTCGCCGACGCGCTGGACAGCTACATCCCGCAGCCCGAGCGCGCCATCGACGGCGCCTTCCTGATGCCGGTGGAAGACGTGTTCTCCATCTCCGGGCGCGGCACCGTGGTCACCGGCCGGGTGGAGCGCGGCGTCGTCAAGGTGGGCGACGAAATCGAGATCGTCGGCATCCGGGCCACGCAGAAGACCACCTGCACCGGCGTCGAGATGTTCCGCAAACTCCTGGACCAAGGGCAGGCGGGCGACAACGTGGGCATCCTGCTGCGCGGCACCAAGCGCGAGGAAGTCGAGCGCGGACAGGTGCTGGCCAAGCCCGGGAGCATCAAGCCGCACACGCACTTCACCGCCGAGGTGTACGTGCTGTCCAAGGAGGAAGGTGGAAGGCACACGCCGTTCTTCAACAACTACCGGCCGCAGTTTTACTTCCGCACCACCGACGTCACCGGGGCCGTGGAACTCCCGAAGGACAAGGAGATGGTGATGCCGGGCGACAACGTCAGCATCACCGTCAAGCTGATCGCCCCCATCGCGATGGAGGAGGGCCTGCGCTTCGCCATCCGCGAGGGCGGCCGCACCGTGGGCTCCGGCGTCGTGGCAAA
>DASTZF010000204.1:0-3446 GCA_035764445.1 Burkholderiaceae bacterium
TGCTGGGCGACGCGCTGCGCACCGTGCACTTCTCGATCGGCTCGGGCACCCGGCTGGCGATGGAAGACGCGATCGCGCTGGCAAGTGCCCTGCGCGCGAGCCAGCGCATCGACGATGCGCTTGGGCAGTTCCAGCAAGAGCGGCAGCCACCGATGAAGAAGATCTGGGATGCTGCCAACGTCAGTCTGCGCTGGTACGAGGGCATGGCGGAGCTGATGGCGGTCGACCCGCACGAGTTCGCCTATCGCTACATGACGCGCAGCGGCCGCGTCGACCATGAAGAGGTGCGCCGGCGCGACCCCCGCCTGGCACAGGCCTACGAGCGGCTGCATCCCGAGTTGTTCAGCTGACGCCGGGGCGGCCGACCGCGCCGTGCCATGGGCGTTGCGGTTGATCTGCATCAATTGCCGGTGCCGGGTCCTCGGTTGCCGCCAGCGCGGGACTCTTGAAATCGGCGCGGCTGGTTCCTATCTGTGCGGCACGCCGGACGCGCCGTCCCGCGGCCATCCGGCGCTTCACCCTGAACGGAGGCCATACCATGTACGAATCGTTGCTGAACTATCCCGGCGGCTTGTTCGGCGAATTCGAGCGCCTGCGCCGCGAGCTTGACGATGCGTTCGGCGTTTCCGGATTGCCGAGCAGCATCCGCTCGGTGGCTGCCGGCAGCCTGCCGGCGATCAACATCGGGCGCACGCCCACCAGCGTCGAGGTCTACGCGTTCGCGCCGGGGCTCGACCCGGCGAAGATCGACGTCACCCTCGACCGCGGCGTGCTGCACATCACCGGCGAGCGGGTGTCGCCGCTGCCCGCTGCCGAGCGCGGCAAGGTGAACTTCTACGCCCGCGAGCGCAGCTTCGGCAAGTTCAGCCGCGCGATCGCGCTGTCCGACGACGTCGATCCGGCGCACGTGAAGGCGAGCTACAAGGACGGCGTGCTGCAGATCAGCGTCGCACGCCGCGAGGCTGCCCAACCCAAGCGCATCACCGTGCAGTGACGCGCCCGACGACAGAGGAGTCCATCATGAACGACACCACCCGAGTGGCCACGCAGCAACAAGCGCCGCAGCGCGCGGTGCTGCCCGCGGTCGACGTGTATGAAGACGAATCGGGCATCACGCTGCTGGCCGACATGCCCGGCGTGCCGCGCGAGCAGCTCGAGCTGAGGGTCGAAGGCGACGCGCTGTCGATCGAAGGCAGCGTGCGCGCGCTGGCGCCCGAAGGCCTGGAAGCGGTGTACGCCGAGGTGCGCGTGCCACGCTATCGCCGCACCTTCACGCTCAGCCGCGAGCTCGACAGCGCGCGCATCGACGCCAGCCTGAAGGACGGCGTGCTGACGCTGCGCATCCCGAAGCAGGCCCACGCGCAGCCGCGCCGCATCGAGGTGCAGGCGAGCTGACGGCGCACCGTCGCCGCGACAGGCGGCCGCAAGGCCCGGCAAGCCGGGCCTTCTTCTTGCTGCCTGTAGCCTGGCCCCGGCGGTCGCACCTGGAGTCTGCCGGGTGCCGCGGGATCAGGTGGTCTCGGCCACCCAGCCACCACCGAGCGCCTGGATCAGCGCGATCGCGTTGGCCTGCAACGCGGCCTGCAGTTGCACGACATTGCGCCGTGCCGTCAGGGCGCTCGTCTGCGCGGTCACCACGTCGGTGTAGCTGACCTGTCCGGCCCGGTAGCGGTTGAGCACCTGCGCCTCGGTCTGGTCGGCCGCCGCCGACGCCTGCTGCCGCAGCGCGAGCTGTTCGCTGAGGCCGCGACGCTGCGCCAGCAGGTCTTCCACCGACTGGAAGGCGCTGAGCGCAGTCTGTCGATAGGTGGCGATCGTGACGTCGCGGCTCGCCTCGGCGTTCTTCAGCGCGGCATCGAGCGCACCGCCGTCGAACAGAATCTGCGCCACCGACAGACCCAGCGACCAGATCGTGTTCGATGCGTTCAGCAGGTCACCGATGCGCGTGGCCGCTGCACCGCCCGACGCGCTCAACGTGAAGCTCGGATAGTACGCCGCGCGTGCGATGCCGATTGCGGCGTTGGCCGATGCCACGGCGCGTTCGGCCGACGCGATGTCGGGCCGGCGCTGCAGCAGCTCGGACGGCAGCGTCGGCGGCACCTCGGGCACGGTGGTGGTCCACGGCGCCGGCGTGAGCGAAAAGTCCGCAGGCGCCTTCCCGAACAGCACCGCGATCGCATGCTCGAACTGCTGGCGCTGCGTGGCCAGCGCGGCGACCTCGGCGCGCGTGTTGGCCAGCTGCGTTTCTGCCTGCAGCACGTCGGTGCGCGCGGCCTGACCGGCCGCGTAGCGGTTGTTTGTGATCTGCAGGCTGCGCTCGAACGCGCTCACGGTGTCGCGCAGCAGCTGCAGCTCGGCATCGGCCTCACGCAGGTTGAAGTACGCGGTCGCGAGCGCCGCCTGCGCCGACAGCTTCGCGCTCGCCAGGTCGGCCGCGCTTGCCTGTGCACTGGCCTGGGCTTGCGTGACGCCGGCGCCGAGACGGCCCCACAGATCGGGCTCCCAGCTCGCACCGACCTCGGCGCGCAGTTGCGTGCCGCGGCCGGTGATCGCGCCAGCGACGCCACCGCCGCCCGAGCGCGTCGCGCTGCCGGTCAACTGCACGCTGGGGTACAGCTGCGCCTGCTGGCCGGCGACCAGCGCCTGCGCGGCCGCGTAGCGTGCCACCGCGGCGGCGACGTTCTGGTTGGACACCTCGACTTGCGGCAGCATCTCGTTTAGCGTCGCGTCGCCGAACGGCTGCCACCACGCGCCGCGCGCTCGTTCATCGGCGGGGCTGGCGGCGTTCCAGCCGGGCGTACTCGGTGCCTCCTTGAACGACACCGCCTGCATCGCCACGTCGGGCCGCTGGTACGGCGGCACCAGCGTAGTGCAGGCCGCCAGCAACGCCGCGATGGATGCCGATGCCAAGGAGCGTGGGCGCCTCATGCAGCAGCCCGGCTCAGATAGCGCTCGTCGGCCTTGCGGTGGCGCAGGCCGTCGAGCAGCACGTACACCACCGGCGTGGTCAGCAGCGTCAGCAGCTGGCTCGCGATCAGGCCGCCGATGATCGCGATGCCGAGCGGCTGGCGCAGCTCGGCGCCTTCGCCGAAGCCGATCGCCAGCGGCAGCACGCCGAGACCCGCGGCAAGCGTCGTCATCAGGATCGGCCGGAAGCGCAGCAGGCAAGCCTCGCGCACCGCGGCAATGGGCGCAAGGCCGCGCGAGCGCTCGGCGTCCAGCGCGAAGTCGATGATCAGGATGGCGTTCTTCTTGACGATGCCGATCAGCAGGAACACGCCGATCAGCGCGATCAACGAGAACTCCATGCGCAGCATCAGCAGCGCGAGCACCGCGCCGACGCCGGCCGACGGCAGCGTCGACAGGATCGTGACCGGGTGGATCAGGCTCTCGTAGAGCATGCCGAGCACGATGTAGACCGTGATAATCGCGCCGAGGATCAGGAG
>DASTZF010000205.1:0-10201 GCA_035764445.1 Burkholderiaceae bacterium
CTTGCTGGGCACCGAGCCGCGGCGGCGCGACCTGCTGATCGAGTACCTGCACCGGATCAACGACCGCTATGGCCAGCTCGGATCGCCGCACCTGGCCGCGCTGGCGCAGGAGCTGAAGCTGGCGCAGACCGAGGTCTACGAGGTGGCGAGCTTCTACCACCACTTCGACATCGTGAAGGAGGGTCCCGACGGCCGGGTCGGTGTGCCACCGCCGCTGACCGTGCGGGTGTGCGATGGCCTGAGCTGTGAAATGGCCGGCGCGCAGGCTCTGCTGGCGCGCCTGCCGGCGCTGCTCGGCGCCGAGGTGCGTGTGATTCCGGCACCGTGCGTCGGGCGTTGCGAGCAAGCGCCGGTGGCGGTGGTGCACCACAACGCGGTGCCATCGGCTACCCCCGAGGCGGTGCACGAGCAGGTGCGCGCGCGGGCTGCCCAGCCTGCATCCGAGCCCTACATCGATCTTGAGGGATACAGCGCGCAGGGCGGCTACGCGCTGCTGCGCGAGTGCCTGGCGGGCCGTCGCGACGTCGAGGGCGTGATCAAGACACTCGAAGACTCGGGCCTGCGCGGCCTCGGCGGCGCGGGCTTTCCGGCCGGCCGCAAGTGGCGCATCGTGCGCAACGAGCCGGCGCCGCGGCTGATGGCGGTGAACATCGACGAAGGCGAGCCCGGCACCTTCAAGGACCGCTACTACCTCGAGCGCGACCCGCACCGCTTCATCGAGGGCATGCTGATTGCTGCTTGGGCGGTGGGCATCGACGCGATCTATGTCTACTTGCGCGATGAGTACCACGGCTGCCGCGCGTTGCTCGAGGCCGAAATGGCCAAGCTGCGGGCCGCGCCGCCCGCCGGTGCGCTGCCGGCGATCGAACTGCGGCGCGGCGCCGGTGCCTACATCTGCGGCGAAGAGTCGGCGATGATCGAATCGATCGAAGGCAAGCGCGGGCTACCCCGGCTGCGCCCGCCCTACGTGGCGCAGGTCGGCCTGTTCGGGCGGCCGACGCTGGAGCACAACTTCGAGACGTTGTACTGGGTGCGCGATCTGCTCGAAAAGGGCGCCTCCTGGTTCGCCTCGCAGGGACGGCGCGGCCGCAAGGGCTTGCGCAGCTTCTCCGTGTCGGGACGGGTGAAGAGCCCGGGCGTCAAGCTGGCACCAGCCGGCATCACGCTGCGCGAGCTGATCGACGAGCACTGCGGCGGCATGCTCGATGGCCACACGCTGTACGGCTACCTGCCTGGCGGCGCGTCGGGCGGCATCCTGCCGGCGTCGCTGGCCGACGTGGCGTTGGACTTCGACACGCTGCAGCCGCATGGTTGCTTCATCGGCTCGGCCGCGGTGGTGGTGCTGTCGAACCACGACACCGCCGTCGACGCGGCTCGCAACACGATGCGCTTCTTCAAGCACGAGTCGTGCGGCCAGTGCACGCCTTGCCGCGCCGGCACCGCGAAGGCGCTGACGCTGATCGAGCAGCCGCAGTGGGACCTGGCCCTGCTGGCCGAGCTGTCGCAGGTGATGCGCGACGCATCGATCTGCGGCCTCGGGCAAGCAGCGCCCAATCCGGTGGACTGCGTGATCAAGTATTTCCCACACGAACTCCAAGGCGCGAAATGTTGACCCCCACGCTCACTGCGTTCGCTGCCCCCCGAGGGGGCTTCGGCCTCCTTGAGGCGGCTCGGCGGAGGCTGCCATGAACGCCGTCACCCGCGCCGAACGCGCGCGCCTCGACGGCCCGACGGTCACCTTCACGCTCGACGGCCGCGAGGTGCAGGGGCGGCCCGGCGAGACGATCCTCGACATCGCCAAGCGCAACCGCGTCCGCATCCCGCACCTGTGTCACAAGGACGGGCTCGACCCGGTGGGCAATTGCCGCGCGTGCATGGTCGAGATCCAGGGCGAGCGCGTGCTGGCGCCGTCGTGCTGCCGCGCGCCGGCCGCCGGCATGGTGGTGCACACCGGCAACGAGCGCGCCCGCAAGGCGCAGGCGATGGTGCTCGAGCTGCTGCAGGCCGATATGCCCGAGACCGCGTTGACACGACGCAACGAGGTCGACTTCTGGGCGCAGTGGCTGAAAGTCGGCAAGCCGCGCTTCGCACCACGCGAGCAGCTGGTCGCCGACGCCAGCCACCCGGCGATCGCGGTCGACCTCAACGCCTGCATCCAGTGCACGCGCTGCCTGCGCGCCTGCCGCGACGAGCAGATGAACGACGTCATCGGGCTGGCGTTGCGCGGCGAGCACGCCAAGATCGTGTTCGACATGGACGACCCGATGGGCGCGTCGACCTGCGTCGCCTGCGGCGAGTGCGTGCAGGCGTGCCCCACCGGCGCGCTGGCACCGGCGCGCGAGGCCGCGCTGGCGGTGCCCGACAAGCAGGTCGACTCGGTGTGCCCGTACTGCGGGGTCGGCTGCCAGCTGACCTACAACGTCAAGGACAACAAGATCCTCTACGTGCAGGGCCGCGATGGCCCGGCCAATCAGAGTCGCTTGTGCGTCAAGGGCCGCTATGGCTTCGACTACGCGCACCACCCGCAGCGGCTGACGAAGCCGCTGATCCGCAGGGCTGATGCGCCCAAGCGCGGCGACTTCACGATGGACCCCAACGACGTGATGTCGGTGTTCCGCGAGGCCACGTGGGAAGAGGCGCTCGAGCTTGCCGGCGGCACCCTGAAGCGACTGCGCGACCAACACGGCCGCTATGCATTGGCCGGCTTCGGCTCGGCCAAGGGCAGCAACGAAGAGGCGTATCTGTTCCAGAAGCTGGTGCGCACCGGCTTCGGCAGCAACAACGTCGACCACTGCACGCGGCTGTGCCACGCGTCGAGCGTGGCGGCGCTGCTCGAAGGCATCGGCTCGGGTGCGGTGAGCAACCCGGTGATGGACGTGACCAAGGCCGAGGTGGTGATCCTGATCGGCGCCAATCCGACCGTGAATCACCCGGTGGCCGCCACCTGGATGAAGAACGCCGCGGCCAGCGGCACCAAGCTGATCGTGATGGACCCGCGGCGCAGCGAGTTGACTCGCTACGCGCACCGCTACCTGCAGTTCAAGGCCGACACCGACGTCGCGCTGCTCAACGCGATGATGCATGTGATCGTCGAGGAAGGCCTGGTCGATCAGAAGTTCATCGCCGACCGCACGCTCGGCTACGAGGTGCTGGCGAGCAACGTGAAGGGCTACAGCCCCGAAGCGATGGCGCCGATCTGCGGCATCGATGCGGCCACGATCCGCGAGGTGGCGCGGCTGTATGCCACCAGCAAGGGCTCGATGATCCTGTGGGGCATGGGCATCAGCCAGCACGTGCACGGCACCGACAACGCGCGCTGCCTGATTGCGCTGTCGCTGATGACCGGCCAGATCGGCCGCCCGGGCACCGGTCTGCACCCGCTGCGCGGCCAGAACAACGTGCAAGGTGCGTCGGACGCCGGGCTGATCCCGATGATGTACCCCGACTATCAGCGCGTCGACAACGCGCAGGCCAAGGCGCGCTTCGCCAGTGCGTGGCAGGTGGCGCCCGAGTCGCTCGACGACAAGCCGGGTCTGACGGTGGTCGAGGTGATCAAGGCGATCGACGCCGGCACCATCAAGGGCATGTACATCATGGGCGAGAACCCCGCGATGAGCGACCCCGACGCCGACCACGCGCGCGACGCGCTCGCCGAGCTCGAGATGCTGGTGGTGCAGGACATCTTCCTGACCGAGACCGCCTACCTGGCCGACGTGATCCTGCCGGCGTCGGCGTTCCCGGAGAAGTACGGCACCTTCACCAACACCGACCGCATGGTGCAGCTCGGCCGCCAGGCGCTGCAGCCGCCCGGCGACGCGCGCCAGGATCTTTGGATCATCCGCCAGCTGGCGCAGCGCATCGGTCTGCGCTGGCCCGACTACGGCAGCGACAACGAGGCGGCCACGGCCGCGGTGTTCGACGAGATGCGCCACACGATGCCGAGCATCGCCGGCATCACGTGGGACCGGCTGCAGCGCGAGCACAGCGTCACCTACCCATGCTCCAACGAAGGCGATCAAGGGCAACCGGTGGTGTTCGACGACAGGTTCCCCACGGCGACCGGCAGGGCCAAGTTCGTCCCGGCCGATCTGATCCCTGCCAACGAGCGGCCCGATGCCGAGTACCCAATGGTGCTGATCACCGGCCGCCAGCTCGAGCACTGGCACACCGGCAGCATGACGCGCCGCGCCGGTGTGCTCGACGCCATCGAGCCCGACCCGGTGGCGATGCTGCACCCGTTCGACCTCGCCCGCCTGGGCCTGAAGCCGGGCGACATCGTGACGATCGAATCGCGCCGCGGCAGCGTGAGTCTGTTCGCGCGCGCTGACGACAGCTCGCCACCCGGTGCGGTGTTCGTGCCGTTCTGCTACTACGAGGCGGCGATCAACAAGCTGACCAACCCGGCGCTCGACCCGTTCGGCAAGATTCCCGAGTTCAAGTACTGCGCGGTGCGCATCAGCAGCGGTGGCGCGGAGCCGACCGCGGCCACATCGAGCTTCGGGGGCGGCCGCATTCTCGACGCCACAGCGGTGATTTAACCTCGGGGGGTGAATTGGCCCCCACGCTCGCTTCGCTCACTGCCCCCCGAAGGGTCGCGTCAGCGGCTTCGGGCGGCCGGGCGCCGCTGACATGCGCGCGCGCGGGGTTCACCTCGAGTACAGCTTTCAGTCCGACGGCCAACGCGGCGCCGACGTCCACAACCCGCTGTTCGAGTTGCTGTCGGCGCTGCGCGACCACGGCTCGATCCAGCACGCGGCCAAGTCGATGGGCGCGTCGTACCGCCACGTCTGGGGCGCGCTCAAGCACTGGGAGAACGTGCTCGGCGAGCCGCTGGTCAGCTGGACGCAGGGCCAGCCGGCGCGGCTGACGCCGTTCGCGCACCGCATGGTGTGGGCCGAGGCGCGTGCCCGCGCACGGCTGACGCCGCACATCGAGGCCTTGCGGGTCGAGCTCGAGCGCGTGCTCAGCGAAGCGCTCGACGGCACGCAGCAGGTGGTGACGCTGTATGCGAGCCACGACCTCGCGTTGCCGCTGCTGCGAGAGCGCGCCGGTGCTGAAGCCCGCCTGCACGTCGAGCTCCGGTTCGCCGGCAGCGTCGATGCGCTGCGTGCGCTGACCGAAGGGCGCTGCGTGGTGGCCGGCTTTCACGTGCCCAAGCTGAGCGCGGGCGGCAAGCTGTTCGAGAAGAGCCTGAAGCCGCTGCTGAAACCGGGCCGTCACAAGCTGATCGGCTGCGCGACGCGGCGGCAAGGCCTGATCGTCGCGCGCGGCAATCCGCACCGCATCGGCACGCTGCACGACCTGACGCGCGGCGGGCTGCGTTTCGTCAACCGGCAGAGCGGCTCGGGCACTCGATTGCTGACCGACCAGCTGCTGCAGTCGGAGCGCGTCGACCCCAGCGCGATCGCCGGCTACGCCGACAGCGCCGAGGACAGCCACCTGGCCGTGGCGGCCGCGGTGGCCAGCGGGTCGGCCGACGCCGGAATGGGCATCGAAGCCGCCGCACGCAGTTACGGGCTGGAATTCGTGCCGCTGGCCGACGAGGACTACTTCCTCGTCTGCCTGCGCGACGCGCTGGACCAGCCGCCGGTGATGAAGCTGCGCGAGGTGCTGGCCGGCGCCACCTGGCAGCAGGCGCTGCTCAGCCTGCCGGGCTACGGGTCGGACCGTGCCGGCCAAGTGCTCTCGCTGACCAAGGCGCTGCCGTGGTGGACCTTTCGCGTCCGCAAGCGCCGGCACGTGTCGCGCTGAGCGCATCTGCGTGTCCGCCCGGCGCTCCTATGGTCGACACTTCATATCGCCGAGCCGTGGCGTCTTGCGTAGCCTGCCGACATGCAGCGGGTTGCGCCGGCATGGCGGAATTGGGCAGGCCATCTGCGCGCGGCGTGGCGTGGCCTGCTCGCCGCCGCGATCGCGGTGGGTCTGTGCGCACCGTGGTTTGCCGTTGCAGCCGACGCAGTGGCCGTCGTTGGCGATGTGCGGCGTTCGATCACCATCGACGTCGCGGCGTTGCGCGCCTTTCCGGCCCCGTCGCAGGTCAGCTTTCGGGCGTCGCGCGAGGTCGACGGACAGACGCCAACGGCTTCCGAAGTCAAGGGCGTGCGCCTGCTCGCACTGCTCGAGCAAGCCGGCCTGTCCGAGCGCGACCGCTTCGACTGGCGCAAGACCATCGTGGTGGCGATCGCGCGCGATGGCTACCGCGTCGTTTTTTCGTGGCCCGAACTGGCCAACACCGCTGGCGGCGCACAGGTGATGGTGGCCTACGAGCGTGATGGCGCGGTGCTGTCGGAGCAGGAAGGGCCGTTCGCGATCCACGCGCCAAGCGACACGCGCACCGGTCCGCGCCACGTCAAGTGGCTGCAGCGCATCGAAGTGCGGGTGCTGCGCGATTAGCGCTGCAGGCGCTGCAGCTCTTCGACCGTGTTGGCGTTGTCGAACGCCGCCGCGTCATCGAACACGACGGTGGCGACGCGATGCTGCGCGGTCCAGTGGTCGATCTTGCGCTGGCCGCTTTGCAGGTATCTGACCAGGCTTTCGAGCAACTCGGCCTTCAACAGGCAGAACACCGGCTGCGCCATCACCTCGCCGCTCTCGCGCGTGGCCGCCATCGCGAGGTCGGTGCCTGTGGCCTCCAGCGCGTGCGCAAGCCGCTCGACCAGATCGAGCGGGAAATTCGGCGTGTCGCACGGCACGGTCACCAGGTACGGCGTTTCGCAGCGTTCGAGCCCCACCAACACGCCGGCCAGCGGACCGGGAAAGTCGCTCTGCGCATCGGGCCACACCGGCACGCCCATCGACTCGTAGGCGCCGAGGTTGCGGTTGGCGTTGATCATCGCCTCGCCCACCTGCGGCTGCAGCCGCAGCAGCGCATGCAACGCGAGCGGCACGCCCTTGTGGTTCTGCAGGCCCTTGTCGACGCCGCCCATGCGGCTGCCGCGCCCGCCGGCGAGCACGATGCCGGTGATCTGCTCGCGCGGGATCGTCATCTCACGTCTCGAGCAGGTCGAAGCCCTGCGTCTCCACCGCCACGAACTGGCGCGTCATCTCGGCCACCGCGCGCCAGGTGTCGGCCCGCGGATGCGCCTGCACCGCGTCGCACAGCTGCGGCACCCACGATTGCAGGTGCGCACGGAAGAAGTGGCGCTGCTGCTCGAGGTTGCACAGCGCGACGTCGTCGCCGGCGATCAGGTAGCGCATCACCTCGAACAGGTAGGCGACATGGTCCTCGGTCTCGCCGCGCGTCTCGTCGCGCTGCAGGCCGAGGCGCTCGAGGTCGCTGCGCAGCAGCGCGAGCGGCTTCTCGTTGAGAAAGCCGCTCAGGTAGTAGGAGCCGTACAGAAAGACCTCGGGCTTGCCGACGCCGCCGAACAGCGCGTCGTATTCCTCTCGCGCCGCGGTGGCCGAGGTATTGCGCATCGCGCCGACCAGCGCCTGCCACGGCGCCTCGAGGTGGCCGCCCTGCTCCGGCGCCTGGGTCACCGCGACGTTGAACTGCTGCAGCAGTGCCTCGTCGGGCGCGGCGAGCCACAGCTGCGCCAGCAGGCCGTACAGCTCGGCGCGCGCGAGTTCTTCGCCGCCGTCGGTGGACGAAAAGCGCAATGGAGTTGCGGCGGTGTCCGTCACAGTCACAGGTCGGTGATGCGCACTTCGTTGGGATTGGAATGCATGTCGATCACTCGACAGTCACCGCACATTCTCAGGCGCTCCGCTGCCGCGCCCTGGAACGCCGCGTGGCCGGCGAGCTTGCCGATCATTGTCTCGATCGCGCGCAGCGTGCCGAACGGCTTGCCGCAGCGTACGCAGTGGAAGGGCTCGACCTCGTGCAGCACACGCGGCTCCCTGCGTGCCTTGCCGTCGTCGGCCAGCCACAGCCGCGGCTGCAGGGTGATCGCGCGCTCGGGGCAGGTGGTGGCGCACAAGCCGCACTGCACGCAGTTCTTTTCGATGAAGCGCAGCTGCGGCCGCTCGGGGTTGTCGAGCAGCGCGCCCTCAGGGCAGGCGCCGACGCAGGCCAGGCACATCGTGCAGGTGTCTGGGTTGACCAGGAGGCTGCCGAACGGCGCGCCCGCGGCCGGCAACGTGATCGCTTCGGCGCGTTGCGGTGCGTGCTTCAGCAGATGGTCGATCGCCAGCTCGAGTGTCGCGCGCTTGCTCGCCTGTGCGTTGAACCCCGCCGTGTTCGACAAGCCGATAGCCGGTGCCTCGCGCAGCGCGGCGTCGAGCGCCGCCAGGTCGCGCGCATCGCGTGCCTCGATCAGCTTGAAGTGCCGCCCGCCGTAACCGAGACCGCTCAGCACGGCCTGCGCCAGCGCCATCTGCTCGGTCAGCGCCTGCCGGTACTCGGGGGCTTCTTCGTCGGTCAGCAGCACCCACACCTGGTTGGCTCCCTGCGCGAACGCGGCCAGCCAGAGGTCGATGCCGACGCTCGCGGTGTGCCACACGCCCATCGGCAGCACGCGTGCCGGCACGCCGTGCACGCTGCGATCGATGCGCGCCGCACGACCGAGTTCGTCGATGCGCTGGCTGCCGGCGCCGTCGCTGTGGATCAGCAGCGACGGGTCGCGGCCACCGGCCAGCGTGTAGGCGCGCAGCAGCGTGCGCAGGCGCTGGCCCTGGTCGACCGTGGACGGATAGGCGAACGAGATCGCCCCGCTCGGGCACACCGTGCTGCAGGCGCCGCAACCGACGCACAGGTGCGGCTCGACCGCGATGCCGCCGGTCGGCTTGGCCCCGCCCACGCCGACGCGCTCGGGTCCGCCACGCACCTTGCCCTGCAGCTTGCCCTTCAGCGACGCGTCACTCGAGATCGCGCGCGCCGAGCAGACGTCGATGCAGGCGGTGCAGCCGATGCGCTCGTTGCGACTGTGGGCACAGATCTTCTGGTCGTACTGAAAGAACCTGGGCTTCTCGAACTCGCCGGTGGCATCGCGCAGCTCCAACACCGCCTTGTGCAGCGCCTGCAGGTCGGCGCCGGCATGGAAGTAGCCCTGCGGCGGCTGGTGCATCGTGAACGCAGGGCTGGGGCGCAGATCGAGCACGACGTCGAAGGTCTCGCTGTCGGTGCGCGGCGCGCGCTCGAAGTCGATCGCCCCGGCCGCATCGCATGCCCGCACGCACTCGCGGTGGCTCTTGCACGTCGCGAGATCGATCTGGTAGCTGAAGTCGATCGCGCCTTCCGGGCAGACCGCGATGCAAGCGTTGCAGCGCGTGCACAGGTCGAGGTCGATCGGATTGCGGCTCTCCCACTCGGCGTTGAACGCGCCGAGCCAGCCCGACAGGCGCGTCAGCCGCCCGCTGTGCACCGCCCAAGCGCGCGCTTGCGCGACCCCGCTGCCGGCCCCATCGATCAGCAGGTTGACATCGAGCCTGTCGACCAGCATCGCCGCCGCGTGCTCGGCGGCTTCGGCGCTACCGATGATCAGGCACCGTCCGCCCGAGCGGTACGACACGTTGGGCACCGGCTGCGGCGCGGGCATCTGCGCGGCGGCGAGCAGTGCAGCGATCTTCGGCGTGGCCGCCTTGGCGTCGCGCGACCAGCCACCGGTCTCGCGGATGTTGACGAAGCGGATCGGCCGCGCGTCGAGCGGCGCGGCGCCTTCGGTGTGCTCGTTGAGCTCGGCGAACAGGCGGCGCTCCTGGGTGCACGCCACCACCAGCGGCTCGCCGGCCTCACCGGTGGCCTTGGCGGCACGCTGGAACGCACCGGCCTCGCGCCGGCACAGCAGCGTGTGCAGCTGCTCCAGCCCGTCAGGACTGGCGCCGCTCGTCTGCTGCAGCGCCGTCTTCAGCGCCGCCGCATCCAGCGGCATCGTGTGATTGCAATCGCAGATCAGCGTCTTCATCGGGTTCAGGGGTCGCTGCGCCGCCACCGTCGGCAGCGGCGCCTTCGACAAATTGCGGCACCCGAGCCGTGGCGGGTTGCGCTGCCTCCGGCGCGGCTGGCGGTGCCTCGGCCAAGCCGAGGAACGCCGCCTGCGCCATCTTGCGGATCGAGGCCAGCGGCAGCGGGTCGGGCTTGCTGTAGTCGTCGATGTAGACGTCCAGGCCGTCCATCACATTGAATCGCGGATCGCCGAACAGTTTCTTGAGGGCCGCGTTTTTCACGTCGCCGTCGACGCCGGGGGCGACGAAGCGGCTGAAATCGGAATCGCGAGTCAGCCCAGCCACGTCGTCCATCGTCAGCGGCGCCGGCGGCGGCGCC
>DASTZF010000206.1:0-2269 GCA_035764445.1 Burkholderiaceae bacterium
GGGGCCGGCGCGTCGAGACGCGCCGCGGCCAGCAGCATCAGGCACAGTTGTTCGTATGAGATGCCTGCGGCCTTGGCCGACATCGGCACCAGCGAGTGCCCGGTCATGCCGGGCGACGTGTTCATCTCGAGCAGGAACGGCTTGCGATCCGCTGCGCGGATCATCAAATCGGCACGGCCCCAGCCGCGACACTCGAGCGTACGGTAGGCGGCCAGCACGATGCGCTGGATCTCGGCCTCCTCGGCCGCCGGCAGGCCGCTCGGCACGTGATAGTGCACCTCGTCGGTGAAGTACTTGTTCTGGTAGTCGTACTTGCCCTCCGGCGCAGCGATGCGCACCACCGGCAGCGCGAGTGCCGCCGCGCCCTCACCCAGCACCGGGCACGTGACCTCGAGGCCATCGATGAATTCTTCGCACAGCACGTCGGGGTCGTAGCGCGCCGCCAGCTTCACGGCGTCCTGCATCTGCGAATAGCCAAGCACCTTGGTGACGCCGATCGACGAGCCCTCGCGCGGCGGCTTGACGATCAGCGGCAGCCCGAGGTCGTCGGGCACCCGGCGTACCGACGCCAATGTCTGCCCGTCGGCATTGAGCCGCTGCCAGCGCGGCGTCGGCAACCCTTCGGCGACCCACACGCGCTTGGTCATCACCTTGTCGAGCGCGATCGCCGAGGCCATGACGCCCGAGCCGGTGTACGGAATGCCGAGCAGCTCGAGCGCACCCTGCACGGTGCCGTCTTCGCCGTGGCGGCCGTGCAGCGCGATGAAGCAGCGCTCGAATCCGTCGCGCCGCAGACTGCCGAGCTCGCGGTCGCGCGGATCGAACGCATGCGCGTCGACTCCGACCGAGCGCAGCGCCGCCAGCACGCCGTTGCCCGACAGCAGCGAGATCTCGCGCTCGGCCGAGGTGCCGCCCATCAGCACCGCACACTTGCCGAGCGCGCGAACATTGATCGCGCGCGAATCAATCGCGCGCGGGTCGATCGTCGACGCCGCGACCTGCGGCTTGGCGGCACGACGGCGCGTCATGTCGGGCCTCCCGCCTGCAGCCGCTCGATCACTTGCGCCGGCACGGCGCCGATCGAGCCGGCACCCATCGCAATCACCACGTCGCCGTCGCGCGCATGCTCGGCGATCGCCTGCGGCAACTCGGCAACGTCGTCGACGAACACCGGGTCGACGTGGCCGGCGACGCGAAGCGCGCGCGCCAGCGAGCGGCCGTCGGCGGCGACGATCGGCGCTTCGCCCGCCGGGTACACCTCGGTCAGCAGCACGGCGTCGGCCTGCCCGAGCACCTTGACGAAGTCCTCGAAGCAATCGCGCGTGCGGCTGTAGCGATGCGGCTGGAACGCCAGCACGACGCGCTGGCCGGGGAACGCGCCGCGCGCGGCCGCCAGCACCGCGGCCATCTCGACCGGATGGTGGCCGTAGTCGTCGATCAGCGTGAAGGTGCCGCCGTCCGCCGCGGGCAGATCGCCCCAGCGCTGGAAGCGCCGACCGACGCCGGTGAACTCGGCCAGCGCCTTGACGACCGGCGCGTCGGGTAGTTCGAGCTCGGTGGCCACCGCGATCGCCGCCAGTGCATTGCGCACGTTGTGCACGCCCGCCAGGTTGAGCCGAATGTCCAGCGTCGGCATCGCCGCACCGTTGCGCCGCTCGCAGCGGAAGTACATGCGCCCGCCGGGCAGCGCGATCACCTCGGTGGCCCGCACGTGCATGTCGGCACCGAGCCCGTAGCGGATCAGCGGCCGCGAGATCTCGCCGGTGATCGCCTGCACGCCGGGGTCGTCGCCGCAGACGATCGCCGCGCCGTAGAACGGCATGCGGTGCAGGAAATCGACGAATGCCTGGCGCAGGCGGCCGATGTCGTGGCCGTACGTCTCCATGTGGTCGGCATCGATGTTGGTGACCACGCTCAAGATCGGATTGAGGTTCAGGAACGAGGCATCGCTTTCGTCGGCCTCGACCACGATGTAGTCGCCGACACCCAGGCGTGAGTGCGTGCCGGCGCTGTTGAGCTTGCCGCCGATCACGAACGTCGGGTCGACACCCGCCTCGGCGAGCACGCTGGTCACCAGCGACGTGGTGGTGGTCTTGCCGTGCGTGCCGGCGATCGCGATGCCCTGCTTCAGGCGCATCAACTCGGCCAGCATGACGGCGCGCGGCACCACCGGCACGCGCGCGGCGCGCGCGGCGATGACCTCCGGGTTGCCGCCGCCGACCGCGGTCGACGTGACGATCGCGCCGGCACCGGCGATGTGCGCCGCGGC
>DASTZF010000207.1:0-2803 GCA_035764445.1 Burkholderiaceae bacterium
GTCGGCGTCGTGGGCTATTGCTGGGGCGGCTCGCTGGCGTTCTTTTCGGCGACACGCCTGCGCGATCTGACCTGCGCCGTCGGCTACTACGGCAGCCAGATCGTCGCCCGCGCGCATGAGGTTCCGAAGGTTCCGACCATGCTGCACTTCGGCGACATCGACGCCAGCATCCCGCTCAGCGATGTCGAGCAGATCCGGCAGGCACGGCCGGACGTATCGATCCACGTCTATCCGGGCCGGCACGGGTTCAACTGCGACGCGCGTTCCAACTATGAGCCGGCGTCGGCCCAGATCGCGCTCGGACGCACGCTCGAGTTTCTTTGCAAACACGTCGGGTAGCGCGTTTCTGGTGCTGCTCTAGCATCGGGCGGTCATTGCCGGGCTGACGGCAGTCCATCCTTTTCGCGACGAAAAAAATAGAAGCGCGTAACGGCGTCAACTCAATACTGGCCCTTCGGCTCCAGGCCGAGCATGTGCTGCCCGTACATGCTGCCGGTGGAATCCCAATTGAGGCTGATGTGGGAGGCAGCTGCGTGCGCGTCGCGCCAGCTTCGCTGCAGCGATTTGTCCAGAAAGAGTCCCTGCCCGCCGGCGGCGAGGAACAGCGCATCGATCGCCTGCACCAGAAGCCGAACGCAATAGGCTTGGTCGCGCCGGTTGCGCAGCCGCACGTCGATGCTGATGGCCTCGCCGCGCACGGCGCTTGCATAGGCCTCGGCGAGATCGCGGGACATCAACAGCCGCGCCGCGTCGATCAGGGCGCTTGCCTCGGCGACGCGCATCTGCACCGTCGTGAGCTCGGCCATGCGGCGATTGCCGCCGGCCACCGCACCGCGCGTGGTGCGCACGCTGGCCATGGCGAGGAAATCGGCCAGCGCGCCTTCCGCCATGCCCAGCACCGGCGACACGATCGTGATCGGCAGCACGGCGAGGAACGATTGCCGGTAGAGCGGATTGGGATGCGTCCGCATGCCCGGCGCGCTGGCATCGGCAAGCTCGGCGAAGGTGAGCGTGCGATGAACGGGAACGAAGGCGTCGCGGGCAACGAGGTTCTTGCTGCCGGTGCCGGCAAGCCCCATCGTGTGCCAGTTGTCATCGATGGTGCAATCGGTGCTGCGCAGCAGGAAAAATCCCGGCTTCGCCGCGCCATCCGGCTGCGGGATCATGCCGCCGAGCAACTGCCACTGCGCATTGTCGCAACCGCTGCAGAAGCTGCCGGTCCCGGACAGCCGGTAGCCGCCGTCCACTGCGACGGCCTGTCCGACCGGCGCATAGGTGCCGGCGACGAGGGCGCTGCGATCCTGCCACACCTCGTCCTGCGCCTCGCGTGGAAAGCAGGCGATAAGCCACTGGTGCGAGGCCAACAGGCCGTAGACCCAGCCGGTCGAGCCACAACCGGTGGCGATGGTCGCGACCACCTGCGAGAACACGTCGAAGCCGCACTCGAATCCACCATAGGCCTGCGGCTGCATGATGCGGAAGAGGTCCATCTCCCGCATGCGCGCGATCATGTCCTCGCCGACGCGCCGGTCGGTTTCGGTCTGCTGCGCGCGCGCTCGCGCAAGCTCGGCGATGGTACGTGCCCGCGCGAGAAGATCGGGAACGTCGGGCTTGGCGAGCGTGGATCGAGCGGCAACGACTGACATCGCGGCGATAGTAGCCCGGATGGAGCGGCCGCGAAATCGGGGTCGGCGTTTCGGCATTGCGCTCCGCTCCGTGGCCTCCAACGGTGTCGGCTCCCCGGTCAGGGGATTGCGCAGGTGATTGCGGCGCGCGCATTTGCCCACCCCGGGGCGGCTCCCCGCGCGGTCCGTTCTGTGCTACCCATGGCTGCAAGAACAACAAGCGCTAAAACGAGCGTCGAGGATCGCCGGAGGGAAGGGCGTGACGGCAGAGGCCGCTGCATTTGCCGCGCCGGTGGCAGGGGCCGAGCGCGCGGCACGACTTCGCGTCGTCGCCGGCTGGCTGTGGTCGGGCGCGCTCCTTGCCGTGCTGACATTCTTGGTCCTTTACCCCGTTACGATGCTGCTTCTGGGGGCGCTCACCAACACCAATCCGGTGGTGGACGGGTTCGGGGTGTTCGATCTATCGCTTGACAACTTCGTCAGCGTGCTCGGCAATCCCAATGTCCATCATGCGCTGGCGAACTCGCTGATTGCCTGCACCGGAGGCACGGCGTTGGCGGTCGCGATCGGGCTTGCATTTTCGTGGATCGTCGTGCGCACCAACACGCCGTGCAGAGGCTTCATTGGCGCCGCGAGTCTGGTCCCATTGTTCGTGCCGCCGCTGGTCGCGGGCGTGGCCTGGTCGATCCTGGGATCGCCGAAGTCCGGCCTGCTCAACACCATGATGAAATGGATCGGCCTCGATTGGCGGGTCGATCTTTACTCCATGGCCGGACTGATCGCGGTGTTCGGCATGTACTACGCGCCCTATGTCTACATGTTCACCGCCTCCGCGCTGCGCAACATGGACCCGAGCCTGGAGGAGGCGGCGGAGATTGCTGGCGTCGGCCCGGTGCGCACGCTGTTCACCGTCACCTTCCCGCTGATCGCGCCGGCCATCATCTCCGGCATGTTGCTGTCCTTCATCGTGATGCTCGGCATCTACGGCATCCCGGCCGTGCTCGGCGCGCCAGCCAATATCTCGGTGCTGACGACCTACATCTTCAAGCTGACCAACTGGAGCCCGCCGCTGTACAGCACCGCAGCGGCGGTCGCGATCATC
The DNA here is from genome assembly GCA_035764445.1 of Burkholderiaceae bacterium. Lineage (GTDB taxonomy): Bacteria > Pseudomonadota > Gammaproteobacteria > Burkholderiales > Burkholderiaceae_C > JAEUPI01. Next base: position 2,728 of record DASTZF010000207.1, read on the forward strand.
CTGATGGTGGTGACCGGGGCGCTGGTGCTGCTGCAGCAGCGTGTGCTTGCGGGCCGCAGCTTCATCACCGTTGCCG
>DASTZF010000208.1:0-3753 GCA_035764445.1 Burkholderiaceae bacterium
TAGCAGCGTCGCGGCCGTGCGAGGGCGAGTTCCGCAGCTGCCCTCATGAGTCGAGCACCGCAGGGGACCCGGCCGTAAGGCCGGGCGCCGCATCATGAGCGCCGCCGCACACCCACCCGCGGCTTTGCCCCGCTCGGTCGCTGCAAGCACAGTTCTAGACACCAAAGTAAGCACGACTGATCTGCTCCCGCGTCAACGCATCGCTTGCCCCCTCCAAAGACACGCGGCCTTCCTGGAAGCACACCACACGCTGCGACACGCGCTGCGCGACCGAGACATCCTGTTCGACGAGCATCAGGCTCATGCCTTCGCGCGTGAGCACGGGCACCGCGTCGTAGATCTCCTTGATCACGATCGGCGCCAGCCCCAGGCTCAGCTCGTCGCACAGCAGAACGTCGGGGTTACCCATCAGCGCGCGACCGATCGCCACCATTTGCTGCTGACCTCCCGACAGTGCGGTGGCGGCGACGCGGCGTTTCTGCTCGAGGATCGGGAACAGCGCAAACAGCCGTTTCAGATTCCACGGACCGGGCCGCTTTGCGAACGCACCCATCAGCAGGTTCTCTTCGACGCTCAACGACGGAAACAGGCGGCGCCCCTCGGGCACCATCGCCAGCCCCCGGCGCACGATCTCGCCAGGTGCCGTCGAGCCGATGGGTTGCCCGCGAAAGCGCACCGCATCGCGCGCACATTTCACCAGGCCGGTGAGTGCCTTCAGGAACGTGCTCTTGCCGGCGCCGTTGGCGCCGATGATCGCCACCACCTCACCGGCGCGCAGCTGGAAATCGATGCCGAACAAGGCCTGCGCATCGCCATAGTGCGCGGTCAGGCCGTGTGTCTCGATCAAAGCGCCGGTCATGCCCGTCACGCCTCGACACCCAGGTACACGCGCCGCACTTCCGGGTTCGCCATCACTGCGTGTGGCGCGCCTTCGGCAATCGGCTGTCCGAAGTTGATGACGAACAGGCGATCGGCGATCGCCAGCAGAGCGTGCACCACGTGCTCGATCCACACCATCGTGATGCCGCTGGCCTTGATGCGCGCGAGCTCGGCCACCAGCTCGCGCGCCTCATGCTCGGTGAGGCCACCGGCGATCTCGTCCAGCAGCAACACTTTCGGCCGCGTGGCCAGAGCGCGCGCCAGCTCCAGCCGCTTGCGATTGAGCAGCGTCAAGCCGCCTGCATGCTGGTTGGCGAACTTGCACAGGCCAGTCTGCGCGAGGACTTCACTCGCCGTGTGCCAGGCGTCGCGCTCGCGCTGGCCGCCGCCGAAGCACGCCGCGGCCACCAGATTCTCGAACACGCTCATCTGCCCGAACGGCTGCGGCACCTGGTAGGTGCGCCCCAGCCCCATGCGGCAGCGCCGATGCGGCGGCAGCGCGGTGACGTCGCGGCCTTCGAACTCGACGCGTCCGGCGTCGACCCTCACGTCGCCGCAGATCAGATTGAACAGCGTCGTCTTGCCAGCGCCGTTGGGCCCGAGGATGCCCAGCGTCTCGCCGGCAGCGACCGCCAGCGAGACCTGGTCAGTGACCTTCAAGGCGCCGTAGGACTTGGCTACGCCATGCAGGGCCAGGATGGGCATGCGCGATCGTGGCGACGGGCGATGCGCGCAGGCTTGGCGGCGCGCACCGCACGAATGCGCCTCACATCAGTTTCATCGTGCCGCCGGTCGGGATCTGCGTCGCCGCCTGGTTGTTGACGATCACCAGGTCGTACTTGCGCTGCGTGCCCTTGACCCACTGTCCGAGCACCAGCGGCGTCTTGCTGACGTTCTTGAACGGCCCCTGTCCGCCCCACTTGACCGGCCCCACCACGGTGGCGAGGTTGGTCGCTGCGACGGCATCGCGAACATCCGAGGCCTTCAGCGACTTGGCGCGCTTCAGCGTGTCGGCGGCGACCTCGAACAGCGCGTGCGCAAAGCCGATCGGCTGCGTCCACTGCCGCTTGGTACCGGCCTCGTAGGCTTCGGCCAGCGCCTTGGCGCTCTGCTTGGTCAGCGACGAGGCGAACGGGTGCGACGGGCTCCACCACACCTCGGTGGTCAGGCCGTCCCCGAGGTCACCGAGCGCCTCGATCGCACCGGGAAACAGCAGCGCCTTGCCCAGCGTGACCACCTTGGGCTTGAAGCCCTGTTGGCTCGCCTGCGTCAGGAACGTCTTGGCGTCGGGCGGGATCACGACGCCGGTGACGATCTCCATGCCGTCCTTCTTGAAGGCGGCGATCTGCGCGCTGAAATCCTGCGTGCCATTCTGGTAGCGGCCGGGATCGAGCAGCGTGAAGCCCATGCCCGCCAGCGGCTTCGGAAAGCCGAGTTCCTTGTCGCCCCACGCATTGCCGTCGCCGTCGTTGGGGAACAGGCCGCCCACCTTCTTGTTGGTCTGCACGCTCTTCCAGCCATTGGTGAAATTGGCAATCACGTCTTCCAGCCCCCAGAAGACGTGATACGTCCACTGGAAGCCCTTGGCAGGGTCGCCCTTACGGCCGAAGAACCACGGCTGCCACGGAACCACCGAGCTGATGCACGGCAAGCCGTTGAGCTCGCACGCGTCGCTCACCGGGTTCGCTGTCTCGGGCGTGCCCGCGGTGAGCATCAGCTCGACCTTGTCCTTCAGGATCAGGTCGTTGGCCACCTCGCCGGAGCGGTTGGGGTTGGACTGGCTGTCCTTCAGGATGATCTGCACCTCGTGCTTCTTGCCGCCAATCGCGAGACCGTCCTTGAACGCAGCCTTCATCTGCTCGATCACCCAGCGGTCGGCCTCGCCGAACGGCGCCAGCGGGCCGGTCTGAGGCGACACGTAGCCGATCTTCACGACGTCGGCGGCGCGCGCCAGCGGCAAGGCGGTGGCCGCAGCCATCGCGGCGGTGGACTGCGTGAACTGGCGTCGGTTCATCGTCATCGTGGTCTCCTCTTGGTGGTTGGTGTGGTCGTTCAAGCCTGAGGCGGTGCACCGTCGAAGGCGCGTTGCAGCAGCGCGCGCAGGGCCTGGCGATCGAGCGCACGCGGGTTGGGATACGGCGTTTGCACCGCGATGTCGGCCGCCCGATCGAGCCCGCTGGCCGGCATGCCGATCGTGCGCAGCGAAGTCGGTGCGCCGAGTCGCGCGGTGAAGTCGAACACGGCGCGCGCGGCGGCGAGCGGATCGGTGTCGCCACCGTTGCCCATGGCGCGGGCGATGCGCGCCATCGCCCGCGGCGCGGCCGCCGCGTTGTAGGCCAGTGCGTGCGGCAGCACGACGGTGTGGGTCTCGGCGTGCGGCAGGTTGAAGGTGCCGCCCAGCGTGTGACACAGCTTGTGATGCAGCCCCATCGCCACGTGGCCGAGCGCAGCGCCGCACAACCATGCGCCGTACAGCGCATCGTGGCGCGCATCGCGGTCGCGCGGGTCGCTGCGCAGCGCCGGCAGCGCGCGCGCCAGCGCCGCGATGCCTTGCTCGGCCATCAACTCGATGATCGGATTGGGCTCCGGTGTGTACAGCGCTTCGGCAGCATGGGCGATCGCGTTGACGCCGCTGGTGATCGACAGCGCGAGCGGCAGCGTCACCGTCAGCTCCGGGTCGTAGATCACCGTCTTCGGCAGCACGCGCACATCGCGGCCCGTTTTCTTCAGCCCGCCTTCGGTGAGCCCGTAGATCGGCGTCATCTCGCTGCCGGCGTATGTGGTGGGCACGGCGACGATCGGCAGCCCCGAATCGAGCGCGATCGCCTTGCCGAGGCCGGTGGTCGAGCCGCCGCCGACCGCCACCGCGCAATC
>DASTZF010000209.1:0-4336 GCA_035764445.1 Burkholderiaceae bacterium
GAACACGCGGCCGTCGGACAGCGCGGTGCCCAGCCGCACCGCGCCGCGCGCCACGCCGACCCAGTTGCCTGCCGCGTCGCCACGCTGCGTGATGCGGGTGCCGGCGACCACGCGATGCACCCGCGCGCGGCCGATGATCGCCTGACGCAATCCTTCGGGCAGCTCCGAGAACCAGCGTCCCGCCTGCAGCGCGCTGTACTCCTCGTCGCGCAGCCCGTTGCTCGCCGCTGCGGCGAGGGACGGTCGCGCCAGCGCCGCGCGTTGCGCAGTGGCGCCCAGATCGGTGGCCATGACTTCCATGCTGTGTGTCTCCCTTGCGGCCGTCAGGCCACCTCGAACAATCCGGCCGCCCCCTGGCCGCCGCCGATGCACATCGTGACCACCACGTACTTGACGCCGCGGCGCTTGCCTTCGATCAGCGCGTGGCCCGTCAGGCGCGAACCGGTCACGCCGTACGGGTGGCCGACCGCGATCGCGCCACCGTTGACGTTGAGCCGTTCGTCGGGGATGCCGAGCTTGTCGCGGCAGTACAGCACCTGCACCGCGAACGCTTCGTTCAGCTCCCACAGGCCGATGTCGTCGATCTTCAGGCCGGTGCGCTGCAGCAGGCGCGGGATCGCGAACACCGGGCCGATGCCCATCTCGTCGGGCTCGCAGCCGGCCACCGCGAAGCCGCGGAAGATGCCCAGCGGCTTCAAGTTGCGCTTCTCGGCGAGCTTGGCGTCCATCAGCACGCACACCGACGAGCCGTCGGAGAACTGACTCGCGTTGCCGGCGGTGATCACGCCGCCGGGTAGCGCGCTGCGGATCTTGGCGACGCCCTCGAGGGTGGTGTCGGCGCGGATGCCTTCGTCGGCGGCGATCGTCACTTCCTTGCGCGTGATGCGGCCGCTCTTGTCAGCCACGCCCATCACGGTGGTCATCGGCACGATCTCGTCGTTGAACTTGCCGGCTGCGGCCGCCGCGGCGGCGCGCTGCTGCGAGCGCACGCCGTATTCGTCCTGCGCGAGCTTGGAAATGTTGTAGCGCTTGGCCACCTGCTCGGCGGTCTGCAGCATCGTCCAGTAGATCTCGGGCTTGATCTCGGCCATCGCCGGGTCGACGCGCATGTGGCGGTTGGTCTCGTTCTGCACGCACGAGATGCTCTCGACGCCGCCGGCCACGATGATCGGCACCTGGTCGACGATGATGCGCTGCGCGGCCATCGCGATCGCCTGCAGGCCCGAGCTACAGAAGCGGTTGATCGTGACGCCGCCGGTGGTCACCGGCAAGCCGGCGCGCAGCGCCGCGACGCGCGCGATGTTGCCGCCGGTGGTGCCCTCGGAGAGGCTGCCGCCGAGGATGACGTCTTCGACCTCGGCCGGATCGACGCCCGCGCGCTTCACCGCGTTGTTGATGCTGTGCGCGGCCAGGGTCGCGCCGTAGGTCATGTTGAACGCGCCCCTCCAGCTCTTGGCCAGGCCGGTGCGCGCGGTGGAGACGATGACTGCATCCGTCATGGCAGATCCTCAGTTGAACGTCTTGCCGTCTTCCGCCAGCTTGGCCAGCAGCGGCGCCGGCTGCCACCACGACTCGGCGCCGGGTTCGGCGGCGAAGCGCTTGAGCGCACGCGCGACGTTGGGCAGGCCCACGATGTCGGCATGGAGCATCGGGCCGCCGCGGTGTTGCGGGAAGCCGTAGCCGTTGAGGTAGACGATGTCGATGTCCGAGGCGCGCGCGGCGATCTTCTCGTCGAGGATGCGCGCACCTTCGTTGACCAGCGCGAACACGCAGCGCTCGACCACCTCGTCGTCGCTGATCTTGCGCGCGTTGATGCCGCGCTCCTTGCGGAACTGCTCGATGATGTCGGCCACCAGGGGATCGGGGATCGGCTCGCGTGCGCCGGCCTCGTAGCGGTACCAGCCGGCGCCGGTCTTCTGACCGAAGCGGCCCTGCTCGCAGATCGCGTCGGCCACCACGCGTTGATAGGCAGCCGGGTTCTCGGCCGCGCGGCGCTTGCGGCCTGCCCAGCCGATGTCGAGCCCCGCGAGGTCGCCGACGCGGAACGGCCCCATCGCGAAGCCGAACTTCTCGAGCGCCTTGTCGACCTGCTGCGGCAGCGCGCCTTGCATCAGCAGGCCGTTGGCCGCGGCGCCGTACTTGGCCAGCATGCGGTTGCCGATGAAGCCGTCGCACACCCCCGAGACGACGCCGACCTTCTTGATCTTCTTGGCCATCGCCATGCAGGTGGCGAGCACGTCCTTCGCGGTCTTGTCGCCGCGCACCACCTCGAGCAGGCGCATCACGTTGGCCGGGCTGAAGAAGTGCAGGCCGATCACGTCTTGCGGGCGCTTGGTGAAGCCGGCGATCGTGTTGAGGTTCAGCGCCGACGTGTTGGAGGCGAGGATCGCGCCGGGCTTGCACACCTCGTCGAGCGTCCTGAACACCTGCTGCTTGACGTCCATGCTCTCGAACACCGCCTCGATCACCAGGTCGGCGTCCTTCATCGCGTCGTAGCCGAGCGTGGGCGTGATCAGCGCCATGCGCTGGCCGACCTCGTCCATCGTCAGGCGGCCCTTCTTGGCGGTGTTCTCGTAGTTCTTGCGGATCGTCGCGACGCCCTTGTCGAGCGCTTCCTGCTTGACCTCGAGCAACGCCACCGCGATGCCGGCGTTGGCGAAATTCATCGCGATGCCGCCACCCATCGTGCCGGCCCCGATGATGCCGACCCTGGCGAGCGGCCGCAGCGGCGTGTCGTCGGGCACGTCGGCGATCTTGCTGGCCGCGCGTTCGGCACCGAAGATGTGGCGCAGCGCGCGCGACTCCGGCGTGTTCATCAGCGACAGGAACGCTTCGCGCTCCATGCGCAGCGCCTCGTCGATCGGCTTGGCTACCGACCACGACACCGCCTCCACGCACTTCAGCGGCGCCGGGAAGTTCTTCGACGTCGCGCCGACCGTGTTGCGCGCGAACTGCAGGAACGCCTCGGCCTGCGCATCCTTGACCTTGAGATCGCGCACGCGCTTGAGCGGCTGCTTCTCGGCCAGCACCTTGTCGGCGAGCGCGAACGCGGCGGCGACGGGGTCGCCGTCGACCACGTCGTCGAACAGCGCCGTGCCTTTGAGCTTCGCCGCGGGCACCGTCGCGCCCGAGACGATCATGTTCAGTGCCGCTTCCAACCCGATCGCGCGCGGCAAGCGCTGCGTGCCACCGGCGCCGGGCAGAAGGCCGAGCTTGACCTCGGGCAGCGCGATCTGGGCGTCGGACTTGGCGACGCGAAAGTGCGCACCGAGCGCGAGCTCGAGCCCACCGCCCATGCAGACGCCGGCGATCGCCGCGATCACCGGCTTCGGTGAGTTCTCGAACGCGGCGATCAGCGCCGGCAACCGCGGCTCGCGCAGCGAGTTCGGCGTCCCGAACTCCTTGACGTCGGCGCCGCCGGAGAACGCGCGCTCACTGCCGGTGACGACGATCGCCTTGACGCCGCCGTCGGCCAGTGCGCGGTCGAGCGATTGCAGGATCCCCTCGCGCAGCGCGGCACCGAGGCCGTTGATCGGTGGGTTGTCGAGCCGGACCAGCGCGAACGCGCCGCGAACTTCGTACTGCGTGCTGCTCATCGCTGCTCCTTGTGCTATGTCTTGGCGATCTGCGCCGCTCCAGCGGCGCATCCCCAAGCGGACACCACGGATCCGGCTCTGCCGGTCCGTCGGTGTTGCCCCCTCGAGGGGGAGGCGCCGGCGACGCATCGGGGGTGGGTCATATCGTCACACCGCCGTCGATCACGATGGTCTGGCCGGTCATGAACGCAGACGCCGGCGACGCCAGGTACACCGCAGCGCCGGCGATCTCGTCGGGCTCGCCGATGCGGCGCAGCGGCGTGGTCTCGGTGCGCTTCTTCAACGCCGCGGGGTCCTCCCACAGCGCGCGCGCGAAATCGGTCTTGATCAGCCCCGGGGCGATGCAATTGACGCGCACGTTGTGCGGGCCGTACTCGACCGCCAGATTGCGTGCGAGCTGCATGTCGGCCGCCTTCGAGATGCAGTACGCGCCGATCACGTTGGAGCCGCGCAGCCCGCCGATCGACGACACGATGATGATCGAGCCGTCGCGCCGCTCGATCATCTGCGGCGCGACGAAGCTGATTAGCCAGTGGTTGGCGACGATGTTGTTGTCGAGGATCTTGCGGAACTGCTCGTCCTCGATGCCGGCCTGCGGGCCGTAGTAGGGGTTCGACGCGGCGTTGCACACCAGGACGTCGATCTTGCCGAGCTGGTGGTTGGTGCTGTCGACCAGGCTCTTCAGCTCGTCCTTGCGCGAGATGTTGGCCGGGATCGAGATCGCGCGGCCGCTGCCGAAC
>DASTZF010000210.1:0-3326 GCA_035764445.1 Burkholderiaceae bacterium
TGCCTGAGCGTGCACCATAACGATCAATGGCGGGTGCTCACTGGACGGCGATCAGTTTCCAGCGATGCCGGAGCAAAGTAAGTATCCGGCGAGGGCCGCAGGAGAGTTGCGCCTATCAGGCGGCCTGCGGCTGCAGCTGTGCTCGGGCTGGCTGCCAGTTCCAGGGCAGCAGCTGGTCGATGCGGCTCGCCGGGTGATCGGCGATGCGGGTGAGCACGTCGGCAAGCCACGCCTTGGGATCGATGTCGCAGAGCTTTGCGGTCTCGATCAGCGTGAAGATCACCGCGGCGCGCTCGCCGCCGGCGTCGGAGCCGCAGAAGGTCCAGTTGCGCCGGCCGACGGCGATGCCGCGCACGGCACGCTCGGCGGCGTTGTTGGTCATGCAGATGCGGCCGTCGTCGAGGAAGCGCGTGAACGTGCTCCAGCGCTTGAGGCTGTAGTCCATCGCCTTGGCCAACGGGCTCTTGGAGGACAGCTTGCGCCGCTCGGCCCTGAGCCAGCATTCCAGCTCCTCGATGAGCGGCTTCGACCGCTCGCGCCGGACGGCCAGGCGTTGCTCAGGTGGCAGACCGTTGATCTCGCGCTCGATCGCGAACAGCTCGTCGATGCGCCGCACCGCCTCGATCGCGATCGGCATCCTGGCGAGCCGCGCCAGCTCGTAGAGCTTGCGTCGTCCGTGCGCCCAGCACGCCGCCTCGACGATCGGGCCGGGCTTGCGGCCTTCGGCGTAGAGCGCGTTGTACCCGGAGTAGGCGTCGACCTGCAGGATGCCGGCGTACCTTGCAAGCTGCCGCTGCGGGTGGCAGCCCTCGCGGTTGGGCGAGTAGTAGAGCACCACTGCCGGCGCCACCTTGCCCGCGAACGGCCGGTCGTCACGCACGTGCGCCCACAGGCGGCCTGTGCGACACTTGCCCTTCGCCAGCACCGGCACGGTGGTGTCGTCGACGTGGAGGCGCTCGGCCGCGTGCACGTGGGCTTCGATCGCGTCGCGCAGCGGCATCAGGGTGGCGGCGCAGGCCCCGACCCAGTCGGCCAGGGTTGACACATCGAGCGCGACGCCCTCGCGTGCGTAGATCTCGCTCTGCCGGTTGAGCGGCAGGTGCGCGCCGTACTTGCCGAACAGCACGTCGGCGAGCAGCTGCGGGCCGGCGCGTCCGCGCGCGATCGGATGCGACGGGGCCGGCGGCTGCGTGATCGTCTCGCACTGCCGGCACGTCCACTTCTCGCGCACGGTCTGGACCACCTTCCACTGCGCCGGCACCCGCTCCAACGTCTCGGTGATGTCCTCGCCGAGCTTCCTGAGCCGGCCGCCGCAGCACGGGCACTCTGTGGGCGACGGCTCGACGCGACGCTCGCGCGGCAGCGTCTCGGGCAACGGACGGCGTGCCGGCGTGCGGCGTGGCGGTTTGCTGCTCGGGGCGTGCTGGTCGTCCGGCTGGCTCGTCTGCGACTGCGCGGCTGCGATCTCGTCCGCCGTCGCTGTTTGCGAGACGTGCTCGATGAGCTCGCCGAGCTGCAGCTCCAGCTGGTCGAGCAGCCGCGCGCGCTCAGACGATGGCCCAAAGCGCTCGTGCTGCAGCTTGGCGATGGTGAGCTTCAGGCTCTCGATCTCCGCGCCGAGATCGCGCGTGCGCCTGTCGGCTGCGATCAGCATCGCCTTGAGCGCGCCAATGTCGTCGGGAAGCTCTGCAGGATCGAGCGCCATGCGCGCACAATAGCTGCTTCGCGCGTCCTTCAATCAGCAAACGAGCATAAATCTGAGGGCGAGTCGCCGGCGCCACACTCGCGCGGCGCCAGCGGGGGGTGACGGAGGTCCCACGCCCTGCAGATCAGCCGGCAACCTGCGGCCGCCAGGTGTGCTGCGGCGCCCGCCAGTCGATGCCTTCCAGCATGTAGCCGAGCTGCGCCGGCGAGATCGACACCGCGCCGTCGGCCGGCGTCGGCCAGATGAAGCGGCCGCGCTCCAGCCGCTTGGAGAACAGGCACGCGCCGTGCCCGTCGTGCCAGATCACCTTGATGAGATCCCCGCGCCGGCCCCGGAACACGAACAGGTGGCCCGCGTGCGGGTCCTGCGCCAGCTTCTCCTGCACCAGCAGGGCAAGCGACGCGAACCCCTTGCGCATGTCGGTGTGACCGGTCGCCAGCCACACCCGCACGCCGGCCGGAACCGGGATCATCGGCGCGCCTCCAGCGCCTCGATGATGCGTACCAACACAGCCGTGTCGACATCTGCACCGACGCGCAGCGTCCGCCCGCCAGCGAGCACCACCTCGATGGTGCCCGACCGCGCAGCTGCTTGTAGTATCGGCACCGACGGCGGCGGCAGCCGCACCGGCAGGAAGCTCTGCTCCGGCAACGCGGACGCAGTTCGCGTGCGCTTCGCCAGATCGCGGCGCCACCGGAACAGCAGGCTCGTGTGCAGCGCGTGGCGCCGAGCCACCTCCGACACCGAGCCACCAGGCGCGTCGACCTCCGCGAGGATCGCCAGCTTCTGCTCCCGCCGCCACCGCCGCCGCGTGCTGGCAATCATCTCGAACCGTGGGGAAGTCCTATCTCCAGACATAGTGCCGTCCTATCTCCAACTGCCATCAGTCGGACCCACTCGGCGCTACCCCTCCCCCGCGCACAAGGCGGCCTTCCCCGGATGCGTACGTTCATCTTGATGATCTCGTGGTCCTCACGCGAGAGATAGCCCAACTTGCGCAGTTAGGCGCCGAATCGGCGAGTCGATTTGTCGCGGCGGCGTTGGAGGATCAAGGGGTTGGGTGACCGGAACTGCTCGCTGAGGCGTGTAGTGACGACCTTGGGCCTTTTCTTTCATGGCGGAGGTTGTTGTGGTGGCGCATGTACCTGCGCCACACGATTCGCAAGAAGGACGGGAAGGTCCACCGCTACTGGTGCCTGGTGCGCAGCGTGCGCGTGGCCGAGCGCGTGATCCAGCAGACGGTGGCGCATCTCGGCGAGCTTGATGAGCACGGTCGGATCGAGGCGCGGGCGCTGGCGCGGCATCTGATCGGGGCGCCCGAGCAGGCACAGCTGTTCGACGACGGCTGCCGGGATGTGGCGGTGCCGGTGCGCCTGAAGGGTGTGCGCATCGAGCGCTCGCGGCAGTTCGGCGACGTGTATCTGGCGCTGGCGTTGTGGCGCGGGACGGGGCTGGCCGATCTCGTCGCCGAGTTGCTGCCAGCGGGCAAGGAGCGCGTCGCCTGGGAGAAGATCGCCGCCGTGCTGGTGGCGGCGCGCCTGTGTGCGCCATCGAGCGAGCTGCACATTGCCGAGGACTGGTACCGGCGCACGGCGCTTGCCGATCTGCTGCAGCTCGATGA
>DASTZF010000211.1:0-7286 GCA_035764445.1 Burkholderiaceae bacterium
GCCAGCCGCATGTGCGATCGGTGGGCCCAGGGCCGTGGCCAACGTGCGCGGCGTGTGCATGCGCGGCAGCCATTTCGCATCGATGGCCAGCGCACGCCGCGCGGGCCCGATGAGGTCGGCGAACGGCACCAACAGCACGGCGTCGGCGGCTTGCAGCTCTCGCTGCGCGAGCCAACTGCGAGCGGCCTCGGCCACCGATCGCCACAACTGCGCAGGCCGCACGGCAGGGGTCAGCGCAATCGTCTCAATCGTTCGCATAGGCAAAGCGCATTGTGCGTCGACGGGTAAGGGCAACCCCGATGTGTCAGAATCGCTGCGCGCTGGCCGCCTGCGGCCGCGCCGCCCCAGGAGGGACCATGAGCAGTGAATTGATCAAGCACGTCTCCGATGCGTCGTTCGACAGCGATGTGCTGAAGTCCGACAAGCCGGTGCTGGTTGACTACTGGGCCGAATGGTGCGGGCCGTGCAAGATGATCGCTCCGATCCTCGACGAAGCCGCCAAGGACTATGGTGGCCGCCTGCAGATCGCCAAGATGAACGTCGACGAGAACCACGACGTGCCGGCAAAGTTCGGCATTCGCGGCATTCCGACGCTGATGCTCTTCAAGGACGGTCAACTGGCCGCTACCAAGGTCGGCGCGCTGTCGAAATCACAATTGACCGCCTTCCTCGACGGTCATCTATAATCCTTCCCAATTGTGGCGCCAGGGGCCAACAGCCTCGAGGCCGCCGCCCCAAGATTGCCGCCGCGCCAGTTGATTCCAGGCGCGGTCTCCGGCCCCTCCCGACGCATCGTTGATCGCCCTGCAATCGCGGGGCGCTGATGCCGCGGGGTCGGACCCTTCCGGTCGCAGCCCTGCAGGCATCGGGCCCGACCCTCAGCCACCTTTGTCATCACGATGCATCTGTCTGAACTGAAGGCGCAACACGTCTCCGCGCTCATCAAAATGGGCGAGGAATTGGAGATCGAGAACGTCGCTCGCATGCGCAAGCAGGAGCTGATGTTCGCGATCATGAAGAAGCGCGCCAAAGGCGGCGAGCAGGTGTTCGGCGACGGCGTGCTCGAGGTGCTGCCCGACGGCTTCGGCTTCCTGCGATCGATCGACACCAGCTACATGGCGTCGACCGACGACATCTATCTCAGCCCCAGCCAGATCCGCCGCTTCAACCTGCACACCGGCGACATGGTCGAAGGCGAGGTGCGGGTGCCCAAGGATGGCGAACGCTACTTCGCGCTGGTCAAGGTCGACAAGGTCAACGGCCTGACGCCCGAGGAGAGCAAGCACAAGATCATGTTCGAGAACCTGACGCCGCTGTTCCCGAAGGAGCAGTTCAGGCTCGAACGCGACATCAAGGCCAGCGAAGAGAACATCACCTGCCGCATCATCGACCTGATCGCGCCGATCGGCAAAGGCCAGCGCGCGCTGCTCGTCTCGCAGCCCAAGAGCGGCAAGACGATCATGATGCAGCACCTGGCGCACGCGATCGTCGCCAACTATCCCGACGTGCACCTGATCGTGCTGCTGGTCGACGAGCGGCCCGAGGAAGTGACCGAGATGGTGCGCACCGTGCGCGGCGAGGTCATCTCCTCCACCTTCGACGAGCCGGCGGCGCGCCACGTGCAGGTGGCCGAGATGGTGATCGAGCGCGCCAAGCGCCTGGTCGAGTTGAAGAAGGACGTCGTGATCCTGCTCGACTCGATCACCCGCCCGGCGCGCGCCTACAACAATGTGCTGCCGTCCTCGGGCAAGGTGCTGACCGGCGGCGTCGACGCCAACGCGCTGCAGAGGCCCAAGCGCTTCTTCGGCGCCGCGCGCAATGTCGAGGAAGGCGGCTCGCTGACCATCATCGGCACCGCGCTGATCGACACCGGCTCCAAGATGGACGAGGTGATCTACGAGGAGTTCAAGGGCACCGGCAACTGCGAGATCCATCTCGACCGCCGCATGTCGGAGAAGCGCGTCTACCCGTCGATCCTGCTCAACAAGAGCGGCACCCGGCGCGAGGAGCTGCTGCTGAAGCCCGAGATCCTGCAGAAGACCTGGATCCTGCGCAAACTGCTCTATCCGATGGACGAGATCGAGGCGATGGAATTCATCCTCGACAAGATGAAGTCCAGCAAGAACAACCTGGACTTTTTCGACATGATGCGCAGGGGTGGGTGAGGCTGGACGTGAACGAGTCCCTGCGGACGCGCGAACGCCTTGCGAGCACCCACCGGCTTGCAAGCCGATGGCCCGGGTGCCCGGCAGCTATAATCCCCGCCTCTCCAAAACCGGAAAGTGCATGCGCCCGAGGGTCGGCATGTGGCTCCCGACATCAGTGAGCACACCATGAAACAAGGCATCCACCCCGAGTATCGCGAGGTCTGCTTCCAGGACCTGTCCAACGGCTTCAAGTTCGTCACCCGTTCGTGTCTGCAGACGAAAGAGACGATCACGATGGACGACGGTCGCGAGCTGCCGCTGGTCAAGCTCGAGACGACCAGCGAATCGCACCCCTTCTACACCGGCACTCAAAAGAGCGTCGACAACCTCGGCGGCCGGGTCGAGAAGTTCCGCAACAAGTTCGCCCGCGTCGGCATCAAGAAGTGAGCCGCACGCCGGCATCCGCAAAAGGCAGCTTCGGCTGCCCTTTTTGTTTGGTTCCGGCATCACGTCGCTGCGCGACATGAGCCTCCACCGCAACGGCCCCGGGGGCCGTTGTGCCTGCGCGACGCGCTTGCGGGTTGCGGCATGATCGACGGGTGAACTCGAGCCCGGCGCCGATCCCCGCCCTCGTCACCAGCGACGCGGCGCGCAGGCTGCCGCGCGTGGCGCTGCTGCTGCTGTGTGCGGCGTACGTGTTGCCAGGCGTGTTCGGCCGCGATCCATGGAAGAACGCCGACCTCACCGCGTTCGGGCAGATGCTGGCGATGGCCGAGGGGCGCACGTCGTGGCTGGTGCCCGCGCTCGGCGGCGTACCGACCGACTCGTCCCCACTGCCCCACTGGTTGGGTGCTGCGTTCATCGCACTGACCTCGCCCTGGCTCGACCCGTCGCTGGCGGTGCGCATTCCGTTCGCACTGCTGCTGTCGCTGACACTGACCGCCTTGTGGTACGCATGCTTTGCGCTCGCTCGCACCGAGGCCGCGCAGCCGCTGCCGTTCGCGTTCGGTGGCGAGGCGCAGGGGGTGGACTACGCACGCGCGATCGCCGACGCATCGATCCTCGCGTTGGTGGCGACGCTCGGGCTGCTGCAGCTCGGTCACGAGACGACGCCCGAGCTCGTCCAGCTGGCCGCGGTGGCGGTGGCGCAATGGGCACTTGCGGTGGCGCCCTACCACCCTGGGCGAGCACGCACAGGCATCGTGCTGTCGCTGCCGACCCTGGCGTGCAGCGGCGCCCCGACGATGGCCGCCGTGCTCGGTGTCGCCGGGGTAGCGATTTGCGCACGCTCCACCTACGCCGGGGTGAATCGCTTCGGCTGGTGGGTTGCGGCGTCGACCCTGCTCGCCTGCGCAACGGCGTGGCTGCTTGGCCAGTGGGCCTGGCGTGTCACGCCTCCGAACGCGCCGATTCAGCTGCTGCACATCGCGCGCCAGTGGCTGTGGTTCCTGTGGCCGTCGTGGCTGCTGGCGCTGTATGCGCTGTGGCGGTGGCGCCGCTTCCTCACGCGACGGCACGTGTCCATTCCGTTGTCGGTGCTGATCACCGCGCTGGTGGCCAACGTGCTGATGGGCGGCTCCGATCGCGCGCTGATGCTCGGCCTGCCCGGCGTCGCGGTGCTGGCCGCGTTCGCGCTGCCGACGCTGAATCGCAGCACCAGTTCGGCGATCGACTGGTTCTCGGTCTTCTTCTTCACGCTGCTGGCGCTGTGGGTGTGGGTCATCTACATCGCGATGCAAACCGGCGTGCCCGCCAAGCCGGCGGCCAACGTGGCGAAGCTGGCGCCCGGCTTCGAGCCGCACTTCGCGTGGCTGCCGCTGATCGTCGCGACCGTGGCGACGCTCGCTTGGCTGTGGCTGGTGCGCTGGCGCACCGCGCGGCACCGCGCGGCGATCTGGCGCAGCCTCGTGCTGCCCGCCGGCGGCGTGGTGCTCGCCTGGAGCCTGGCGATGACGTTGTGGCTGCAGCCGTTGGACTACGCGCGCAGCTATCGCGCCCACGTGGCACTGCTGTCGAAGCACATTCCAGCGGGTGTGTGCATCACCGCACCGGGGCTGCCGCGCGCACTGACGGCGGCGCTCGAGTACCACGGGCGTTGGCGGGTCGATGCCAGGCCCGAGGCGGCCGCCATCGGCGAATGTCCGGTGTGGGTCAAGGCGGGTACGGTCGGCCACCCGCCTGAGACGCCTGCCGGCTGGCAGGCGATTGCGATCGAACGCCGGCCGACCGACAAGGACGAGGTCACCGGCGTGTACCGCCGCATCGGTGCGGCGGTGGGCACCGCGGCGTCGCAGTGACCGCGCTCGCTCAGCGCACGCGCGACGGCGGCAGCACCAGGCGAAACGTCGAACCCTTGCCCGGCTCGCTGTCGACGCTCAGCTCGCCGCCGTGACGTTGTGCGGTGTGCTTGGCGATCGCCAGGCCGAGCCCGGTGCCGCCGCTGCTGCGCGAGCGCCCGTCGTCGACGCGGTAGAAGCGTTCGCCGAGCCGCGGCAAGTGCTCGCGCGCGATGCCGATGCCGGTGTCGCGCACCTCGAACACGCCCGCGCCCTGCGCACGGCGCTGCCACGACACCGTGACGCGGCCGCCGGCCGGCGTGTAGCGCACGGCATTGCTCACCAGGTTGAGCAGCGCGCCGTACAGCTCCGATTCGTTGCCGGCCACCGCGCCGTCGGCACCCTCGAACACCAGCTCGTGACGGCCGGCGGATAGCGCCTGCGCATCGGCCTGCACGCGGCGCAGCAGGACCTGAAGATCGACCCACTGGTCAACCGGCGGGCGTGGGCCACCTTCGAGTTGCGCCAAGGTCAGCAGATCGTCGAGCAGGCCGCGCATGCGGTCGGTCTGTTCCTTCATCAGCTCGAGCACGCGGCGCCGCTCCGGCGGTGTCAACTCGATCTGGCTCATCGTGTCGATAAAGCCGGCCAGCACCGTCAGCGGCGTGCGGATCTCGTGCGACGCGTTGGCGACGAAGTCGCGCCGCATCTCGTCGGTGCGCAGACGTTCGGTCACGTCCTGCGTGATCAGCAGCACCCGTCCGTCGCCATGCGGCCGCACCCACGCGGCCAGTGCGCCACGGCGCGCCGGAATGGCGAAGGTCAGTGCCTCGTCGTCCTTGCGCGCCTGCAGGTGCGCGACGAACGCCGGTACGCGAATCAGGTTGGTCAACGGCTGTCCGAGGTCACGCACCGGGTCGATGCCCAGGTGATCGGCCGCCGTCGAGTTGCACCACTCGATGCGGTCGGCAGCGTCGAGCAGGATCACGCCGTTAGGCGACGCCTCGATCGCCGACAGGAACTGCGCCATGCGCTCGCGCTCGTGCTGCAGCTCGAGTTCGCGCGCACGCAGCGCGCGCTCCATGCGATAGCCGAGTTCACCCCAGAAGCCGGTGTCGCGCGGCGCATTGGCGGTTTGCGATCCGCGCAGCCACGCCATCAGATGCCCGGCGCGCAGCGCATCGCGCGCCGCCACCAGCACCAGCCCCAGCAACGCGCCGGCGATCGCCCAGCCGGTGGTCGGCAGGCGCAGCATCGAAGCCACCAGCAGTCCGAGCAGCGAGACGGCAGCGGCGGCTGCAGCCGCGATCAACAGGCGGGGCAACAACCAGATCATCGGCACCGCGCTCCAGCGACTCGCGGCATGCGCTCGCCGTCAGGCCGGCATCGCGTTCACTGGGCGAGCAAAGCGATAGCCGACCCCGCGCACGGTCTCGATCATCGCCGCGCACTGCACCGGATTGAGCGCGTCGCGCAAGCGCTTGACGTGCACGTCGACCGTGCGCTCCTCGATGAAGACGTGATCGCCCCACACGCGATCGAGCAGCTGCTTGCGGCTGTGCACACGGTCGGGATGCGTCATCAGAAAGTGCAGCAGCCGGAACTCGGTGGGCCCCATGTGGATCTCGCGGCCTCCCGCAGTGACCCGGTGCGTCGCTGGGTCGACCAGCAGCTCGCCCGCCTTGACGGGCTGCTCCAGCGCCTCGGGCGCGCGGCGCCGCAGCACCGCGCGGATGCGCGCGTGCAGCTCGCTGGTCGAGAACGGCTTGGTCAGGTAGTCGTCGGCGCCGGAATCGAGGCCCGCGATCTTGTCGGCTTCCTCGGTGCGCGCGGTCAGCATGATGATCGGCAACGCGCGCGTGCGCGCCGCGTTGCGCCAGTGCCGCGCCAGCGCGAGCCCCGATTGATCGGGCAGCATCCAATCGAGCACCACGAGATCGGGCAGCACGGCGTCGACCTCGAGCTGTGCCTGGGCGGCGTCACCCGCCAGCACCACCTCGTGCCCGGCATGGCGCAGGTTCAACGCCAGCAATTCGGCGATCGCCGCCTCGTCTTCAACTACCAGGATCCGGCTCATCGTCGTCGGGCCTCAGCGTGCCATCGATTCTGCCGTCTCGGGCGAGATGTGCCGCACGTCGGCGCCCTTGACGATGTAGATGATGACCTCCGCCAGGTTCTTGGCGTGGTCGCCGACCCGTTCGATCGCCTTGGCGACGAACACCAAGTCGATGCTCGCAGAGATCGTGCGCGGATCTTCCATCATGTAGGTGATCAGCTTGCGCATCAGGCCATCGAACTCGCGGTCGATCTGGTCGTCGTGCTTCAGCACGTCGAGCGCTGCTTCGACGTCAAGCCGCGCGAACGCGTCGAGCACCTTGCGCAACTGGTGGGTCGCCAGCTCCGATTCGAACGACAGGTCCGACACCGGCAGCCGCATGCGGCTGGAAACGCCCGAGTTGAGCAGGCGCTGCACGGTACGCGCGATGCGCGCCGCCTCGTCACCGATGCGCTCGAGGTTGCCGATCGTCTTGGACACCGCGATCAGCAGCCGCAGGTCGCGCGCGGTCGGTTGCCGGCGCGCGATGATGGTCGACAGGTCGCGGTCGATCTCGACCTCCATCGCGTTGACGCGCTGCTCGTTCTCGAGCACCACCGTCGCGACGTCGCCGCTGAAGGTCGACAGCGCGTGCACCGCCTGGGCAACCTGCGATTCGACGAGGCCGCCCATCTCGAGCACGCGTGCCGAGATCGAGCTCAGCTCGGCGTCGAACTGGGTGGACAGATGCTTGTCGGTCATGGCCGCGCCTCCAGGTACAACGCAATCGCCGAAGGTTCGGTGCCAGCGTGACGGAGCGAGAGTGCC
>DASTZF010000212.1:0-14955 GCA_035764445.1 Burkholderiaceae bacterium
GTCGTCGAACGGGTGGTCGTCGAACGCTTCGGCGGGCCAGGCTGCCCCGCGGTGGAGATCGTGCCGGACAACACCCCCATGGGAAGCGCTTTCTCGTTCGGGGCGCGTGTGCTGGGCTCCCGTGGCGACGCAGTGCGTGTCCAGGGGGTTAGGGTGATGGGCGCTGCGAATACTCTGAACATCAGCTCGTGCGAGATTTCCGGCAGTGCGGGCGACGGCCTGGTGTGGACCGACGACAGCCAGCAACAGCTCTCCGTTTCGAGCTGCAACCTCACCGGCAACGCCGGCGTCGGCATTCGCAACCAAACCATCAGCGGCCAGCTGATGGCACGGGACAACTGGTGGGGCGACGCTGCCGGCCCGGGCGGGCTGAATGGCGACGGCGTTGCCGGCAACGTCGCCGCCGCCGCGCCGCTGGCCGCGCCCGTGTCGCTGGGCTACTGAGGCGGTCCTGCCTCTGACCTCTGCCGTGGAAAGGACTCATGTCATGACGCGCATCGTCCACGTCCTCGCGCTGCTGGCCATCACAGCGGCGTCGTCCGTCATCGCCCAGAACGCTCCGACGCGCACGGTCATCAATGGCATCGTGCTCACCGATCAGCAGAAGAGCCAGTTCATGCAGCTCTATGGCGTGGCGCCGCTGGCCGGAAACTTCTGGTACGACTCGCGCAGCGGGTTGTGGGGCGTCCAGGGGCGCGAGGCGTTCGGCGTGATCCGGCCGGGGCACGACTACGGTACGTTGTCGCCGAGCGCTTCGGCCGGAACCACCGGCGTGTCCATCAACGGCCGCCAGATCAACATGGCCGAGGCCATGTACATCCACAGGCTGCTTGGATCGGTGGTGCCGGGGCGATGGTGGCTCGATGGTGCCACTGGATACTTCGGGCTCGAGGGCAGTCCGATGCCGGTGGGCAATGCCTATGCGGCTGCGCGCGCCGCAAGGGGCCAATCGGGCGGCGGAGCGAACTACTACAACGACGGCATGGGCACATCGGTGGCAGTGAGCGCAGGGTGTGCCACCGGTTCGACCGGGACCGGCAGCAGCCGCCAGTCCTTCATCGTCGGCTGCAACTGACCTCGCAGATGGCCGCCCCGCCAAAAACCCCGTGCCTAGCGCTGCCCGGCCAGCGGGCTCGGTGTAGACGCCTGCGCGCGCGACTCCAGCTCGCTCAGCAGCGCATCGGCTTGGGTCACGTCTTCGCCATCGGCGTCGGCCGGGAAGGCGTTGCGGGCCGCGCGCAATCCTGTGATCGCGGCCGCTAGATCGCCCTGCTGCGCGAACAGTCGCGCCAGGCAAAACGCGGCGCGCAGCGCGAGCGCGGGTGACCCCTGGCGATTCGCGATGGCCAGCGCATGCTCGAACTGGCGACGCGCGGCGGCCAGATCGGCACCGTCGGCTTGCGCAATGAGGCCCAGCAGACGCGGCACCTCGGGCGCATACAGCGCATTGCCGCTGCTCTGGCTCAGGGCGGCGGCCGCGCCCATAGCGGCGCGAGCCTGGTCGAGATCGCCGCTTGCCAGCGCGGCCTCCGTCAGCATGCAGAACAGATAGGGCACGCCGACCTTGCCGCCCGTGGCTTGCATCGAATCGATGGCCTCCCGCATCAGGGCAATGCCAGCGGCGGGCGCTCCCTGCTTGGCTTGAATATGGCCAGCCAGGTGCTCGCCGACCTGTTGCCAGTACAGCAGCCCGTAATCGCGCGCCAGCCGCAACTGCTCGGTCACCAGCGGCTGGGCGATCGCAAGCTCTCCGCGTTGCACGTGCACCCAGGCGACATAGCCAAGCGCGAAGGCCTTCGAATGCGGGCTGTCGGCGTGTTCCGCCAGTGCCAATGCGCGCGCGCAGGTCTCGGCGGCGCGCCGCGGCTCGCCGCCGGACCAGTACGCCCAGGCCAGGTAGGCAGCAGCGCGCGGCGCCATGCGTGCAGCGGCGCGATCCCCCGCCGCCGGCGGCGCCTCGAGCGAGCGCTCGAGATGCAGCCGCGCTGCCTGCAACTCGCCCTGGTGCAGACAGGTCTGGCCTAGCTTGCTGTGCGCATCCACGCGCATGCGCTCGTCGTCCAGAGCGTGTGCCTGGGCGAGCAGCCGCTCGGCAGCGGCGCGCGCGGTCGGCATGTCGGAGCGGATGATGGCCACGTTCCACTGTCCCCGCAGCGCTCGCATCAGGTCCTGCGGCCCGCCGCAGCTGGCGCACAGCGCGAGGGCCCTGTCGTAGACCGTGCCGACCTCGACGGCCGCGTAACCTGCGGCCACCATCAGGGCCGCTCCGAGCGGCAGCAGCAGGTCCAGCTCTTCGCGCTCGCGCCGCTCGAGTGGCAGCGCGGGCACCAGCGCCAGGCCACGCCGCAATTGCTCGATGCCTTCTGGATAGGCACAGCGCCCAAGCGCCGCCGACGCCGCGATCCGGCGATAGCGCAGGCTGCACTCGACCTCGCGCGCCGCCTCGAAGCGCAACGCCAGTTCCCCTGCCACGGTTGTGCTTTGCCCGTCATACGCCTGCTCGAGCCGGTACGCGATACGGCGCTGCCACTCCGTGCGGCGGCCTTCGGGTACGCGCTCCTGCACCCCCTGCCAGTGCAACGCGTGCAGGAAGCGGAACCCAGTATGCGCGGTACCGTCTGGCCAAACGACGACCGGCTGCTGCTCGAGCAGCCGTCCCTGGCGCGCGAGGGTCGTGCAGCGCTCTTCGGTATCGGTCGCGTCGGCCTGCAAAGCGGCGGCCACCGCCGCCGCCGAAAAATGCGCGCCGACCACCGCGGCCGCCTCGACCAGCCGGCGATCGTCCGGCGCGAGCTGCTCGAGCTGCTGGTGCACCAGGCGGCGCAAGCTGTCGGGCAGCCGCTCGCTCAAGTCCGGCAGGCCGGTTGCCAGGCGCCAGCGGCCCTGCTCCTCGACCAGTTCGCCGCCACGCACCAGCTCGTCGATGATCGAGACGGCGAACAACGCGTTGCCCTCGCTGCGGCGATGAATGAAGGCGGCCAGATCGTCCAGCGGCATGCGGTCGGCGCTGCCGAAGCGCAGCGCCAGATAGCGCGCGAGTTCGCGCGGCGACAGCACGCGCAACGCCAGTTCCTCGGCCTGTTGGCGCTGCACGAGGCGCAGCGCCAGTTCGTGCAGCGCCCCGATGGCCTCGGCTGGGCGGAAGCTGGCAATGAGCAGCAGACGCGCCGGATCGCGCCGCCCGGCCAGGAAGGCCACCAGTTCGAGGCTCGACGGATCGCTCCAATGCAGGTCCTCCAGCCACAGCATGATCGGCGTGCGCAGCGACAGCATGTCCAGCGCGTGCGCCAGCTCGCGCGACATGCGTTGCGGCGTGGTCTCGCCGTCGGTGCGCTCGCTGGCGCCGACGCGCGCCTTGCGGGCGAGCCACGGCAGCTGCGACAACCAGCTCGGCGCGTAGCGCTCGAACGTATCGACGAAGGCGGCCGGGCCCGCACGCTGCGCCAGCTGCTCAAGGGCCTCAAGCACCGGCAGATGGGCCTCGCCCGCACCGTAGTGCTCGATGCAGCGGCCCTGCGCGATCCACGGCGCTGCGTGGCCCGAGGCGTGACGCGCAACGAAGGCCTCCACCAGCGCAGTCTTGCCGATGCCCGGCTCACCGCTGACCAGCACCGTCCGGCGCTGCCCCAGGCGCACGGCGGCCAGCGCCGCATCCAGGCGCTCAAGCCCGGCTTCCCTGCCGACCAGCCAGCGGCTGGCGGCGCTGGGCGCAGCGCCTTCGTCGACGAGCGGCGCGATGAAGCGAAACCCCAGACCATGCGCCGTGGCGATGTAGGTCGGCTCGCTTGCGCTGTCGCCAAGAGCCGACCGCACCTCGTGGACCGCGCGGGACAACGCGGCATCGGTGACGACCACACCGGGCCAGACTTGCTCGAAAAGATCGGCTTTGCTCACCAGCTCGCCAGGCCGATGCAACAGGGAGACCAACAGCGAAAACGCCTTGTGCGTCATTGGCACCACGCGGCCGTGCTTCAGCAGTCGATGCTCTGTGACATCGACATCGAAGGGCCCAAAGCGCCAGCGATGTATCCCTCTCATGACCCTTCCGCGTGGCGACTCGTACGGTCGCATTCGGTGGCCATCCCTTGATGCGTTAGGAAGATATCAGCACTCACTCAGACTCTCGTCAAGCTTTCTGCGCGGCGAACGGCCAGCATGCCCCTCGACTGAGCGATGCCGCGGGTGCGCCGCATCCGCCGCTCGGTCCCCACCAGGAGGGGCCATGACAAATCATCCGTTCGATCAGCTCACCTCGGCGCAACCGATGCTGCGAGTCGCGGCACTGATGCTGGCAGCGGCCTCGATGGTTGGCTGCGGGGGTGGGGGCGGCGGAGCGTCGTCACCCGCCCCCTCACCAGCTCCCGTGCAATCTCCTTCACCGTCTCCGGCACCCGCGCCATCTCCGTCGCCTGCCCCGTCCCCGGCCGCCGCCCCTTCGATCACTTCTCAACCCGAGTTCGCGATCGTGCTGCCAGGATCCGATGCAACGTTTTCGGTCACGGCAAGCGGCAGTGGCCAGCTGAGCTATCAGTGGCAGCGCTCGGATGACGGCGGTCTCACATGGATCGATGTCCCCGGAGCGACTGCCGCCACGGCCATCGTGGCCGCGGCGCAATCCAACGACGATCGGGCGCACCTGCGTGTGGTGATCAGCAACGCCTTGGGCAGCATGACCAGCAACGATGCACAGCTGCGCGTGGCGTCCGGCCCCCCGAGACTCGCAATGGGCCTATCGGTCGCCGTCGCACGGCTGGCCGACGGCAGCATGCGATCGTGGGGAACCGAGTTCACAGGCGAGCTGGGCGACGGCGGAGCGCCGACCGACGACCGGGATGTACCGGGTTCACTGCCCGGCACCGGTGTCGCTCAGATCTCGAGCGGCAGCAAGCACTCCGTGGCGGTCCAGGATACCGGTGCCGTGCTCGCGTGGGGCTTCAACAGTTTTGGTCAGTTGGGTCAAGGCAATCAGAACGATCTGGTCAGCCCCACTACGATCCCGGGGATCGCCGGCGCCGTGAGGGCATGCGCGGGTGGCGCCCACACGCTCGTCCTGCTGAACAATGGCACCGTGGTGGCGATGGGCAACAACACCTCCGGTCAGCTGGGCCTCGGTGCGTCGAGCGGCACGGTGATCACGATGCCGCAGCCAGTGAATGGCTTGAGCAACGCGATCGCGTTGGCCTGCGGGAGCACGCATTCGGTGGCGCTGCTCAGCGACGGCACGGTACGCACCTGGGGTCGCAACAACAAGGGTCAGCTCGGCGATGGCAGCGCAGTGAACCAGTCGTCACCGGTCGCGGTGGCCGGCTTGACCGGCGTCGTGGCGATCGCGGCCGGCTTCGAGCACACCCTGGCCTTGCGTGGTGACGGTACCGTATGGTCTTGGGGCGCCAATGCAAAGGGCCAGCTGGGCGATGCTTCCACGACAGATCGGCCAACGCCGGTGGCGGTGAGCGGGATTGCCGATGCAGTTCGGATCGCTGCCGGCGGACAAGATTCAATGGCCCTGCCCACCAATGGTGTGCCGATGGTCTGGGGGAGCAATGCTTTTGGCGAACTTGGCAACGGCACCGCGCCGTTGTCGCCGTCCTTCGCCGCGCTGCCGACCACGACGCCCGGCCTGGGCCACATCATCGACATCGCCGTCGGCCATCATCCGGACCGCGCCACACTTTTCGCGGTTGTCAGCGACGGCACCGTGCGCGGTTGGGGGAATAACACCGAAGGGCAGGTCGGAGCGGGCTCACCCAATCCGCTGCTCGCAAGCCCCACGACCGTCAACACATTGAACGTCGACTGAGCACGTACAAGAGATGGTGTGCGCCGTACCCGACGGACAGCTGGCGACCCGTTGCTGTTGGTCGTGAGTCTTTCGATCGAGTGAACGGTCCGTGGCTCAAGCTGGGGAAGCCACAGGGGTGCGGGAAACCGGCCTGATGTGGGCGAACATGCTGCGGGCGTTCCAGGTCGGGAAGGCTCTCACGAGCGACACAGGGCCGTGGAGTTGGATGCGGCCCTCGCGAGTAGCCTGGGCCCAAGTGAGTTGGCCGGCGTGCCACTTGACGAAGGCTTCGGCTTGCGCCGTCACGTAGAGGTCTTCGTCCCAGCCGGGGTGTGTCTTGCAAATCTCGGTGTCACCGAACTCGATGATCAGCCAGTAGCGCTCGAGGCGGGGGCGGCCGGTGAAGTCGAAGCGGATGACAACGCGTCGATCTGGAAGCTGGTCGCGCCGCAGCGCATTGCACATCGACCACAGGGCCACGAAGGGATCGAGGTGCTCCGGAGCGATCTCGAGCCAACGCGCCCCCCACTCGCCGAGCGACTGGCACACGGTGAAGAGCTCGTGGCCTGCAGACGTGAGCTCGTAGTGGCGCCCGCGCCCAGCGGGCTTTGGTGCCGACTCGACGAGACCAAACCGCTCGAGCTGCTCGAGTCGCAGTGAGAGCAGCGTGCGCGAGAGCCCGGGCGCGCCCTCCAGGATCTCGCTGAAGTTTCCGCAGCCAAGGTGCAGGTTGCGGACGATCAGCGGCGTCCAGCGCTCGGCGAAGATCTCGGATGCACGGGCGATGGGGCAGTATTGGCCGTACGTTCTCACGACGCCAGTGTTGCGCGCCCGCCTTCGGTTGTGAAGTCCAGATTCTTGACTTCACCGGCGCGGTCCGCCGTGCTCCGATGGGGCTGTCTACACAGGAGGTCACGATGATGACAGCGACGACCGCGGAAGTCGGCCACCGGAGCAAGGAGCCAACCACCGTGCAAATCGACGGTTTTCGAGGTCGGCTCATCGGTCCCGACCATGCCGACTACGACATCACCCGTGCAGTCTGGAACGGTGCCATCGACCGGCGACCGCGCCTGATCGCCCGCTGCATCGGGACCTCCGACGTGGTCGCGGCCGTGCGTTTCGCCCGCGACCACGATCTGGAGATCGCCATACGGGGAGGAGGCCACAACGTGGCAGGCACCGCCGTTTGCGACGACGGGATCGTCATCGATCTCTCGGCGATGCGGGCCGTGCGCGTCGATCCCGCGGGCCGCAGGGCCTGGGTGCAAGGCGGCGCACTGTGGGGCGACGTCGACCGCGAGACGCAGGCGCGAGGTTTGGCCACCACGGGCGGAATCGTGAGTCACACCGGAGTCGCCGGCCTCACCCTCGGCGGTGGCGTTGGCTGGTTGATGCGCAAGCACGGCCTCACGGTCGACAACCTCGTCGCCGCAGATGTGGTGACGGCCGAGGGCGAGCGGTTGCGCGCTTCCGCCGACGAGCACCCCGACCTGTTCTGGGCGTTGCGAGGCGGCGGCGGCAACTTCGGCGTGGTCACCTCGTTCGAGTTCCGGCTCCACCCCGTTGGGCCAACCGTTCTCGCCGGGCCGATCCTCTGGGACGCAAGCGACGCCAGGGAAGTCCTCCGTGTCTACCGCGACATCGTCCGCGACGCTCCCGACGAACTCGGCACGGTCGTCAGATTCGGCACCGCGCCACCGCTACCGGTCATACCCGAGGAACTGCACTGGCGCCCGGTGGTGATGATCGGTACATGCTATGCGGGGCCGATCGACGACGGTGAGCAGATGCTCCGCCCGCTGCGTGCATTCCGGACTCCGCTCCTCGACTTGATCGGGCCCACGCCGTACGTGCAATTCCAAAGTGCGCTCGACTCGACCGTCGTCCACGGCTGGAACTACTACTGGAAGTCCACCCACCTCCCGGAGCTTCGCGACGAACTCATCGACGTGATTGCCGAGCACGCGTTCTCCTGCCGTTCGCCGCGGTCGTACGTGGCGATGTTCCATCTGAAGGGAGCGGTGGGCCGAGTGGCCGAGCGCGTGACGGCGTTCGGGAACCGGCAGGCGTCGCACGCGATCACGCTCGATGCCGTGTGGCGGCCCGGCGAGGACTTCGGCGACCGGGACACCGCTTGGACAAGGGGCTTCTTCGCCGCACTTGGCCCCTTCCGCCAAGGCGTCTACGTCAACTTCCTCGGTGGCGATGAAGAACCCGATCGGGTCCACGAGGCGTACGGCGACTCCGTCTACGACCGGCTGGCGGACGTGAAGAGCACGTACGACCCTGACAACGTCTTCCACCACAACCAGAACATCCGTCCGAGGGACGCGTAGCCATCGACCCCTGTGCCGCTAGTAGCCGTCCCAGTCGGGAGCGTCCCAACTTCTCCGCATTGAGTGTCCGGAGTTCAATGCACCTCATTGGGGGCCGGTGTTCGGCTCGACAGGGGGAATCATGGAAGAAGCCAAACTCGCGAGCCCGTCGTCTCGAGCGGAGCTGGCGGTCGTAGCAGGGACGATCGTGACTATGGTGCTCTCGTCTGTTTGCGTCGTGGTGGTCTGTGCAGCGGCGAACGGAGTAGCAGAGCCTGCCGCCAAGATCATCTATGCCGCGCCCGCTGCCAGCGCGCCGGGCGATCTCGCGGCGCCCACCAATGTTGCGGGCGCCGGCGCTGCGGTGATGAGTCTCCGGTAGGGGCCGAGTCTGAAGGGCCGACTTCGGAGCACTCTTTTCGCGCGACCGGAGTCGGCGTCGGCTCCCATCGCTATTGGGCCGCCAGCACTCGGTCGCTGTCTGCCTACTGGAGCGTATCGGACCGATCGCTACCAGGACGCCGGGTCCAAGCGGTAGCAGCGCTTGAGTTGCTCGTACAGTTCGGGGCGCTCGCCGGCCAGCGCTTCGGGTCTTTCGAAGAAGAGCTCGGTCGTGACGGCGAAGAACTCGGCGGGACTGGTCGCTGCATAGGGCTCGATGAGGGTTGACTCCGCGCGTGCCAGGCGCGCGCGCAACTCGTCGAACTCTCGGTTCATCACGCGCGCCCAGGCCTGTTGCACGGTGCCGCGCCCCACATACGGTGCCCCGTTGGCGGGGCCGGTGTCTTGATCGAGTTGGTGTGCAAACTCGTGCATCACGACATTGACACCATCGTGCGCATCGACCGCTCCGTCGAGCACCGCGTCCCAGGCCACGATGACCTGGCCGCGCTGCCAACTCTGGCCGGCCAGCACGTCGCGGGCCTCATGGACCACGCCGCCGGCGCCCACCTCGCTGCGCGGCACGACGAAGTGGCCCGGATAGACGAGCACCTCGCGCAAGTTGCTGAACGAACCACCACGTCCCAGCAGCAGGAACGCAGCCTGCGCAGCGATCGTGACGCGTACTTCGTCGTTCACTTCCAGACCCGCGCAACCGACGAACGGCACCTCTGCCAACAGCACCTGGATGTGCTTCTTCAAGCGCAGCTGTTGCCCGGCGGGCAGTTCGCGCGCCAGCGGCACGTGGCGACGCACGATATCGCGCCAGGCGGCCGGGAACGGTTGACGGGCGATGCGCTGCCGGCGCCAGGCCCGCGCCAGAGTCGGGGCGGCCAACGCTGCGCCAGTCACCATCAAAATGATGATGACGATCCCGAGTGCGACCAGAACGCTCACCAGCATCATGTGAGCGGGTCCAAGGCCGATTTCAAGCCCGGGCCTTCAGGAGCTGCGACCGCGGGCTGCGCGATGCCACCGTGCGGCCTGCCAGCGCTGACGTCACCCCAAAGAACCGCATGATCCTCCGGCAGCGCACGGGAGTTGGGCATGCCGAGCCACAAACGCATCAGCATGCGATCGTTTCCGGTCGACGCATCGTCCTTGAACGCGGTGCGGCCGTGATAGATCACGTGGTTGTTCAGGAGTTGAACGTCGCCGGGCGCAAAGCGCATCTCGAAGCACTGCTCCTCGGCAACGTCCATCAGCAACCGAATCGCCTCGTGCTCCGCGGCACTCAGCTTCCGTGCGCTGGGCAGCAGCTGAGCGCTCTCAATGTAGGTGAGCGAGAAGTGACTGGTCAGCTTGCCCTCGCGCACGCCGAAGATCGGCAAGTCGTAGACGATGTGCTCGCCACCGGCCTCCTCGCCGAAGCGACTGCGCGGGATCGGCCGACAGAGCAGCGCATGCAGGTCGGGGCGCCGCTCGAGCAGCTCGTTGTAGACGGTCGCACTGCTGGCCAGCTTGCTGACGCCACCCTCGGCGGCCTGGCGCACGCAAAGCAGGCCAACCACGTCGCAGCGATCCGTATGAAACCTCAGCTGCCCGGATGACAGCGTGCGTGCGCCCGAGGAGAGGAACTGCTGACCGGAGGCATCCACCGTGGCACCGTACAGCTTGGCGCCAACCCCCGTTCCCTCGTCCCTGATCTCGCGCATCACTTCGCCACGGCAATTCTGGTACAGCGGCGCGCCCAAGTGAGCACCCAACCCGAACCAGACGCGGCGAAGCTGCTCCTGGCTGTATCGCTTCACGTCGAGGCCGCGCACTCTCACCATCCCGCATCCGTTCTCAAGCTCTTCGCGCACCTCGTCGAAGAACGCCTCTGAACCGGGCAGCGCGAAGCGCTCGCGGTTGATCAGCCACCAGTCAAGTCCCATGACTTCTTTGGTCGCGCGATCAGTCTGATCGAGCACCGCAGGCGGAAACTCCTTGGCCCAACGCGGGTGGTCAACCATCTCCGCGCCCTTCCACACACAGGCGCCTTGCAGATGACTCGATACAGGCATGGCATCCAAGAGCTGGAGAGGGAGACGTCTGGCTCCAGACGGATCGGTAACTCGCAAAGTCTAAGGTTGATCGAAAGATGGCGCCTGATCGAGTACGCACGCGAAACTACCCCAGCGCCGATTCACAAGGGGCCGTCCACATTGCGGTGCACGCGACGGATCGATTGACCAAATACCGCTGTTGGCCGAACGCCGTCTTTGGAAGGTCGCTGGCGTGGTCAGTCAATACGGCGGGTGAGTGCCGCAAGGACCCATTCCCCGATGGCCTCGTCGTGTCGAAGGACGTAGGTCTGCTCGTCGTCGGCCTCAACCTTGAACCAACGTTGCGTCTGCCCAAACCAACGGTCGACGACTGCGCGCACGACCAATCGCCGGGCGCCGAACCAGAAGGCGGTCGGCTCGGGCTCACCGCAGTCGCCCGTGCAGCACTCCACGCGCAGGCTCATGGTGTGACGATACAGGCTGCGAAGCGATGCCTCGCGCAGGCACAGGAGAGGCCGGTCTCCAATGTCGACTTGCGGCCAGGAGGCGACCAAGACGACGCTCGCCCCGACCGCCGCAGACGTTCTTTCGGAACGGGCGATGGGGTGGCGCTCGCTGGACGAGAGCGGTTGCTGCGGGCAATACTCGTGGACTGGACGCCCGACCATCGACGATGCACCGACGACGGCTACTGCTCGGCTTGCCGTTCTTAGCCGCCGCGCTCAACTCGACCGTCAAGGCTCAGGAGCTCCGCAAGCCCCTGAGGGTGGGCTTCCTTTCTGCCGGGGGAGGTCCGAGTCAGGGCATCAGCGGACCCGAACCTACCAACGCATCAGCCCGGGCGCTTCTGCAAGGTCTTCGCGACCTCGGCTACCGCTACGGACCCGACGTGGTGCTCGAGGGCCGCAGTGGCGAGGGGCGCGCTGACCACTATGCTGCTCTCGCGCGCGAACTGGTGACCGCGAACGTCGACGTGATCGTGGCGGCAGGACCCACGGTCGAGGCCGTGCGCCGCGTAACCAGCAGGATTCCGGTTGTCATGGTCGGCGGGGCCATGGATCCCGTCGAAGAAAAGCTCGTTGCCTCGCTCGCAACGCCTGGCGGCAACATCACGGGGATCACGCTCCAACAGGTCGATCTCGTCGGCAAGCGCCTGGAGCTCCTCAGAGAGTTGGTGCCGGGAACCGCGCCGATCGCGGTGTTGTGGGAGGACACGAGCATGGGCTCATGGCGGGCCGCTCGGTCTGCTGCCGCAGCACAGGGCTGGCAACTGTTGCCATTCAACACGCCCGATCGCGCGGCCATCGCACCGGCTTGCGCGTCGGCCAAAGCAGCCGGAGCCGCTTCATTGCTCGTTGTCAGTGGCGCGCTGCTGTTCGAGCATGCGTCGGAAGTCGTCCGCGCCGCAAACGCCAATCGGCTGCCCGCGATGTACGCCCTGCGCGTCTATCCGGATCGGGGTGGTCTCATGTCCTATGGGGCCGAACTGGCCGTTCTGTATCGTCGTGCCGCAGCCTTCATCGATCGGATCGCCAAGGGGTCCAGCCCGGCGACGATGCCGATCGAACAGCCAACCAAGTTCGAACTGGTGATCAACATGAAGGCCGCGAGAGCGCTCGGCCTGGCGATTCCGCAGACGCTGCTGTTGCGTGCGGATGAATTGATCCAGTAGGGCCGCGTCGTCCCCTGACTTGAAGCACGCGACTCGGACGCGCTTCGATTGACGCACCGGATGCCGTGTCAGCGCGAGGCAGTGGCACGAACGACGTAGCTATGGCCGCAACGACGATGAGACGCTGCCGTTAAGGGACTGCGCCTGCTTCAGGTGATCCTCCAGCGTCGGCAAGGTCTTGCTGGCAAATGCCTTGATCTCGCCGTCCTTCGCCGATTCGGAGGCCTTCTTGAACTCCGCAACATCCTTGCGGTGATCTGCAAGCATGCGGGCCATGTACTCCCGATCGAATGCAGCGCCAGAAAGGTTGGCCAGCTTGTCCAACTCCTTGCGTGTCGACGGATCGGGTTCGGTCGGCAGTGTCACGCCTTTTGACTCAGCGATCTGCTGGAGCTCATCGTTGGCCTGGCCGTGGTCGGTCATCATGCGCCCACCAAACTGCTTGACCAAATTGGATGCCGCCTTTTGCTGGGCCAGCCTGCCCGATTCCACTTGAGCCATGCCACCCATTGCGGCGTCTACGAGGAACTTGCGGTCATTGCTGGTCAACTTTGTGCCGCCGGCCTTGGGTTGCGCCGCCACATCGCTAGGCGTGGCGCGGGTCTGAGCCAAGGCTCCCATGCAAGGCAACAACACGCACGCGGCGATGACCAGAGCGCCCGACCTGAAGGCATAGAAGTTCATGTCCTGCCTCGCTGCTGCGACCGATCGCGCGGCGTCGCAGCAATCGGTATGCCCAGGCCCACTGGCTTGGGCGACCCATCGACTGCTGGAACGACCCCGACAGCAGGCGGGCCCAGCGGCAGCGACCAGGCTGAAACGGAATTTCAGCCAGCCGCCCCCTGAGATTGCGGGTTCACCCGAGTCGTGCGAACCGGGGTTCGTACCTTACCCTCCCCTCATCTGAAATTTGCTTTCACGACGGAGGGCCACTCCATGACAGTCGCAGTCCATCGCCGCAGCGTTGCGACCCTGGCCGCGCTCGCGGCGGTCATCGCCATCGCGGTGCCCGTGTCGGCGCGTGCGCAGGCCAAATCGGCGCTCAATCTGGCCATGGTCGCCGAACCACCGACACTGGACGTGCAGTCCACGCCGGCCGACCTCGTGTGCATCATCATGCAGCACGTCTACGAGACGCTCTACACCTTCGACGCCAACGCCAATCTGGTGCCGATGCTGGCAGAGGGCATGCCCAAGGTGTCGTCGGACGGCAAGCTCTACAGCATCACGTTGCGCAAGGGCGTCAAGCTGCACAGCGGTCGCGATCTGGATGCCGACGACGTGGTGGCCAGCCTCAAGCGCTGGATGGAGGTGTCGCCGCGCGGCAAGTCGGTCAACGCTCAGGTGGAGAGCCTGGCTGCCAAGGGGCCGCTCACCGTGGAGATCGCGCTGAAGAACGCCTATGCGCCGCTGCTGGCGCAGCTGGCCATGCCGTCGGGCATGGCAGCCATCATGGCCAAGGAGTCGCTCGCGCAGCCGCTCAAGGACTTCGTCGGCACGGGGCCGTACCAATTCAAGGAGCGCAAGCCCGACCAGTACGTGCTGCTCGCCAGATTCGACGGCTACTCGGCGCGCAAGGAAGCGGCCAGTGGCTACGGTGGCAAGCGCGTGGCGTCGGTGGATGAGCTGCGGTTCGTGCCGGTTCCCAACGCCAACACGCGTGTCGAGGGCGCGCTGGCAGGCCAGTTTCACTATGCCGATCTCCTCCCGATCGAGGCACTGGGTCGGCTGGAAAAGGCGCCGGGCAAGGTGGTGCCCCTGCTCACGCCGTCGTTCGGTTTCCCGTACCTGGTGTTCAACACCAAGGAGGGCTCGATGTCGCAGCAGGCCGTGCGCCAGGCGGCACAGTTGGCATTGGGCCCGGGCGAGATGCTGGCCGGCGGCTTCGGCGACACCCGATTCTTCATCGCCGAGGGCAATCACTTCCCCAAGGGCACGCCGTTTTATTCGGACGCTGGCACCGCAAGCTACAACGAGCGCGACGCGAAGAAGGCCAAGGCCATGGCCGAGAAGGCCGGGTACAAGGGCGACGCGGTGCGCATCCTGACCAGCCGGCAATACGACTTCCACTACAACCTGGCGCTGATCATGGCCGAGCAGTTGAAGCGCGCCGGCTTCAAGGCCGAGCTCAATGTGGTGGAGTGGGCCACGCTGCTGCAGCGCCGGGGTGATCCGAAGCTGTGGGACATCTACATCACCCACTCCGGCCTGTTCCCCGAGCCGATGCTCTCGCCGCCGCAGCTCGGCGACGGCGCGCCGGGCTGGTGGAACTCGCCGGCCAAGGCGCAGGCGCTGGCCGCGCTGAACCAGGAAGCCAACCCGGCCAAGCGCGGCGCGCTGTGGGGCAAGGTGCAGCAGGTGGTCTACGACGAGGTGCCTTACATCCACGTGGGCAAGTTCGCGAGTCTCTCGGCGCGCTCGCCGTCGCTGCAGGGGTACGCCCCGCACACCTATCCCTTCTTCTGGAACACCACGCTCAAGAACTAGGCTGGCGTCGACCGGTTTCCGATTCGCATTGGCAGTCGAGCGCTGAGCGATGTGGCGTTTCGTGCTGACCCGTCTGGGCGGCATGCTCGTCGTGCTCTCGCTGGTGGCGGTGCTGGTGTTCGCGCTCACCCGTGCGGCGCCCGGAGACCCGGTGGCCGTGCTGCTGGGCGACCAGGCCACGGCCGACGACATCGCGCGTGCGCAGCGCCTGTACGGGCTCGACCGCTCGCTGCCGGAGCAGTTCGGGTTGTGGCTCCGACAACTGGC
>DASTZF010000213.1:0-4265 GCA_035764445.1 Burkholderiaceae bacterium
GCCCCAGCCCATCAGGCCGATGTCGGGCAGCGCGAAGATGTTCCACATCGCGCCGACCACGTTGTACGGGATCAGCAGCGGCATCGCCATCAGCACCAGGCAGATCGACACGCCGATGCCCTTGCGCGGCATTGCCAGTGCGATCGCCACGCCCAGCGGCAGCTGGATCGCCAGCACGATCGCGGTGAACAGCAGCTGGCGAAGCAGGGACTCGCGGAAGCGCGCCGACTGCATCACCTGTTGGAACCAGCGCACGCCCTCGAAGAAGAACTCGTTGTTGCCGAAGGTCTCCTGCACCGAGTAGTTGACCACCGCCATCAGCGGGATCACCGCGTTGAAGGCGACCAGCAGCACCACAGGCAGCACCAGCCACCAGGCCTTCTGGTTCTGAACCTTGGTCGTGGCCATTCGTGCGGTCCGTCAGTCGACGATCCAGCCGTCGGCGTACAGCTGCGTGCGCGCCGCATCGAACGAGATGTGGCCGCCGTCGGTGGGTACGTTGCGTCCCTCGCCGATCAAAGCCTTGATCACGTGGTCGCCGAAGCGGGCGTCGACGATGCGAAAGCGCCCGATGTCGCTGACGCGCTCCACGTGCACCGGCAGGCCGCTGTCGGCGAAGCGCACGAATTCGGGCCGCACGCCGAGTTCGGTCTTCTTGTCGCGCGCGACCGCGGGGCTGTGCGAAGCCACCGGCAGCGCGTGACCATCGAGACGGACGACGCCGGCCGCATCGACCTGGCACGGCAGCACGTTCATGCCCGGCGAGCCGATGAAGTGGCCGACGAACGTATGGCGCGGCCGCTCGAACAGCTCAACCGGCGTGCCGGCCTGCACCACCTGGCCGTCGATCATCACCACCACCTGGTCGGCGAAGGTGAGCGCCTCGGTCTGATCGTGCGTCACGTAGACCATCGTCAGCCCGACACGCTGGTGCAGCTCCTTCAGCTTGCTGCGCAGCCGCCACTTCAGGTGCGGGTCGATCACCGTCAACGGCTCGTCGAACAGGATCGCCGCCACGTCGGCGCGCACCAGCCCGCGGCCGAGCGAGATCTTCTGCTTGCCGTCGGCGGTGAGGCCGGAGGCGCGCTGCGGCAGCATGCGGTCGAGGTCGAGCAGGGCGGCGATCTCCCGCACGCGGCGGTCGACGTCGGCAGCGGCGATGCCGCGGTTGCGCAGCGGAAAGGCCAGGTTGTCGAACACGCTCATCGTGTCGTAGACCACCGGGAACTGGAACACCTGTGCGATGTTGCGTTCGCCGGGCTCGAGCGCCGTGACGTCGCGCTCGCCGAACAGCACCCGGCCGTGCGTGGGTTGCAGCAGGCCGGAGATCAGGTTCAGCAGCGTGGTCTTGCCGCACCCCGACGGACCGAGCAACGCGTAGGCGCCGCCGTCGCGCCACTGCAGGTCGAGGCCGCGCAGCGCCCAGTCCTCGGGCACGTTGTCGCGCGGCCCGGCGCGATAGCTGTGGCGCAGTTGCTTCAGATGAATGGCGGCCATGTCAGTCGGCGCTGGGCCGCTCCCGAGCCGACTGAGCGCCCCCTTGGGGGGCAGCGACAACCGCCGTTGGCAGTTGCGGCGCAGGCTCACATCGCGCAGCGATGTGAAGGCGCGAAGCGCCGGCCGTAGCCAACGAAGCGAGCGTGGGGGCCCACATGGCTACGCCATCAGACGGCGACCCGCGCCGTCGAAGTACAGGCAGTGCTCGACGTCGAGCGCGAAGTCGGCGCGCGAACCGACTGTGTGGCTGCGTACGCCGTGCGCCTGCGACACCCAGGTGCCGCCGGCCAGGCCGAAGTGGATCACGCTCTCCGAGCCGCTGATCTCGCTGATCAGCACCGTGCCGCTCACCGGCACGCCGCCACCGTTGGCCGGGCGCACGTGGTGCGGCCGCAGCGCCACCGTGATCGGACCGTCTGCCGCCGTGCTCAGTGCAGACGGGGTGGCCCAGCGCGCCGCGTCACCGAGCTCGATCTGGCCGTCGCGCTTGATGGCCACCGCCACGTTGATCGGCGGGTCGGAGAACACGCGGGCGCTGGTCAGGTCCACCGGCTCGCGATAGACGCCGATCGCCGGGCCGAACTGTGTGACGCGGCCTTCGTGCAGCGTGGCGACGTGGCCGCCGAGCAGCAGCGCCTCGGCGGGCTCGGTGGTGGCGTACACGACCGTGCAGCCGCGGTCCGCGAACAGCCTTGGCAACTCGTCGCGCAACGCCTCGCGCAGCTTGTAGTCGAGGTTGGCCAGCGGTTCGTCGAGCAACACGAGGTCGGCGTCCTTGACCAGCGCCCGCGCCAGCGCGGTGCGCTGTTGCTGGCCGCCGGACAATTCGGCCGGCTTGCGATCGAGCAGGGCGCTGAGCTTGAGCAACTCGGCAATGCGGCCCACGCGCGCCTTGACGTCGCTCTGCGCCACGCGCGTCACCCGCAGCGGCGACGCGATGTTCTCGTAGACCGTCTGGTTCGGGTAGTTGATGAACTGCTGGTAGACCATCGACACGCCGCGCTGCTGCACCGGCACGCCGGTGACGTTGGCGCCGCTGAACCAGACCTCGCCCGCGGTGGGCTTGACCAGCCCAGCCATCAGCCGCAGCAGCGTCGTCTTGCCGGCCAACGTCTCGCCGAGCAAGGTGTTGAACTCACCGGGCGCCAACGCCAGCGTGGTCGGATGGATGTGGATGTCGGCGCCGACCTGCAGCGCGACTTGGCGGAGTTCGAGTGTCACGTCGGTGGAGACACGGCCGAAGAAGTGGAAGCCTCAGCGATGGGCCTTCTGAAACGAGGGGGCGCCTCGCGCCCCCTCGGTTTCTTCGGGCCGAAACGGACGGCAGCTTACTTCGCGGCCGCCCAGCGCTTGACGATCTCCTCGTACGGCATCGTCACGCCCTTCGGCTTCTCGTTGGCGAGCTTCGCCTTCGGGCCATCGGGCTTGCCGAGCCACTGCTTCGGATCGACCGGCTTGTTCAGCCGCGGTCCGCAGCCGCCGTAGGTCTTGGCCTTCTCGTCGGCCTCCTGCATGCGCGCCATCACCTGGTCCATCTCGTCGGCGAGGCGGTCCATCGCCTTCTGCGGCGTGAAGGCACCGGAGTTCACGTCGCCGATCTGCTGCCACCACAGCTGCGCCAGCTTCGGATAGTCGGGCACGTTGATGCCGGTGGGCGTCCACAGCACGCGGTCGGGCGAACGGTAGAACTCGACCAGGCCGCCGAGTTTGGGCGCGCGCTCGGTGAACGACTGATGGCGCACCGTGCTGTCGCGGATGAAGGTCAGACCGGTGTGGCTCTTCTTGGTGTCCACGGTCTTGCTGACCGTGAACTGGGCGTACAGCCAGGCGGCCTTGCGGCGATCCAGCGGCGTGCTCTTGAACAGCGTCCACGAGCCGGCGTCCTGGTAGCCGAGCTTCATGCCTTCGATCCAGTACGAGCCCTTGGGCGACGGGGCCATGCGCCACAGCGGGTTGCCGGCATCATCGACCGTGTTGTTGCCGTCCTTCTTGGGCGCAACCATCGACGCGGTGAACGCGGTGTACCAGAACACCTGCTGCGCCACGTTGCCTTGGGCCAGTGCGGGCAGCGACTGGTAGAAGTCGTAGTCCGCGGCGCCGGGCGGCGCGTACTTGCGCAGCCACTCGTCCCACTTGGCGATCGCGTACACCGAGGCCGGGCCGTTGGTCTCGCCGCCGCGCGACACCGAGGCGCCCGCCGGGTTGCACGAACCCTTCTCCATCCGGATGCCCCATTCGTCGATCGGCCGGCCGTTCGGCAGGCCCTGGCTCGACGCGCCGGCCATCGACAGCCAGGCGTCGGTCATGCGCCAGCCGAGGTCGGGCGCGCGCTTGCCGTAGTCCATGTGGCCGTAGATGCGCTTGCCGTCGATCTCCTTGACGTCCTCGGAGAAGAACTTGGCGATGTCCTCGTACGCGCTCCAGTTCACCGGCACGCCGAGGTCGTAGACTTACTTGGCCTTGAACTTGGCCTTTATGTCGGGCTTGTCGAACCAGTCCTTGCGGAACCAGTAGAGGTTCGCGAACTGCTGATCGGGGAGCTGCCAGAGCTTCCCGTCGGGGCCGGTGGTGAACGACTTGCCGATGAAGTCGTCGACGTCGAGCGTGGGCAGGGTCACGTCCTTGCCCTCGCCTGCCATCCAGTCGGTGAGGTTGACCGCCGACTGCAGGCGCGAGTGCGTGCCGATGAGATCCGAGTCGTTGATGTAGCCGTCGTACAGGTTGCGGTTGGTCTGCATCTGCGTCTGGACCGCCTGCACCACCTCGCC
>DASTZF010000214.1:0-11073 GCA_035764445.1 Burkholderiaceae bacterium
TCCGTGCTTCAAGTCGGATGCCGGATTCGCAGGCTTGGGCGGGGTATCGCGTCGAATGGTCTGCTGAACCGTGGCGGCTCTCGAGCTTCGTTCAGGGGTGTGCCTAACGTGATGAACGGCAGGAACAACCTGCAGCCACGAGCTGTCGCCGTGACAGGTGTTGGACCCGGGGGCGTCACAAACTGACAGGGAATCGTTCACTATTGGCTAGCCAATCGGGGCATCCGTGCCTAGTCTTCGGCGCCTCACGTTCCTCGCCCGAGGAGGTGTGAGGCGACGGAGGAGTTCCGATGTTCGAACATGCTGTCTCGGTGGAAGCCTCGAACCTTTCAGAGGCGTCGTTTCACGATGTCTGCAACCGGGATTTCACGCGCTCGCCAGGCGGTTTCGCCGCGTCGCACCTGCTTGCCGCGATGCTCAATGAGATCGATTACGGCATGTTGATGGTTTCGGGCCGTGCGATCCTTCTGCACGCCAACCACGCAGCGCGGGTGGAGCTCGACCCCCAGCACCCTCTTCGACTGGACGGGCCGGTATTGCGCGCTCGCAACCTGCGCGACTCCGCCACCTTGCGAACCGCCATCGATGATGCGTGCCGGCATTGCAAAAGGCGCATGATGACTCTTGGCGACGCTCCGCAACGCGTGACGATTGCAGTCGTGCCCTTGCTCACTGCCACTGCCCAATCGCCGGTCGGCGCTTTGATGATGCTGGGCAAGCGGCAGATGTGCCAAGCGCTATCCGTCGAAGCATTTGCCCGGTCTCATGGACTGACCAGTGCCGAGACGGTTGTGCTGAGGGGGCTGTGCTGCGGGTCACGGCCGGTCGAGATCGCCGCGCTGCACGGTGTTGCGCTGTCAACCGTTCGCACACAGGTCAGCAACATACGCTCGAAGACTGGCGCCGGGACCATCAACTCGTTGGTTCGCATGGTGGCGATGCTGCCGCCGCTGGTCAGTGCTTTGCGCCACGCGGTCAGCGCAGCCCGTGATGTGTCTGGCGGCACGGTCGCAAGCGCACACGGGGTTGCCTACACGCCTGCGTAGGTGGGAGAACGCGCGGCGGCACGGCGCCGCCGCGAACCGCCATCACGCGTCGCAGTCCGCCGCGACAGCCGACGACTGCAGCCCCGACTCACGCAGCTTGCGGTACAGCGTGTTGCGGCTGATGCCCAGCCGGCGTGCCGCCTCCGACATGTTGCCGCGGCTCTCGCGCACGGCCAGCGTCACGCAGCGGTTCGCCTGCACGCGCAGATCGGTGTCGTTGTGCTCGACCGCGCGCGGCGACGGATGGCGACGCAGCTCCTCGGCCACGTCATCGGGCAGGTGCTCCCAGTCGATCATCGATTCGTCGTCACCCATCAGCGCGCACGCGGTGCGCAGCACGTTGGCCAGCTGGCGCAGGTTGCCGGGCCAGCGATGGCTGGCGAACGCGCTCGCCACGTCCGGCGCGAGCTGCGTTTCGCGTCCAGGCGCCAACTCGCGCAGCATGGCGGCCACCAGCGCGGCCATATCCTCGCGCTCGCGCAGCGGCGGCAGCTGCAGCGCCAGGCCGTTGATGCGATAGAACAGGTCCTCGCGGAAGCGGCCGCCGTCGACCTCGGCGCGCAGGCGGCGGTGCGTCGCGCAGATCAGCTGGAAGTCCACCGCCACCGGCTTGCCGCCACCGAGCGGCGACACCTGACGCTCCTGCAGCACTCGCAGCAGCCTGGCTTGCAGCGCCAGCGGCATGTCGCCGATCTCGTCGAGGAACAGCGTGCCGCTGTCGGCCTCGCGGATGCGTCCACGCGCGCCATCGCGGCTGGCGCCGGTGAAGGCGCCGGGGCAATAGCCGAACAACTCGGCCTCGATCAGGTTCTCGGGCAGCGCCGCGCAGTTGACCGCAACGAACGGCCGGCCGCGCCGCGGCCCGCTGGCGTGGCACGCGCGGGCGAACAGCTCCTTGCCGACACCGGACTCGCCCTGCAGCAGCAGCGCGATCGGCTTGTCGAGCACGCGGCGCGCGCGGCAGATCGCCGCTTGCATCGCGCCGTCGCCGGTGTCCAGCGCGGCCAGCCCATCGGCCGGCGCTTTGGCTGCGGCGGTTCTCGCTGCGCTCGCGCGCGGCGCCGCCACGGCGGTGGAGCGTCCGGCGTCGACGCGCACCCACAGCGTGCTGCCATCGTCGCGCTCCACGAGTTGCGGCAGTGGCCGGCCGCGTTCGCCCTGACCGAGGAGCGATGACAATGTGACCGACAGCGCGCGCTCGATCGTGGTGGCACCGATCGCACTGACGGAGAGGCCGAGCCATGCGAGCGCCACCGAATTGGCGCCGATGATCCAGCCGTCTTCCGACAAGGCCAGCAGGCCTTCGGTGACGGTCCCCAGTCCTTCAGGGTGGCGGTGCAGGTGCAACGTCAGTGCGTTGCCGAAGCGCGCCTGAAACAGCTGGTGCTCGACCAGCCGCGCGGCCGAGCGCGACAGACCGAGCGCATGACGCGGAAAGCCGCGCCGATCGCCCGAGATGTCGATCACGCCCAGCGGTTGCCCGCTCGGATCGACCACCGGCGCCGCCGCGCAGTTGAGGAAGGCATTGCGCTCGAGGTAGTGCTCGGCGCCGTAGACGGCCACCGCGGCGCCGGTTGCCAGCGCGGTGCCGATCGCATTGGTGCCGCGCCAGCGCTCGTCCCAGTTTGCGCCCGGCCGCAGCGCCACCCGCGCGGCCTTGTCGACAAACCCGCCGTCGCCCAGCGCGTCGAGCAGCATGCCCTGCGCATCGGCCAGGATGATGATGCTGTCGCAACCGCGGATCTGCTCGCCGACGAACTCCATCACCGGTCGCGCGTGGGCGACGAAGCTGTGCTGGCGTTCGACCGCTCGCGACAGCTGTGCGCGCGATGCATGCGGCACACCGGGCGTGCGGGAGTCGGGCGCGAGGCCATGCGCATGGCTGCGCCGCCAGCTGTCGAGCAGACCGGCGTCGAGCACGCCGCTGGCCACGGTGCCGTCGTGGAGCAGCTGGCGACGGGCTTCACGCAGTCGCCCAGCAGGCGAACCGGCGGCGTGGTCGATCGCATTCATACCCTTGTCTCCTTCGCCGACTGAGCGCGGCGTGGGTGCCGATGCAGACGTCGTGGGCGCGCTCTTGTCGTCCGTGGCCGGCCGCATCGCAGCGATTGAGCGGAATTCCGGCCCCTGACTGTCGCGTTTCGTGACAGGTCTGTGCCGCAGCACAGAGTCGCGACAGTCTGAACGCGCTAGCTGACCGTTTCCTTGCGCGAAATCAGGTCGTTCGTCGCTGAAGCACGCCTGGCACGGCCGATGCAATGGCGAGCGCCACGGTTCGCGCTGCTGGTGTTTTGGCAGCGCGTCCGCCTCAGCCACACATCAGGAGATGGACAGATGCTCTACGCCAGCCCCAACAGTCCGCAGGCGCCGGTCGAATTCAAGCGCCAGTACGACAACTTCATCGGCGGCCGCTTCGTGCCGGCGGTGGAAGGCAAGACCTTCGACGTGATCACGCCGATCAGCGGCAAGGTCTACACCAAGGCCGCGCGCTCCGGCGCCGCCGACATCGAACTCGCGCTCGACGCCGCGCACGCCGCGGCGCCGCAGTGGGCGGCGACGCCGCCCGCGCAGCGCGCCAACGTCCTGCTGAAGATCGCCGATCGCATCGAGGCCAACCTGGAGCGCCTGGCCTACGCCGAGACGGTGGACAACGGCAAGCCGATGCGCGAGACGCTCAATGCGGACCTGCCGCTGACGGTCGATCACTTCCGCTACTTCGCCGGCTGCGTGCGCGCGCAAGAGGGTGCGCTGTCGGAGATCGACGGCCAGACGATCGCCTACCACTTCCACGAACCGCTGGGCGTGGTGGGCCAGATCATCCCGTGGAACTTCCCGCTGCTGATGGCGGCGTGGAAGCTCGCGCCGGCGCTCGGCGCGGGCAACTGCGTGGTGCTCAAGCCGGCGGAGTCCACGCCGATCAGCGTGCTGGTGATGATGGAGCTGATCGCCGATCTGCTGCCGCCGGGCGTGCTCAACGTCGTCAACGGCTTCGGCCGCGAGGCCGGCATGCCGCTGGCCAACAGCAAGCGCATCGCCAAGATCGCCTTCACCGGCTCCACCGCGACCGGCAAGGTGATCGCGCAGGCGGCGGCGTCCAACCTCATCCCCAGCACGCTCGAGCTCGGCGGCAAGAGCCCCAACGTCTTCTTCGACGACGTGCTGGCTGCCGACGACGCCTTCCTCGACAAGGCGATCGAAGGGCTGGTGCTGTTCGCGTTCAACCAGGGCGAGGTCTGCACCTGCCCGAGCCGCGCGCTGATCCAGCAGTCGATCTACGAGCGCTTCGTCGAGCGCGCGCTCAAGCGCGTGGCCGCCATCAAGCAGGGCAGTCCACTCGACACCGACACGATGATCGGCGCGCAGGCCTCGCAGGCGCAGATGGACAAGATCATGACCTATCTGGATCTGGGCAAGCAGGAAGGCGCCAAGGTCCTGTGTGGCGGCGGCCCCGCAGCACTCGGCGGCGAGCTGGCCGGCGGCTACTACATCCAGCCCACGCTGTTCCAGGGCCACAACAACATGCGCATCTTCCGCGAGGAGATCTTCGGCCCGGTGCTGGCGGTGACCACGTTCAAGGACGAAGCCGAGGCGCTGGCGATCGCCAACGACACGCCGTACGGCCTGGGCGCCGGCGTGTGGACGCGCGACGGCAGCCGCGCCTACCGCATGGGCCGCGCGATCCAGGCCGGCCGCGTGTGGACCAACTGCTACCACGCCTATCCGGCGCACGCGGCGTTTGGTGGCTACAAGGAATCGGGCATCGGCCGCGAGACGCACAAGGTGATGCTCGACCACTACCAGCAGACGAAGAACCTGCTGGTCAGCTACTCGCCGAACGCGCTCGGCTTCTTCTGAGCACCCACTCGACGCGCAGCGGCGGCCGCGCGACGCACGTGCCGCCGCCCGACGAACCCCACCTGGAGACGACGACCATGGTTCAACGATGCCACCCACTCTTGCCCGCCATCGCGTCGGCCGCGCTCGCCGCCGCCGCACTGGCCGGTGCCCATGCCGCCGGCGATGCCGACGGCTGGCCGATGTACGGCCGCGGCTACGACAACACGCGCTTCTCGCCGCTCAAGCAGATCAACACCGCCAACGTGGGCAGCCTCAAGCTCGCCTACTCGTTCCAGCTCGGCTCGCTGCGCTCCAACGAGGCGACGCCGATCGTCATCGGCGACACGATGTACGTCAGCACGTCGTGGGGGCCCAAGTACGTGCACGCGCTCGACGCGCGCACCGGTGCACGCAAGTGGAGCTACGAGCCCGAGCTTCCGGACGACCTGCTGCAGTACGCGTGCTGCGACGTCAACAGCCGCGGCGTGAC
Organism: Burkholderiaceae bacterium; assembly: GCA_035764445.1. Taxonomy (GTDB): domain Bacteria; phylum Pseudomonadota; class Gammaproteobacteria; order Burkholderiales; family Burkholderiaceae_C; genus JAEUPI01. The sequence goes on from DASTZF010000214.1 coordinate 5,374, forward strand.
GTACGCCGACGGCAAGCTGTTCGTCGGCCGCCTCGACGGCAAGCTGTCGGCGGTCGATGCCAAGAGCGGCAAGGAGCTGTGGACGACCACGGTGGTCGACTACAAGCAGGGCTCGGTCATCACGTCGCCGCCGCTGGTGGTGAAAGACAAGGTGATCACCGGCTACGGTGGCGGCGAGTACGGCGCGCGCGGCAGCCTGCAGGCGTACGACGTCAACAGCGGCCGCGAAGTCTGGAAGACCTGGACCGTGCCCGGCCCCGGCGAGCCGAACAACGACACCTGGAAGGGCGACAGCTGGCAGCACGGCGGCGCCGTGCTGTGGCTGGTCGGCTCGTACGACCCGAAGACCAATACCGTTTTCTGGGGCACCTCCAACCCCGGACCGTGGAACTCCGAAGTGCGCAGCACCGGCGACGGCAACTACGGCAAGTTGAGCAACCTCTACTCGTCGAGCACGGTGGCCTTCGACGCCGACAGCGGCAAGATCAAGTGGTGGGTGCAGGCCACGCCGCAGGACGCGTGGGACTACGACGGCGTCAACGAGCTGGTGCTGGCCGATCTGACGATCGCCGGCAACAAGACGCCGGTCTACATGAAGGCCGATCGCAACGGCTTCTTCTATGTCGTCAACCGCGACAACGGTCGCATCGTCTCGGCCGAGAAATACGTGCCGACCAACTGGGCGTCGAAGATCGACCTGCCATCGGGCAAGCCGGTCGAGGATCCCGACAAGCGTCCAGGCCCTAACCATCCCGTCAAGGGGGTCTGTCCGAACCTGATCGGCGGCAAGAACTGGCAGCCGATGTCGTTCAACCCGCAGACCGGGCTGGTCTACATCCCGACCAACAACGTCTGCATGGACTGGGCCGTCTCCGAGGTCAACTACCGCAAGGGCGTGTTCTACCTCGGTGCCGAGTTCCCGACCTTGCCCGGCCCCGGCGGCTACCTCGGCGAGCTGGTGGCGTGGGATCCGGTCGCGCAGAAGAAGGTGTGGGGCATCAAGAGCGATCTGCCGTTCAACGGCGGCACGCTGAGCACCGCCGGTGGGCTGACGTTCTGGGGTGACCTGCGCGGCGTGTTCCACGCCTACGATGCCAAGAGCGGCAAGGAGCTGTGGAAGTCGCAGCTCGGATCGGGCATCGGTGCTGGGCCGATCACGTATTCGGTGGACGGCAAGCAGTACGTCGCGGTGGTGGTCGGACGCACGGCAGCGATCCCGGCCTTCCTGGGCGACATCGGCAAGAAGATGACCGAAGCCACGCCCGAAGGCGGCGCGGTCTTCGTGTTCGCGCTGTGATCATGAGGGCCACCCACATCCTCACGCTGGCGATGGCGCTCGCCGGCGTGTCAGCCCAAGCCGACGCGGCCGCTCCGCCGCTGCGTCTGTGCGCCGACCCCTCCAACCTGCCTTTCAGCAGTGCATCCGACGAAGGCCCGCCGGGCCTCTACGTCGAGATCGCGCGTGCCGTGGCCGACGAGCTCGGCCGGCCGATGGAGACCGTCTGGTCGCTCAGCTACTTCGGCAAGCGCAACCTGCGCACGACCTTGCTGGCCGGGCAGTGCGACCTCGCCGTCGGGTTGCCCGCCACCAGCGACTTCATGGGCCCGCGCGTGATCTTCACGCAGCCGATCCTGAAGCTCGGCTATGCGCTGGTCGCGCCCAAAGATCGGCCGGCGCGCGGCCTCGACGACCTCAAGGGCCGGCGCGTGATCGTACAGTTCGGCTCGCCACCGCAGGGGCTGCTGGCGAAGCGCGACGACATCACGTCGCTCACCGCGATGGATCCCGAAGAGGCGATGCGCCGCCTCGCTGCCGGCGAGGCCGATGCCGCGTTCATCTGGGGCCCGAGCGCCAGCTACATCAACCGCAGCGCGCTGCACGACGCGTTCGACGTCGTCGCGGTCGATGCACCGCAGCTGCAATGGTCGGCGGCGATCGGCGTGTCGAACAAGCAGGCGGCGCTGCGTGATGACGTCGACGGCGTGCTGCAGCGGCTGCGCCCGCGCATCGACGCGCTGGCGGCCAAGTACGCGCTGGCCGCTGGGCCCGCGGTCGTGCTCGCCGATGCAAGCCGGGCGCAGGGCACGGTGGTGCAGGCGCAGCCGCCGTCGACGCAGGCGCTTGCCGCCGGCGGCGGCGATGCCGGCGCGGGCAAGCAGGTCTTCGACAGCACGTGCGCGCACTGTCACGGCCCCAACGCCGTCGTCGCCGATCGCAAGATCAACCTGCGGCTGCTGGGACGAAAGTACGGCGAGCGCGTCGACGAGGTGTTCTTCGCGACGGTGACCGACGGCCGCCCGACCAAGGGCATGCCGGCGTGGAAGGATGTCTACAAGCAGCAGGACTTCGTCAACATCCTGGCCTATCTGAAGACGGTGCAGGAGCCCTGATCGATGCGCCACTCACGGCCCCGCGCGGCGACTCGCCGACGCGGGCCGTTTGCGCGCACGGGCGCCTGCGCGACTATTTGCCCAGCAGGCGCTTGAGTTCCTCGCGCATCTTGTCCTTGTCCGATCGCGGTTGAGCGGGCGCGGCCGCTGCGCTCGCGGCGCCTAGCGCGGGCACCGGCTTGAGGCCCAGCCGCTCGGCCAGCTTGTCCTTGACCTGGTTCTCGATCACCTTGCCGGCCACCGCGGACCACTGGATCTTCCAGCCGATCGCGTCGAACGGCCCGCTCAGCACCACGGGGACCGTGACGCCCTTCAGTGCCGCGAGTTCGGCGCCGTCCTGGCCGGTGGGCGATCCGATCACGGTCGCCTTGGCGGTGTAGTCGACGTTGCCGCGGCCGATGTCGAAGCGGCCGGCGCCGCCGATGCGCAGGAACGGGCTCTTGACGTCGAGGTCGTCGCTGGTGGCCACGCCGTTGACGATGCGCGCGGTCGCACTCAACTCGGAAAAGTCGGTCTTCTCGGTGGCGTTGGCCTGCGTCATCGCATCGGTCTTCATCGCCAGCGCGGCCTTGGCCTGGCGCAGCATGCGCGCGAGGTTGACGCCCTTGACCGCGCCGTCGCGCACGTGCAGCGCGACGTTGCCCGCCAGCGCGCTGCGCATCGCGCCGACCGTCGCGCCGGCGGTGTTGACATCGGCCGTGACGCGGCCGGTGCCCTCGAGCAGATCCTTGCCGGCGACGTTCTTCAGCAGTGCGTTCACGTCGACACCGTCGGCCGCCAGCTTGACGGCGACGCGGTGGCTCTTGGCCTCGGCGCTGCCGCTGCCGTCGATCGCACCACCCCAGGCGCGACCGGCGAGTTTGGCAATGCGCAGCGTGCCGCCGTCGAGCGCCGCGTCGACCTTGACGTCGTTGACGCGGTACTGGCGAAACGCCAGCGCACCGGCGGTGAAATTGAACTGGCCGTTCACCGCGTTCAGGCCGTCGAGCGCCACCGGCGTATCGGCCGGCGCCGGCCCCGTCGGTGCCGCCGTGTTGGCGGCCGCCGGCTTGTCGGGCGCGAGCACCTTGTTGAGGTCGAGGCTGTCGAATCGCGCGTTGGCTTTGATGTTCGGCACCGCGCCGCCCAACGCGGCCTGGCCGCTGCTGTCGAACTTGTTGCCGCTCAGCGCGCCGTCGAGCGTCCACGACGCGGCCTTGGCGTCCGCGTTGGCCTTGCCGCGCACCGCGAGTTGCAGCGGCTGCAGGCCGGGGTCGCTGAGGGTGGCCTTGAGGTCGATCGCGTCGAGCGCGACCGCGCCGCGGCCGGCGTTGACCACGACGTCGGACTTCCATGTGCCGTCGATCTTGCGCTGCTGCATCTGGCCTTGCAGCGTCAGCGTCACACCGGGCAGCCGCAGCGCCTCGAACTTGCCGCTCGGCGCTCCCGAGCGGAAGTTGCCCGTCAAAGCGATCGGGCCGCTCGTCTTGACCTGACCCGACAGCGCGCTGCCTTTCAACGATTGCGCGTCCACCGCCAGCTGCGGCCAGTCGAGCGCGACATCGAACGGCATGTCGGCACCGTGGCGCCCGGCGAGCGCGACCCTCAGTGCGTCGAGCTCGAGCCGCTGGCCGCTGGTGTTGAACAGCAACTGCTTGACCTCGAGCGTCGACGCCGCAAGCATGTCGGCGCCGAAGGTGGCGCCTTTCAGTGCGAGCTTCAGCGGGCCGGCGCGCAGCGCGGTGCCGTCCCAGGCCAGCGCGCCTGTGGCGGTGAGTGCGAGGTTCTTCGCGGCGGTGCTGTCGAGCTGCACGTCGAGCTTCATGTCGCGCAGCGCGACCGCGTTCTTGTCGAGGTCCAGCGCTAGCTTGGTGTCACCGTCGAGCGCGGCCTTCAGCGCCTGCGGCTGCGTCAGCTGCACGCTGGCACGCAGCGACACCGGCGACTCGGCCTGGTTGGCGAGCCGCCCCGAGCTGAACGACTGCAGCGCGACGGTGCCGTCGAGCTTGGCCATCGCATCGCGCAGGCGCAGCTGCACGTCGTCGAGCTTGACCGCGCTGACATCGAAGCGCACCGCGGTGCCGCCGCCGGTGGTCGGGGCCGGCGCGCCGGGAGCCGCCGGGCCACCGGTGCCGACCAGGTCGTCGATGTTGCGTGCGCCCTTGGCGTCGCGCGTGTACACCGCGCGCACGCCGCGCGCGCTGACGCGGTCGACCACCACCTGCTTGCGCAGCAACGGCAACACCTCGACCGCGAGCGCCGCTTCGTCGATGGCCAGGAACTCGTCCTTGCGCGCGTGTTCCGACAGCCGCACCTTCGACACCTTGATCGCCAGCCGCGGGAACACCGACAGCTCGATCGGCCCGTCGATCACCAGCGTGCGCTGGCGCTCGGTCTTCATCCAGTCGATCGCCAGCCCTTTGTAGCGGTTGGCGTCGAAGGTGGTGACCAGCACCACGGCGGCGATCACCAGCAGCAGCAACAGCACGCCCAGGGCGATGAAGAGGCGGCGAATCCAGAGCATGTTCATCGTGCGAGAAGCCCACCAACGATCCGGCATTGTCCCGTGGCGATCCTCGCACGGGTGCAACGCGTCGCGACGGCCCTGCTACGCGGCGGGCGTGGCGCTCGTCACGTCGATCGTCACCGCGGCGCGGTAGGCGTGCCACGACGCGTGCCCGAGCACGGGCCCGACGACCAGCAGGCCGACGAACCACGGCAGCATCGCAAGCACCACGGCGATCGTCAGCAATGCGCCCCACCACACCGAGACCGCGGTCTGCGTGAGCACCAGCCGCATGCTGGTGATGCCGGCGGTGATGGCATCGACCGGCCGGTCGAGAATCATCGGAATCGACACCACGCTGACGGCAAAGATCAGGCCCGCGAACAGGCCGCCGACCAGCAGATAGGCGACGATGAACTGCACGTTGTCGGGGTCGAGCAGCGCCAGCAGCGAGCCCTTGAAGTCGGGCATGCCGTCGAAGCTAAGCGCGAATACCACCAGCGAGGCGCGGCCCCACAGCATCTCGAGCACCAGCAGCACGAGGCCGAAGATGGCCAGCGTGCCGGTGCGCTCGCGCCATGCGGTCAACGAATCAATCAGCGTCGCGCGCTGTCCTTGCTCGAGCCGGCGGCTCGTCTGGTACAGGCCGAGGCACAGGAACGGTCCCACCAGCAGGAAGCCGGCCGACAGCGCAAGCACGTAAGCGGGCGCCGCTTCGTACACCTTCATCAGCGCCCAGCCCATGCCGGTGAAGCAGGCGCCGTAGAACAGGCCGATCCCCGGGCAACGCACGAAATCGCGCCAGCCGCGCGCGAGCCAGCGCG
>DASTZF010000215.1:0-6757 GCA_035764445.1 Burkholderiaceae bacterium
GTTGAGCCACCACAGTTCGCCCAGCGGCACGCCGAGCTTGAACAGGCAGTGCTGGTGCAGCGGCAGCGCCGGGCGCTGGCCATCCAGCTCGCGCGCCGGGTAGTGCTCGACCGCGTAGTTGTCGGCGCACAGCGCGACCACGCCGGAGTCGGTGATCCAGTTCAGCAGTGCGTCGTCGCGGCCGTCGAGCGCGGGGCAGGCGGTGTTCAGCACGTCCATGTCGGGGTTGCGGTTCATGCCCATGATCAGCGTCGAGAAGCCGGTGTGCAGCAGCACGATGTCGCCTTTGGCGACGCTGACCATGTCGGCGTCGAGCACGCGCAGCAGCGTGGAGCAATCGACGAGCCTGCGCTCGTTGCCGAAGTGCTTGTGCAGATCGACCAGCACCGCGCGGCCCTGGATCGCCTTGACGGCGAAGTTCTCGATGCCCAGCGCCTCGGCGCACGACGGTCCGTCGCACGGGTCGCCGACGAACTGGTAGTCGCTCGGGCCCTTGATGTGCTGGTGCGCGCGGTAGCCGTTGTAGTAGACCATCTCGGGCTTGCCATCGCCGTCGGCGTCGAACCACGAGCCGACGTGCGCGAAGCTGTCCCACTGCGTCGAATACTGCAGGCACATCAGCACCTGGTCATCGCAGATGACGTCGGTGTTGCGGGGATCGAGCTCGCGCAGCGCGAAGTTGAGGAACGGCTTGCCGTGCAGGCTGGTGGGCTTGAGCTGCGGCGGCTTGCGGCGCACGTTGAGCTTGGCCTCGCCGGGATAGTCCAACGGCAGGCTGAGGCAGAACGACAGCCCGTCCTTCACTTCGGCCAGGCCTTGGCGGACCTTCTCGGGCGTCAGCAGGTTCAGGCGGCCGAGCTGGTCGTCGGGTCCGAAGTCGCCCCAGGTCGAGCCGGGCGGACGCTGGCGCCAGCGCGGGTTGGTCGGTTCGCTCATGTCGCTCCTCGCGGTCGGTGCGATGACAGTATCGGGCCATTGGCCCGCAAGGCCATCGGGTGCCACAAAGGGTGAGGCGGTCGGCGCCGACGCACGCTGGAACGCCGGCGACAGCGCATGCGGAGATTCCCGCTTGGCCGCGGCCGTGCCGCAGGACACGATGCGTCGATCCTTTGTCGGAGAGCTGATGCAATGAAGCTGTCTCATCGTCCCCTGCGCCGGCGTGCCGTGTTGCGTGGCGCCGGCGCTGCCGCCGCGATGCTGTGGCCGGCCGCGCGTTCGCTCGCGCAAGCGGCGCCGTTTCCGAATCGGCCGATCACGCTGATCTGCCCGTGGCCGCCTTCGGGGTCGACCGACCGTCACCTGCGCGCGCTGGCCGAGCTGGCGAGCAAGCAGCTCGGACAGAACGTGATCGTGCTCAACCAGCCGGGCGGCGGCGGCACCAACGGCCCCGGCACGATGGGGCTCAATGCCAAGCCCGACGGCTACTCGATCGCGCAGTACCCACTGGGCATGATCCGCGTCGCGCACATGCAGAAGACGCAGTGGCACCCGCTCAACGACTTCACGTTCATCATCGGCATCACCGGCTACACGTTCGGCTTCGTGGTGCGCACCGACTCGCCGTACAAGACGTTCCAGGACTACATCGACGCCGCGCGCAAGGCGCCCAAGCAGGTGACCTTCGGTTCGACCGGTGTCGGCACCTCGCCGCACCTGCTGATCGAGCAGGTGGCGGCGGCGGCGAAGGTCGACCTGAACCACATTCCGTTCAAGGGCAACTCCGACCTGATGCAGGCGCTGCTCGGTGGCCACGTGATGGGCGCCAGCGACGCCACCGGTTGGGATCGTTTCGTCGACGCGGGCCAGATGCGGTTGCTGGTCACGTTCGGCGACAAGCGCACCAAGCGCTGGCCCAACGTCCCCACCGCCAAGGAGCTCGGCTACGACGCGGTCGGCAACTCGCCGTACGGCCTGGTCGGCCCGAAGGGGATGGATCCCGCCATCGTGAAGGTGCTGCACGACGCCTTCAAGAAGGCGATGGACGACCCCAAGCACCTGGAGTTGCTCGATCAGCTCAACCAGGACGTTTGGTACAAGAGCGGCGACGAGTACGCCGCCTGGGCCAAAGCCACCTACGCGTCGGAGCGCGCGCTGATCGAGCGGTTGGGGTTGTTGGCGAAGTGAGGCAGCGCAGCAGCGTCCACTCGATCTGGAGAGACGGCCGCATCCGCTTCACTGCCGTTGAATACTGAACAGCGGGCGTTCCATTTCTGACGCACCAGCCACTGGCGGCCGGCCGTGCGCGGTGCTTCAATGCGCGAGCCGGAGAACAGGGGGCTCGCATGGAGCGCCGCACGGTCCTGAGGGCTGCAGCCGCGGTGGCGGCGCCGTGGCTCGTGCGTGCGCGGGCGCAGACGCGGGCGCGGCGCATCGGGGTGCTGTATCCGCAGGCAGCCTTCCCATTCGGCAGTTTGGCAGACGCCGCCGATGCCTGGAAGAGGCGAGGGTGGATCGAAGGCGAGACGCTGCTGGTCGAGCGACGCTACGCGGGCTGGCGCATGGGGCGCATGCCCGAACTTGCTGACGAGCTGCTCCGGCAACGCAGCGTCGAACTGCTGATGGCGTATGGCCCGGAAGCCGCTGCCGCCGCCGCGCGCCTCACGCGCAAGGTGCCGATCGTCTTTCTCTGGGCCTACCTGCCCATCGAGTGCGGGCTGATCGATTCGTACCACAGGCCCGGGCGCAATTGCACCGGCATCGCGTTGAACGCCGGTCTCGAAGTGGTCATGAAGCGGATCGAGTTCCTGCGCGCGATCGCGCCATCGGCGCGCCGGATCGCGCTCATATCGAGCGACCAGAGCCAGCTCACCCTGTCGGGTGCTCCGCTCGATGTCTGGCCGACCATGACCGCCGCCGCACAGGCGCAAGGCTTCGAGAGCACGATTCACACCGTCCACCGTACTGAAGAGGTCGACCCGACCCTGGCCGAAGCGGCTGCGGCGAGCGCACAGGTGGCCTTGATCAGTGGCTCTACGCTGGTCGGCGCAGCATCCCGTGTCGCTGAGTTTGCACTGCGCCAGCGCTGGGCCACTGCGACGCTGAGCTGGGAGCTGTTCGACGCTGGCCTGTTGCTGTTTCATGGCCCGACCGACGCGGACGGCAGCAACTACAACAATGACCGCTGGGGCCAGCTGGCCGACCGCATCCTGCGCGGCGCCGATCCGGCCGAGATCCCGGTGGAGATGCCGACTCGCTTCGCGCTGGTCCTCAACCTGAAGACAGCGCGCGGACTGGGGCTTTCGTTGCCGCAGTCGCTGCTGCTGCGCGCCGATCGAGTGATCGAATAAGCGCTGTCGCCACGCGCCGCGGTTCACCCAACCGCCGCCACACACTCACGCTGCGCGCTCGCGCAGCCGCATCGTCAACCCCACCGGCACCATCGTGAACGACATCCGCTCCTGCGCCTCACGGCCGTCGGGGGTGTCGACGCTGTTGATCTCGAACTGCGACAGCAGCATCGCCAGCAGCATCTTCATTTCGGTCAGCGCGAGGTAGCGGCCGGGGCACATGCGGGGGCCCGAGCCGAACGGCATCGTCACGCGCTTGGCGCTGCTCGATGCGCCGTCGCCGAGCCAGCGCTCGGGGTCGAAGGCAGCGGGGCGCTCGAAGTGGCTCGCGTCGAGTCCGTCGTGCCGCAGCGCGCACCACAGCAGCGTGCCCTTCGGGATGTGCAGGTCGCCGAGCCGCGTCTCGCGCAGTGACTCGATCACCATGAACGGCGCCACCGGCTTGAGCCGCATCGTCTCGTGGATGCAGGCGTCGATGAACTCGAGCTGCGCCAGGTGCTCGGGCGTCAGAGCCGTGTGCCCGGCGGCGACACGGCGCGCCTCGTCGCAGGCGCGGGCCATCGCCGCCGGATGGCGATGCAGCAGATGCAGCAGCCAGCCTAGCGTGTGCGCGGTGGTGTCCTCGCCGGCCAGCAGCATCGTCAGCACGTTGGCCGCCACCTGCTCGTCGTCGATGCCGGCGCCGTCTTCGGCGGCGACGATCATCGCCTCCAGCAGGTTGGGCGGCGCCTTGCGCCGCGCCGGATCGGCGCGCAGCCGCTGTCGTGCCTGCGCGATGAAGCCGGCGATCGTGCGCTTGACCTCGGCCACGCTGCGCTCGAGCGCGCGGTCGGCCGGCAGCTTGATCCAGCGCCAGTACGGCAGCGGTGCCAGCACGCGCCGGTACAGCGCCGGAAAGATGCGGTCGAGGTGCTGCTGGATCACCACGCCGTCGGACTCCAGCGTGTTGATGTCGCTGCCGAACGCGAGCCCGGCCACGGTGTCGACCGTGTAGCGCATCAGCTCGGTCTGCAGATCGAGCGTGCGCCGCTGCCGCGCGGCGCGCAGCCAGCGCTGTCGCAGCCGCTCGGTGACCCGCTGCAGCGACGGAAAGTACGTGCGCACCGTGCCGGGGTCGAGCCCGCTCATCACCATGCGACGCTGGCGCCGCCACACATCACCCTCGGAACCGAACACGCCCGGCGTCAGCCCCATCTCGCGGCCGACCGCCTGCAGCTGCTGGCTGCGGCGCCAGCCGTCGGGGCGGTCGCGCAGCGCGGCGGCGATCAGCTCATGGTCGGCCAGCACGAGCATGCGCTGCTTGCCCATGTGGAAGGTGAACGCGGGACCGAACTCGCGGCACCAGCGCTCGACGCTGCGGTGGATCGTTGCCTTGCGCAGCTGGAACAGGTTGCCCACCAGCGGCCAGGCGCGCGGGCCAGGCAGATTGTCGATGCGGCGCACGCCGGGCGTGGCGCTCTGAAGGGGTGCCGGATTCATGCAAGCATTGTCGCCGCGTCGTGCGGCGCTCGACGTGAGCGTGTGCACGGACGACGACGGAGTTTCAGGCATGGATATTCCGCTGATCGAGCGAACCAAGATCCAGGCGCAGGTTCTGATTCCGCTGGTCAACGCCTTGCGCGCCGAGCTCGGCGAACAGAAAGCCAACGCGCTGATCCGGCGCGCGCTGGGCGAGCTGTATCGGGGGTTCGGCGAGGAGTGGTGGCGCAGCCGCGGTTCGCCCGACGTGGGCCAGACGATGGCCAAAGCTTTCAACGGTTTCGCCGGCGGCGGTGCGCTGGACTATCAGGTGATCAAGCAGACGCCCGACGCCTTCGAGGTCAACGTCACCGGCTGCCGCTATGCCCAGTTCTACCAGGAGCTCGGCGTGCCCGAGCTCGGCTTCCTGCTCACCTGCAGCGCGGACTTCGCGCTGGCCGAGGGCTACGGCGCCGGCGTGCGGCTCACCCGCACGCAGACCATCATGCAAGGCGCGTCGCACTGCGACTTCCGCTACGCGTTGAAGAAGGCCGAGCCCACGACTTGAGCGCCCTCGGCCAGCGCGAGCGATCGGGACTAAGCGGCCGCTCGTTCGCTCGCCAGCTCGATCAGCGCGCGCAAGGCGGTGGTGTACGAGCGCCAGCCGAGCCCTTGCACGGTGCCGCGCACCGCCGGCGAGATGATCGAGTGCGCGCGCCACGCCTCGCGCGCCGCGATGTTCGACATGTGGACCTCGATCACCGGGAACGGCATCGCCCTGATCGCGTCGTGCAACGGCACGCCGTGCTGCGTGAGGCCGGCGGGGTTGACGAGCGCGCCGGCCACCGCGTCGATGCGCTCGTGCAGCTTGTCGATCAGCGCGCCTTCGTGGTTGGACTGGAACGTCTCGAGCTCGACCCGCAGCTCAGCGGCCAGTGCCTGCAGCTTGGAGTCGATCTCCACCAGCGTCGTGTCGCCGTAGATGTGCGGCTCGCGGCGGCCGAACAGGTTGAGGTTGGGCCCGTGCAGGACCAGGAACTTCATCGCGCGCTCCTTTCGCTCGTTGACCGGCGCATTCGACACTACTTGCGGATGCGCGCCAACTCGTCGCGGTAGAGCTTGACCATCGCCGGGTCGTAGCCGGCCGCCGCTCGGCAAAGGCTGAGACACGAGCACTTCGCGCTGCCGCGAGCGCCCCGCGCGACGATCGTTCGCAGTCAGTCCGCTTCCGCGTGCGCGTTGCTGCCAGGCAGCACCGTGTGGCCGTTGGCCACGTCGTCGAGCCCTTCGATGTCGAGCACCTGCAGGCGCTGCGGCCCCAATTGCATGATGCCCAGCTGCTGCATCTGGCGCAGCGCGCGGTTCACGCGCTGGCGGCTGCCGCCGACCATCGACGCCAGGTCGCCCTGCGACACGGCGAGGTCGATGCGCACGCCGTTGGTGGTCTCGCGGCCGAAGCGGCGCGCGAGGCGCAGCACCTGGCGCGCCAGCCGCTGCGGCAGGCTCAGCGCGTGGCGCTCCTCGCAGCGCTTGTACATGCGGCGCAGCCGCTGGCAGTTCAGCTGCAGCAGCGCGTCGCGAAACTCGATCGACAGCTCCATCAGCTCGTGCATGTCGGCCTTGCCGACGATCAGCAGCGTCGACGGCACGTGCGCGACCATGTCGAGGTCTTCGCTGCGGTTGTCGCACAGCGCGATGTCGCCGAACCACTGGCCCGGGCTCATGAAGTCGAGCGTGAAGACGCGGCCGTCGGACAGCGCAGTGCCCAGCCGCACCGCGCCGCGCGCCACGCCGACCCAGTTGCCCGCCGCGTCGCCACGCTGCGTGATGCGGGTGCCTGCGACCACGCGATGCACGCGCGCGCGACCGATGATCGCCTGACGCAACCCTTCGGGCAGCTCAGAGAACCAGCGTCCCGCCTGCAGCGCGTTGAGCTCCTCGTCGCGCAGCCCGCTGCTCGCCGCTGCGGCGAGGGACGGACGCGCCAGCGCCGCGCGTTGCGCGGTGGCGCT
>DASTZF010000216.1:0-3712 GCA_035764445.1 Burkholderiaceae bacterium
GATCGCGGCCTCACCGGCGCGCACGAGCGCGCTCACCTCGGCGCTGGTGGCCGTCTGCAGACGCACGTCCAGCCCGGGGTGTTGCGCGCGCACGCGTTGCAGCGCGCGGGCCAGCGTGCCATCAGCGAGCGTGCCGACGACCACCAGGCGCGTGATGCCGCTGGTACCAGTCTTCACCGCATCGACCGCCGCGCGTGCGTCGCCCACAGCGGCGGCCACCCGCTCCGCATGCGGCAGCAGGGCGCGGCCCGCCTCGCTGAGCACCAGGCGCCGCCCGATGCGCTCGAACAGCGGCGTGCCGAGCTCCTGCTCCAGCAGCGCCAGCCGCCGGCTGATCGCCGACTGGGTGCGCGCCAGCGCACCGGCCGCTGCCGACACGCCACCGCGGCGGTGCACGGCCAGAAAGGTCTCGAGTGCGGCGGAGTCCATGGTACACCCATGCAAGAAACTGATCGAACGCAGCAATATTATGAGTTTGACGCCGCGCCGCTCGGCACCGACCATGGCCCCGGTCGACGAGATGAAAGGAGCTTGCCGGTGAAGGATGCGAACGTTCAGGACAAGGGCCAGGCGCTGCTGGCGCTTCACCGCGCCGAGCGCGGCTTCGTGCTGCCCAACGCGTGGGACCGTGGCAGTGCCGTGATCCTGGCCAAAGAAGGTTTTGCCGCGCTGGGCACCACCAGTGCCGGCATCGCGTTCTCGCTCGGCAAGCCCGACTACCGGGTGCGGGACGCGCGGCTCGCGGTCACGCGCGACGAGATGCTCGACGCCGTGCGCGCCATCGTCGATGCGGTGCCGGTGCCGGTCACCGCCGACCTCGAAGCGGGCTACGGCATCACGCCGGAGGCGGTGGCCGACACCATCCGGCTGGCGATCGCCTGCGGTGCGGCCGGCGGCAACATCGAAGACGCCGATGCGGCCGGCGTTGGCCTGTTCGACGAAGGCCTGGCGGTGGCGCGAGTGGCCGCGGCGCGCGAGGCGATCCGCGCCTCGGGCCGCACCTTCGTGCTGAACGCGCGCACCGATGCGCTGGCCCTTGGCGGCGCCGAAGGCTTCAAGCAGGCGATCCGGCGCGCCAATGCGTTCTTCGAGGCCGGCGCCGATTGCGTGTTCACGCCCGGCATAGCGGACGCGGCACGGGCCGGCCTGCTGGTGCGCGAGCTGGCCGGGCCGCTGAACCTGGTGGTGGGGCTCAACGAGGCGTCGTCGAACGCCTTCGCCCTGATCGACGCCGGGGTGAAGCGCGTCAGCGTCGGCGGCTCGATCGCCCGTTCGGTGCTGGGCCTGGTGCGGCGCTGCGCGTGCGAGCTGCGCGACGCCGGCACCGTGGGCTACGCCGCACAGCAGATTCCGCAGGCGGAGCTCAATGCGCTGTTCGCACGGTCCACGACCTCAGGATCACTGCCGTACAAGTATTGAGTGTCCGCTTCCATCGAGCGTCTTTGTCAGCTCGCGAGCGAGCGTCGTATGGGACTTGCTCCAGACGAGGTCGTAGAGCTCGTTGCGGGTCAGGGTCTTTTGCGTGGTCGAGTGCGTCTGTGCCCGGGCCACCAAGGGCTCGGCAACCAGGGTACTCAGAAGGGGTCGAGAAGCAGCGCGCGTTGCGCTGCGAGCCGTCGACTCAGGTCAGGTCGTCAGACTCAATGCAGCGCACAGTTGCCAGGGCCGTCGGGGTGGCCGCAGGTTCCGCAGGGGCTCGCCATCGCCGGTACGGCGTCGGGTGCCGAGGCCACAGTGGCAAAGACCGACAGTTGCTTCTCCAGCTGCTTGGAGCGGCATTGCGGGCACTCGGGCTCGGTGTCCGCGCGAACAAGTTTCTCAAACTTGCTGCCGCACTCCCGGCAGGCGTATTCGAAGATCGGCATAGCGCTCCTTAGGACCTGTGGCGCGAGCCAAATTCAGGGCGTGTCTTCGCCGGTGTGTTCGTAGGCGGCCGGCGTCACGCCGGCCCGGCCGAGGAAGGCGCGCACGTGCAGCACAGACTGCCGGTCCACCTCGCCGCCGTGCGGGCGGTGCAACACCTCTTCGATGCGGGCGAGCCTGACGCGCACCCGCGCACCCGAAATCGGCTCGACGCTGGCTCCGACATGCTTGAGCAGTGCCTCGACGTCGCGCCAGTGCAAGTTGTGCGGGGGCGGGTCCTGGAAGAGGGCGCGGATCAGGTTCGTTTGGTGCCGACTCATGCCCTGCCCCCCTGGATGTGTATGTGCTAAGCGTACCCGATTGAGCTTCAGACCAGACCTCAGCTGCGATTCTCATCCAGCGAGTCGCGAGATTAAGCAGGAACGTAGGTCAACCTGATCACATCCTCGCCAATCCGATCATGAGTCATAAGACGAAGCGGCGGCCGAGGTCCAGCGAAATATGGCTTGCCGTGACCAAGCACGACGGGGTGCAGGTAGATTCGATACTCATCGATCAGGCCAAGTTCGGTAAGGCTTTGCGCCAAGTCCGGGCCAGCAACTTCGATCTCCCCGTCGCGCTCGGCCTTCAGCTCGCGGATCACGCCCTCAAGACGATCCTCAACAACCCTGGCGTTGGGGCCGACCGATTTCAACGAGCGCGAGACGACCCATTTCGGCTGGTTCCGCCACGCCGCCGCGAAGGCATGTTCCTCTGCATCCCATTCAGGATGATCGTCGTCCCAGTAGCGCATGACCTCGTACATGTGGCGACCGTACACACTGCCCGCCTGCCCCTGAGCCTCCTCGATGAAGTGGCGGAAGAGCGTGGGGCTTGGCGCAAACGCCGTGTGATCGACGTAGCCGTCCAGGGACTGGTTCATTCCGAACACGAGCCTAGCCATACCCAATTCCTTTCCTGCAGGAGACCGACTGGGCGTCGTGCATGCTTGTGTTCTTGACACCCGCGGAAGCTAGTAGAAGCTTCATCGTGCCTTTTTTCCATTCGCCGTTGATTGACGGGCTGAGTCGGAAGTGCCGGGGAAGGCAGCTCGATGCAAGGCACCGACGCTCTCGTCCAGCGTCGGCGGCAGACTCAGCTCTGCCGATCGGAGGGCTGAGTCGCCCCCGGCTCCATCCAGAAAGCACCCCACAAGTGTCCGTCGGGATCGGCCAAGTCGCGGCTGTCCATGAAACCCAGTTCCTGCACCGGGTTCACATCGGCCTGCCCACCGTGGGCCGCTGCTGCACGGTTCATCCCATCGACGGCGTCGCGGCTGTCCATCGCCAGCGAGAGCATCACCCCGCTGGCCCCGCGCGGGCGGACCGGCCGTTCCGTGAAAGTGCGCCACTTTGCGTGCGTCAGTAGCATCGCGTGAATCGCCTCGCTCCACACCATGCATGCGGCCGTGTCGTCGCTGAACTGCAGGTTCTGCTGGAATCCCAGCGCGTTGTAGAAGGCGATCGAAGCTCGGAGATCGGTGACCGGAAGGCTGACGAAGATCATCTTGGCCATGAGGTTTCCTGTGGTTGTCCGAGGGTGGCGTCCAGCGGATGTAGGCGTTTCATCCGGACGACGAACGACTACCGGCTGAATCGACAACTGAAGGCCAGCCGTTCCACATGGCCTCGGTTCCGAGAGACGGCTTTGCGGTGGGGCGCGACTGGCTGCTTCTCTGATCGGGCGCGTTTGTCAAGCTGTTGAGCTCTCCGGTTGATGTTTAGTGCGCGTCTTGGTATGAGTCACGCTTCTCTACGCAGTCGGCTCGACCTTGATCGGCGCTGCACGCATTGGTCAGACGGAGCGGGGA
>DASTZF010000217.1:0-13260 GCA_035764445.1 Burkholderiaceae bacterium
CGTGCCCGGCGCAATCGCGGCGGGCAGCGGCACGCCGTCCTGCTTTGCCTTGAGCACGGTTGCGAGCGTGAGCCCGCCGCCGGCGGAGGAGCCGAAGAGCCCGACATTGCGCGCCGGCACCATGGCCTGCGCCGCCTTGAGCACTGCGATCGTGTCGTCGATCGCGGCGGGGAAATACGCTTCCGGCGGCATGCGGTAGTCGACCGAGATCACCTTGAAGCCACCGAAGCCGGCCATCATCACCGCCTCGGGCAACCCCGCCTCGCCGGGGTTCAGCACGTAGCAGCCTCCGTGCATCTGGATCAGCACGCGGTTGCGGTTGGCCGGGGCGACGGTCTCGGGCGTCACGATGAACGCGCGCACGCCGTCGATCGTGGTCTTCTCGACCTTGACCTTCATGCGCTCCATCAGGCCCGGCAGCGCCTTGATCGTGTTGGCCGCCCCGGCCTCGGCCACCGGCTTCCACTCTTCGCCGGTCTTGGGCAGCACGTCCCAGCCGCTGCGCCGCGGCGCGTCGATCAGCTTCTGCACCTGCGGGCTCACGGTGGCGGGCACCGGCAGCTTCTTGGCCGGTACATCGAGGCCTTGGGCGGAGGCCTGTGCGCACAGCATCGCCGTCGTGGCGGCGAGCATCCAGCGTGATGTCTTCATGCGTGTGTCTCCGTCGTTGCCGCGCGCATCGTAGGTGCGGCTCTGGCGTTGCGCTCGAGGCGCGCCGAATTCCGGGCCGGCGTCGTGCCCTCACGCGGTGCGCTCGACCGACAGCCCGAGCTCGCGGATCATCGCGTTGCGCATCTCGAATTTCTGCGCCTTGCCGGTGGCGGTGAGCGGGAACTGCTCGACGATGCGCACGTAGCGCGGTACCTTGTAGTGCGCGATCTGCCCCTGGCAGAACGCGCGTACCTGCTGCTCGTCGATCGCCAGGCCGCGGCGGGCAATGATCCACGCGCAGACCTCCTCGCCATACTTCGGGTCCGGCACGCCGAACACCTGCACGTCTTGCACCGCCGGGTGGCGCAGCAGGTACTCCTCGATCTCGCGCGGGAACACGTTTTCGCCGCCGCGGATCAGCATGTCCTTCACGCGGCCGACGATGTTGCAAAAGCCCTGCGCGTCGATGGTGGCCAGGTCGCCCGAATGCATCCAGCCGGCGGCGTCGATCGACTCGGCGGTGCGCTCGGCGTCATCCCAGTAGCCGCGCATCACCGCGTAGCCGCGCGTGCACAGCTCACCGCTGACACCCACCGGCACGATGCGCCCCGCCGCGTCGACGATCTTCACTTCCAGATGCGGCTGGATGCGGCCCACAGTCGACACGCGGCGCTCCAGCGGATCATCGAGGCCCGACTGGAAGGAGATCGGCGAGGTCTCGGTCATGCCGTAGGCGATCGTCACCTCGCGCATGTGCATGCGCGCGACCACCTTGCGCATGGTCTCGATCGGGCACGGCGCGCCGGCCATGATGCCGGTGCGCAGACTCGACAGGTCGTGCTGGGCAAAGCCAGGGTCCTCGAGCATCGCGGTGAACATCGTCGGCACACCGTGCAGTGCGGTGCAGCGATGTTGAGCGATGGTCTTCAGTGTCTCGGCGGCGTCGAAGCCTTCGCCGGGGAACACCATCGTCGCACCCGAGGCGACGCAGCACAGCACGCCGAGCACCATGCCGAAGCAGTGGTACAGCGGCACCGGGATGCACAGCTTGTCGTCGGGCGACAGCGCCATCGCCTTGGCGCAGAAGCGCGCATTGTTGACGATGTTGAAATGCGACAGCGTCGCGCCCTTCGGCGAACCGGTAGTGCCGCTGGTGAACTGGATGTTGATCGCGTCGTCGGGGTCGAGCGCCGCGCTCAGCGCTTCGAGCCGCGCACGCTGCGCGGGCCCGCCGAGTTTGCACAGCTGCGCGTACGACAGACAGCGCGGCGGCACCGGCTCGTCGCCCAGGAGAATCACATGCTTCAGCGACGGCAGTCGCACGCTGTCGAGCGCCTCACTCGTGCCCTTGAAGTGGATCTCTGGCGCGATCTCGCCCAGCATGCCGAGGTAGTCGCTGCTCTTGAAGCGGCGCGCCATCACCAGTGCGCGGCAGCCGACCTTGTTGAGCGCGTATTCGAGTTCGCTCTTGCGATACGCCGGGTTGATGTTGACCAGGATCAGCCCGATGCGCGCGGTGGCGAACTGCGTCACCACCCATTCGTGCCGGTTGGGCGCCCAGATGCCGACGCGGTTGCCGCGTCGCAGGCCGAGCGCGAGCAAGCCGGTGGCCAACTCGTCGGCGCGCGCTTTCAGGTCGTACCACGACAGGCGCACGCCCTCGGCCGCGAAGATCGCGGCGTCGCGTGAGCCGTGGCGGCTCACGGTCTTGTCGAGCTGCTGCGGGATCGTGAGAAAGCGCAGCACCTCGTCGGTCAGACCGGTCACGTAGGACTGCGTGCCCTGCGGCCGAAGGCGGTCGTCGTGGCCGCCGGCGAGCCAGTCGGAGCGAAACGGATTGGCCGACATCGCGTGCGCTGCGCGAAGTACGCGCTAGAAGTTGCGCCAGTCGCCGAGCTGCTCGAAGGCGTGCGCGGCGCGATAGATCGTCGCCTCGTTGTAGTGCGCGGCGACCAGCTGCATCCCCACCGGCAGCCCGCCCGACAGGCCGCACGGGACGTTCATCGCCGGATGGCCCGAGACGTCGAACGGGCAGGTGTTGGGCAGCATCTCGAACGCGCGCTGGCAGTACAGCGACAGCGGCGCATCTTGCGCCGGGATCGGCGTCGCCTTCATCGGCGTGGTGGGCATCAGCAGCAGGTCGTGCCGCGACAGCGCGTCGTTGTAGGTCTTCTTCAGCAGGCGCGACAGGTTCTGCGCCTTCGCGTAGTAGTGGCCGCGGAAGTGGCGGATGAAATACTCGCCGGCCAGCATCGAGATCTTCAAGGTGCGCGACAACTGATTCGCGCGCGCGCGCCAGTTGGCGTGCGCATCGAGCAGGCTGGTGGTGAACAGCCCTTCCCAATTGAAGCCCATGCCGTTGCCATGCATCATCTGCGCCTGCAGCCCTTCGAGCGCGATCGGCGTCCAGATCGCCGGGCCGTCGAGGTGCATCGGGATCGAGATCTCCTCGACGATCGCACCGAGTGCGCGAAAGCGCTCCGCCGCCTGCCGCACTTTCTGATCGACGTCGGGCTCCGACACCGGGTGCCGGAAGCCCTCGGTCAGCACGCCGATGCGCAGCCCCGCGACGCCGCGGCCGAGCGCCGCGGTGTACTTGTCGACGCGCACGTTGTACTGCCGCGGGTCGAGCCCGTCGGGCCCGGCGATCGCTTCGAGCAGCAGCGCGTTGTCGGCCACCGTGGTCGTGATCGGCCCGGTGTGATCGATCGTCGCCTCGATCGGCATCACGCCGGTGTACGGCACCAGGCCGTGCGTGGCCTTCATGCCGTAGCAGCCCGAGAACGAGGCGGGCATGCGGATCGAGCCGCCCTGGTCGCCGCCGATCGCCAGCTCGACCTCGCCGCCGCCGACCAGCGCCGCGCAACCGCTCGACGAGCCGCCGGCCGAATAGCCGATCTTGTACGGGTTGTGCACCGGCCCCGAGGCCGACGTGTGGCTGCCGCCGGACAGACAGAAGTACTCGCAATGCGCCTTGCCGACGATGGTGCCGCCGGCATCGAGGATGCGCGTGACGACCGTGGCGTCGACGTCGGGCACGTAGCCTTCGAGCGTCGACGCGCCGTTCATCATCGGCACGCCGGCCAGGCAGATGTTGTCCTTCAGCACGACGCGCTTGCCGGCCAGCGGGCCGTACGGTGCGCCCTTCACCTCGGACTTGACGTACCACGCACCGAGCGGGTTCTCGCTCGGGCTCGGGCGGGTGCCGGGCGTGCGCGGGTAGCGAACCTCGGGCAGGTAGTCGGGGAGCGCCTCGACGCGGTCGTAGGCCTGCATCGTGCCTTCGAGCACGTCGAGGTACTCGCCGATCTCGCGCTCAGACATGCTCATGTGCAGCGAGCGGACGATCTCCTGCAGCTGCTGGATCGTGGGTCGTTTGACCATCGTCATGGTGTCACCTCGATTGACAGGTACGGGCGCGGCGCGAACCGGCGCCGCGACGGGTGCAACGTTCGCTGGCGCGCTGGCCGCCGCGTGCCGGGTGGCGGGCTTCGGCGGCAAGCTGGCTGTCGATGCCGCGCCAGGCCGCTGGCTGATCAGCAGGCCCGATGGCCGAGCCGCGGCCGGCCGGCTGCCGCCGCGCATCGCGCCCATGCCGAGCATCTCGGCCAGGCCGCCAGCCTGCACCACGTGCGCGTCGACCTCGCGCTCGATGCGGCCGCGCTCGATCACCACGATGCGGTCGGCCACGTCGAGCACGAGGTCGAGGTTCTGTTCGACGATCAGCAGCGACAGCCGGTCGCGCTGGCGCAGGGCGGCCAGGATCTCGCCGATCTCCTGCACGATCGATGGCTGGATGCCCTCGGACGGCTCGTCGAGCAGCAGCAGCCACGGCGACGGCATCAGCGCGCGGCCGAGCGCGAGGATCTGCTGCTCGCCCCCCGACAGCGCCCCGCCCTTGCGGTCGAGCAGTGCGCGCAAGCGCGGCAGCGCGTCGACCACGCGCTCGATCGCTGCCGCTTCGGTCTCGCCAGCGTCGGCACTCCAGGCCAGGCGCAGATTCTCGAGCGCGGTGAGCCCCGGCAGGATGCCGCGGCCCTGCGGCACGTAGCCGACGCCCAGGCGGCTGCGTTCGTAGGCTCTCATCCGCGTCGCGTCGATGCCGTCGATCGACACCCGCCCCGCATTGGCTCGCACCAAACCGATCAGCGCCTTCAGGAACGTTGTCTTGCCGACGCCGTTGTGGCCAACGATGCCGACCGCCTCACCCTCGCGTAACTGGAAGTCGATGCCGTGCAGCACTGGCACGTGGCCGTAGCCCGCGCGCAGGCCCGCGACCTCGAGCACGACGTCGCTGCGCGACGTCGCTGCGGATTCCGTGACGGCATCGTCGCTGCGGTCAGCGCCGTTCACTTCGCGCGGCTCCCGATGTAGACCTCGCGCACCAGCGCATCGGACAGGATCTCGTCGACCGGACCCTCGCGCAGGACGGCGCCCTGGTGCATCACGGTGACGTGGGCGCCGAGCATGCGCACAAACTCCATGTCGTGGTCTACCACGATGATCGTCGCCTTCTGGTTGACCTGTTGGATGATCTCCACCAATGCTTCGGTTTCGGCGCCGGTGATGCCGGCGGCTGGCTCGTCGAGCAGCAGCAGCCACGGGCGCTGCGCGAGCACAAGGCCGATCTCCACCAGCTGCCGCTGGCCGTGCGCCAGTTCGCCGACCAGGCGCCGCGCGATCGCAGCGAGCGACATCTGTTCGATCACCTCGGCGACCACTGCGGCCACCGACTCGCGGCCATTGACGCGCCGCGCCGACAGCCACAGGTTCTCCTCGACGCTGAGGCCGTTCATCACCGACGGCACCTGCGTCTTGATGCCAACGCCGAGGCGCACGATCTCGTAGGCGCGCCACCCGGTCACGTCGTGGCCGCGGATCAGCACGCGACCATGAGTGTGGTTGAGCCGGATCTGACCGGTGAGGCACTTGAAGAACGTGCTCTTGCCGGCGCCGTTGGGGCCGATCAGGCAGCGCAGCTCGCGCTCCTTCAGCGAGAAGTTGACATTGTTGACCGCCTGCACACCGCCGAAGCGCATCGACAGGTCGCGCGTGTCGAGCACGGTGTCGGTCATTGGGCACCCTGCGCGTTGCCGCACTCCGGTTCGAGCGCTTCGCAGCGCCCGTGCGCGCTCATGAGTCGCTCCGCGCCGCGCGCCGGCGCCGCATGCTGCTCGCCTGGCGGCGGCTCAGGCTGGCCACCGTCTGGCGTTGCCGCCAGCGCGCCAAGGTCGGCAGCAGCCCGCGCGGCAGCAGCAGCACCACCAGCACCAGGATCGCACCGAGCACCAGCGAGTTGTCGATCAGCGTCTGCTGGCCGAGCAGCAGCTTCAGCATGCCGAGCACGATCGCGCCGACCATCGGGCCGGCGAGCGTGCCCAGGCCGCCGACGATCGTCCACACGATCACCTCGGCCGACGCGCCGAGACTGAACACGCCCGGCGTCACGATCTCGGCCCAGTTGGCGAACAGACAGCCGGCGAGCGCCGCCATCGCCGCACAGATCGTGAAGATCGCGGTCTTGTACAGCGGCGCGCTGTAGCCCAGCAACTCGACGCGCACTTCGTT
Organism: Burkholderiaceae bacterium; assembly: GCA_035764445.1. Lineage (GTDB taxonomy): Bacteria > Pseudomonadota > Gammaproteobacteria > Burkholderiales > Burkholderiaceae_C > JAEUPI01. The sequence goes on from DASTZF010000217.1 coordinate 6,220, forward strand.
CTCGCGAATGCCGATCAGCACGCGGCCGAAGTGCGAGGCCAGGATCCAGCGGCTGAGCAAATAGCACAGCAGCAGCGCCACCGCGACCACGTAGTAGAACGGCGTGCCGTAGATCTGCACCGACGGATCGCCCGGCACGTTGAGCACCGGGAACGCCGGGATGCCGTTGAAGCCGCCCAGCCGTGCCGAGCCGATGCGATAGGCATCGCCGGCGGTCGCGCCCATGAACTTGAACAGGATCAGCGTCACCACCAGCGTGATCACGCCCATGTAGACGTCGCTGATCCGACCGTAGAACATCATCGCGCCGATCACCGCGGCCACCGCCGCCGGCAGCACGATCGCCAGCAGCAGCGGGCCGGTGCTCTCGCCGACGTTGGTCGACGCGATCGCGTAGGTGTAGGCGCCGAGGCCGAAGTAGGCTGCGTGGCCGAAGCTGAGCAGGCCCGCGAAGCCCCACATCAGCCCGAGCGACAGCGCGAACAGCGCCCAGATCAGCAGCAAGGTCGGCGTATTGGTCGACGTCACCGCCGGCAACAGTAGCAATACCAGCGCGCCGACGATGAACCAGGCCCAGCGGATGCGCCCGATGCCGAAGGTCGGTCCGGTCATGTTGAGTTTCTGAAGAAGCGCCCGGTGATGCCCTGCGGCATCAGCCGCAGCAGGATGATCGCCAGCGCCAGCATCGCGATCTCGCCGATCACCGGCGTCGAGCCGAACGAGACGATCTGGTTGACGGTGCCGAAGATCGCCGCGCTGGCCAGCGTGCCGGAGATGATCGCCGCGCCACCGGTGATCACGGTGATGAACGCCTTGGCGATGTACAGCGCGCCGGAGGACGGCAGCAGCCCGGTGAGCGGGGCCATCACGCCGCCGGCCAGCCCCGACAGCGCGGCGCCGGCGGTGAAGGTCCACATGTAGATGCGTTGCGGGTTGTAGCCGAGCGCCGATGCGACTTCGGCGTTCTGCATCGCGCCGCGCGCGATCAGGCCCACGCGCGTGTGCCGCAGCACCAGCCACAGCAGCAACACGACCAGGATCGCGATCGCGATGATGAACAGGTTGTAGCCGCCCATCTGGTAGGCGCCGACCTGGTACGACTGGATCGGCGCCGGCACGCTGACCGCGGTGTTGCCGAAGATCAACGTCACCAGCCCGACCATCAGCAGGCTCAAGCCCCAGGTGGCGAGCATGGTGTCGATCATGCGGCCGTACAGATGTCGCACCACGATGCGCTCGACCAGCAAGCCGAGGATGCCGACCACCAGCGGCGACAGCACCAGCATCGCGAGCCAGATGTCGATGCCGGCGCGGATGCTGGCGATCGTGGTATAGCCGCCGATCATCACGAACTCGCCATGCGCGAGGTTGATCACGCGCATCATCCCGAACACCACCGCCAACCCGGCGCTGATCAGCGCCAGGAAGGCGATCATGTACAGGATCTCGAGCAGGACGACGGCGGCGTAGTCCACAGCAACGACTAAATCAGCAATCCCCTCGGGGGGCGGCCGCCAGGCGGCCGGGGGTCAAATGGTCACCTCGAACTGCTTGTTCTCGTTTGGATTCTTCTCGAGGTTGCACGATGCCGCGGTGTCGCTTGGCGGGCGTGCCTTGGCGGTCGACTTGATCGTCAGCTTCTGGCCCTTCACCTCCATCACGCGGATGTCGAGCGACGCGTGATGCGTCTTGCTGTCCATCTTCACGTTGCCAGCGGGACCGTCGATCGCGATGCCGCCCTCGAGCACCTTGATCAGCTTCTCGCGGTCGACGGAATTCGCCTTCTTCACTGCCTCGGCCCACAGCAGGATGCCCTGGTACTGCGACACCGCGATCTCGTGCACGATCTTGGTGTCGCCGAAGCGCTTGCCCCAACGCGCGAGGAAGTCCTTGTTGGCCGGCGACGGATCTTCCTGGCTGTAGTTGCCGGCGATCAGGATGCCGTCGCCCTCGGTGGCCGACAATGCCAGGTGCTCGTTGCCGACGCCGAAGGTGGTCGAGAACAGCGGGATCTTCTTGTTCATTCCAGAGGCGGCCCACTGGCGGAAGAACGACAGGTGCGCGCCGCCGACCAGCGCCGCGCACACCGCGTCGGGCTTGGCCTCCTGGATCTTGGCAATCGTCGAACCGAAGTCGGAGACGTCGAGCGGGAAGAAACTGGTCTGCAGGATCGTGCCGCTGCGCTGCTTGACGTAGTGCGCCACCCACTTGGCGGTGATCTGGCCGTAGTTGTAGTCGGCAGCCAGCACGTAGATCTTTTTGCCCCATTGCTTGATCGCGATGTCGACGATCGGCTCCACTGCCTGCGCCGGCGTGGTGCCGGTGACGAAGCAGTTGCGATCGCAGACGCCGCCTTCGTACAGCACGTTGTAGAAGTACAGCACGTTGGCGCGGCGGAAGGTCTGGCGGATCGCCTCGCGCGAGGCTGACGTGATGCCGCCGTGCACGACGTCGACCTTGTCGTCGCGCGCCAGCTGCTGCGCGTACTTGGTGTACAGCGCGATATCCGACTGCGTGTCGTATTGCACCACCTGGATCTTGCGGCCGAGCAGACCGCCTGCGGCGTTGATCTCCTCGGCGGCGAGCTGCGTCGCCAGCACCATCGGCTTGCCGTAGGCGTCGAGGTTGCCCGAATTGTCGAGTACCGAACCGAGCTTGATCGGCCCACCCTGCGCGAGCGCGTGGCGCAGCGGCAGCCCGGTGCCCACGGCCGCCACGCTGGAGGCCGATGCGATGAAGTGGCGACGTGAAAGCGACATGGTCTTCTCCTCTCGGGTGCGCGGTCGCGCGGTTGCGTTCGTGAATCGACCTGGCTGGTCAGGCGCCCTTCTTGCTCGATGGCGTCGGCACGGCTGCGCCGCCAGTCGGCGTGGCGGCGCTCGACAGGTCTACGCCGATCGACTCGCCGATGCTCTTCAGTGCAGGCAGCTGCAGCGCCATGCCGAGGATGCTGTCCATCACCTGCGTCATCGGCGGCTTCGATGGGTCTCCAACGGACGTGCCGCCGGTTGACCCGCCAGGGGTGAGCTGGGTTGTGCCGCCGAAGCCGGTGACCTGATGGATGCGGATGCTGTCGATCTTCTCCGCCGGCTTCATCATCTGGCCGATGATCTCGGGCATGCGGTCGAGCCGGTACTGCTCGAGCTGCATGCGCATCAGCTCGGTGGTGCGCGAGTTCTCGGCGGCGATCAGCGCGCGCGTGCCTTCGGACTCTGCCATCAGCTTGATGCGCTGCGCCTCGGCGCGTGCCGTGGTGGCGCCGGCCTCGGCCTTGGCGTTCATCATCAGCACCGCGGTCTCGCTCTCGGCTTTCGAGGTCTCGACCTCGCCGCGCTCCTGCTCGCGCTTGAGCGCGATCTCGCGCGAGCGTTCGGCCACCGCGCGCTCGCGCTCGGTCTGCACCTGCTCCTGCGCCAGCACGATCTCGGTGCGTGCGCGCTCGGCCTCGGCCTGCGCCTTGGCCTCCTCGGCATGCTTTTGCGCCAGCGCGATCGAACTGTCGACCTTGCGCACCTCGGAGGCCAACTGAGCCTCGATCTCCAGCCGGCGCAGTTCGCGCTGCTTCTGGATCTCGGCCAGCCGCGTCTCCTTTTCGCGCTCGATGCGTGCGCTCTCGGCCGCCACGGTGGCTTGCTCGCGGGCGCGCGCGGTGTCAGCGTCGCTGGCCGCCTTGAGCTTCTCGATCTCGAGCCGCTGCGCGATCTGCGCCTGCTCCTCCTGACGCGTCAGCTCGAGCCGCTGCTTGATCGCCTCGAGCTGCGTCTGCCGCACCGAGACGTCGGCGTCGGCCTCGATCTCGGCGCGCTGCTTCTTGCTGGTGGCGATGATCTCGGCCAGCTTGCGAAGACCGACCGCGTTGAACGCGTTGTTGTCGTCGAGCGACGCGAACGCCGCCTGGTCCATGCGCGTCAGCGACACCGACTCGAGCTGCAGCCCGCTGTGCGCCAGGTTCTCGCGCACCGATTCGCCGATCGTGCGCACGAACTCGCCGCGCTTGTCGTGCAACGAATCCATCGTCAGGCCCGCGGCGGTGGCCTGGATGGCGTCTATGAAACGGCCCTCGAGCAGGTTGCGCACGCCCTCGGGGCCGAGCGACTTGGAGCCGATCGCCTGCGCCGCGGTGGCCACACCTTCGACGGTGGGCTGCACGCGCAGATAGAACTCGAGCTCGACGTCGACCCGCATGCGGTCCTGCGTGATCAGCGACTTCGGCCCGGTGCGCGCGACCTCGACCCGCATCGTGCGCATGTTGACCTCGTCGACCTTGTGCAGAAACGGCAACGCCAGCGTGCCGCCGGAGATCACGATCTTCTGGCCGCCGAAGCCGGTGCGGATCAGCGCGGCGTCGCGCGACGACTTGCGGTAGAAGCGGTTGAGGAACGCGACCGCGATCGCGATCGCGACGATCAGCGCGATGATGCCGAACAGCCAGGCCAGCAGGATCATGGACGCCCTCCTCGGTCACCCGCGCGGGCCGCGCGGCAGGTGCGAACGAAATACTTTCCGCGGAAAGTATCATCCCGTCAACCGGGATTGACCTGCCTGTGTGCGAGTGGCTGCGCCGCACCACGCGCGCTCAAGCGCGCGCACGGCATCGATGCGCGATGCCCTTCGCTGGCGCGCTACAGCGCGACCGGCGGCTCGAAGAGGTGCCCGCGCGCCTGCGCGAGGTAGGTCGGCTGCGAGCACTGGTCGTTGCCGAGGTAGCGCGTGCCGCGCACCGAGCGGAACGCCAGCGGCGTGGCCAGCGGCCCGATCAGCGGCGCATCGCCCTCGGCGGCACGGCGCGCCAGCGCCGCCATGAAGTGCATGCCTTCGTAGGTGGATTGCCCGAGCGAGTTGAGCGTCGGTGCACGCTGGCCGAAGTGGTTGTGGTAGCGCTCCTTGAATGCCATGTTGGCATCGGTGTCGAGCGCTGCGAAGTAGCCCGACGACATGAACAGGCCGTCGGTGTTGTCGGCGCCGATCGCCAGCAGGCCGTTCTCTTCGATCGCGCACGACAGCCGGAAGATGCCGCGCGACAGCCCGCAGCGGCCGAACGCGCGGTTGAATTGCACCGCGTCCTGCCCCACCAGCGACAGCAGGATCGCATGCGGGCGCAGGCGGCGGATCTCGTCGAGCAGCTCGGAATGATCCTCGACGCCGAACGGCAGGTAGCGATCGGCGAGCAGCTGGCCGCCACGGTCATTCACGTAGCGCGCCGCGAGCCGATGCGACACGCGAGGCCATACGTAGTCGTTGCCGATGAACATCCAGCGGCGCACGCGATAGCGCTCCATCAGATGCTCGATCGCCGGCCGCAGCTGCTCGCCGGGCGTCTCACCGAGCGCAAACACCCCCGGCGTGCGCTCGCCGCCTTCGTACAGCGGCGTGTAGACGTACGGAATCTGGCGCGCCACGTCGCGCAGCACGCGCTGCCGCACCTGGCTGGTGTGCATGCCGACGATGGCATCGATCGCGCCGCGGCGCATCAGCTCGCCGGTGATGTGGCCCACGTCGAGCGCCTCGTCGGACGAATCGATCACCTTGAGCTGGATGCGCCGGTCGAGCAGACCGCCGGCCGCATTGATCTCGGCCTGTGCGAGCTGCGCGCAGGCGATCGACGACGGGCCCCAGATGCCGGCTGAGCCGTTGATCGGCACCAGCAGACCGACCACGAAGTCGCCCCCGGTGTCCACCGACTCCGAGCGAGCCGCGCCGCCGCGCACCGATGTCTTCGACGGCAAGACCCTGGATCCGGCAACGCTGCCGGTCGACGTCTGCTGCATGGGGACCCACCCTCTCATGAGGCCGCGCAAGAATCGCACACGCATCACGAAGCGCGTGCCGGTCGTGCGTTGCTTTCCTCGGAAAGCGACTTCTACAATATCACAGCGATGGCTGCGTCCAAACCCCACTTGGCCCTGCTGCTCGAACGTGCAAGCCGCGTCGTCGCCGACCGCTTGGCGCGCGACATCGGGCTCGATGGCGTCACCGGTGCTCATTGGCGCGTGCTGCGTGATCTGGCCGATGGCGAAGGGCATTCGATGGGCGAGATCGCCGAGCGCCAGGGCATCAACCCGCCGACGCTGACCAAACTGATCGACCGCATGGTCAGCAAGTCGATGGTGCAGCGCGCGGCCGACGCCGAAGACAGCCGTCGCGTGCTGGTCTATGCCACCGATGCAGGGCTCGAATTGCTCGACGAATTGCAGTCGCGCATGGACCGCCACCACGCCGACCTCGGGGCGCTGCTCGGCAAGCGCAACGCGCGCGAGCTCGAACGTCTCTTGACGTTGCTGATCGACGGCGTCGAACAGCCGGCGGCCTGAGCGCGGTTCGCCCGCGCTTCAGATTCGCGGGTGCCGCCGGTGCCAGTCGGTGGCGCGCTGGAACGCGCGGCCGGCGCGGCAGATCGCGGCCTCGCCGAGGTGCTGGCCGACGAACTGAACCGCCACCGGCAGGCCTTTGGCGGTGAACCCCGCGGGCACGGTCAGCGTCGGGTTTCCGGTCATGCTCAGCGGCGCGGTGAAGCGGATCAGCGCAGCCAACTCGGCCGCCACCTGCCCGAGCGTGGCCATGCGTTGGACCGTCGGCACGGTGAACGGGATCGCCGGGATCAACATCACGTCCACCGCATCGAGCACCCGCTGCACGCGGCCGCTGAACTCGCGCCGCCGCAACAGGATGTGCTGGTACTCCGGGCCCGACAGCCCACGCCCGGCGTCGATGAAGCCGGCGAGACCCGGCCCGTATGCGTCGCGCCGCGACGGAAAGGTCGCGGCATGCGCGACCGCGGTCTCGACGGCGCAGTTCAGCGGCCAGTCGGCCACCGCGCGGGCGACGTCGGGAAAGGTCAGCGGCACGATGCTGGCGCCGAGCGATCGCAGCGTGCGCAGCGTCTCTTCGACCGCTCGCCGGACCTCGGCCTCGACGTCGGCGAGCGCGTAGCCCTCGTCGAAGCCGACGCGAAAGCCGCGCAGGTCGCGCTCGTCTGCCGCCTGGTAGTCGGGCACGTCGGCGCGCAGCGTGGTGGGATCGTCGGCGTCGACGCCGGCGATC
>DASTZF010000218.1:0-4664 GCA_035764445.1 Burkholderiaceae bacterium
TCCGAGCATAGGCGCGACGCGCAAGCGTCGTGCCGGCCATGCGAGGCCGAGGGGCGGAGCCGCCCTCAGTGCGCGAGCAGCGCAGGGGACCTCGGCCCGCAGGGCCGAGGCGCCGGCGGTAGCGCGCACGGGCCTGCCCACCCGCAGCCTTGCTCGCTCGGTCGAAGCACGAACGCACTCCCGCATCGACTCAGTCCTTGTTTCCGACGCTCTGCAACTCAAACCCCACGGTCGCCTTGAAGTTCTCGCGCAGCTGCTCCAACGACCAGCCGCCGAAGGAGAAGGCCTCAGCCACTTCCTTCGGATGCGACCACAGCGAGAGCTTGTCGCCGCCGATGCCGATCACCTGGCCGTTGATCCACGATGACTCGTCGAGTGCCAAAAGAACTGCGAGCGGCGCCACTTCCTCCGGCGTGCCGCGCCGGCGCACGCTGCCGCTGCTCAACGCAGGGTCGCGCTTGGCGGCCACGTCGCTCGGGATGCTCGCGGTCATCGCGGTCTCAGCGCGCGGCGAGATCGCGTTGACCGTGATGCCGTACTTGATGACTTCCTGCGCCATCGTGCGCGTGATGCCGAGCACGCCGGCTTTCGCGGCCGCGTAGTTGGTCTGGCCGACGTTGCCGCGCAGGCCCGAGCGCGACGTGAGGTTGATGATGCGGCCTGGCCGCTTCTCGTCGCGCATCCAGCGCACGGCGGCACGCGAGCAGGCGAAGGTGCCGGTCAGGCACACCGCGACGACTGCGTCCCAGTCGGCCGCGCTGGTGTTGAAGCTCATGCGGTCGCGCAGGATGCCGGCGTTGTTCACCAGGATGTCGATCGCGTCGAAGTCGGCCAGGCAGCGCTCGATCAGCGCGTCGGCACCGCTGAAGGTCGAGATGTCGGTGTCGTCGGCCTCGGCGATGCCGCCGGCCTCGCGGATCACCTTGACCATCTGCGCGGCCTTGTCGCCTTGGATGTCGTTGACCAGCACCTGCGCGCCGGCGGCGGCCATCGCCTTGGCGATCGCCGCGCCGATGCCTTGCCCGGCGCCGGTGACCAGCGCGACCTTGTCTTGCAACGGATGCTCGTTCATCGGCGTCTTGCAGTGCCGTGCGATCTTCGCTGCGACCTCCGGCGCGCGCAAGCGGAGCGTCCCGCCGCTGCCGCACGACAGCGCGGACACCGCGCTGCGTTTAGGATCGCGCCATGCTCGACAAGACGGTGGCCTCGCTGGCCGAAGCGGTCAGAGACATTCCCGACGGCGCCACGCTGCTGGTCGGCGGCTTCGGCGCGTCGGGCATCCCGACCGAGTTGCTGGTCGCGCTGCTCGAGCAGGGCACACGCGACCTCACGGTGGTCAACAACAACGGCGGCAACGGGCCTGTCGGCCTGTCGCAATTGTTCCTCGCCGGCCGCGTGCGCAAGCTGATCTGCTCGTTCGCGCGCTCGGCGAATCCGGCACAGCCGAGCGCCGCCGCGTTCGCCGAGGTCTACCGCGCCGGCAAGATCGAGCTCGAATGCGTGCCGCAGGGCATCATGGTCGAGCGCATGCGCGCCGCTGCCGCGGGGCTGGGGCCGTTCTTCTCGCCGGTCAGCTACGGCAGCAAGCTGGCGGAGGGCAAGGAGACCCGCATCATCGACGGCAAGGGCTACGTGCTCGAGCAGCCGCTGCCCGGCGACTACGCGTTCATCAAGGCGCAGCACGCTGACCGCTGGGGCAACCTGACCTATCGTTATGCTGGACGCAACTTCGGCCCGGTGATGTGCATGGCCGCGCGCACGACGATCGTGCAGGTCGATCGCATCGTGCCGCTGGGGTCGATCCCGCCCGAGCAGGTGATGACACCCGGCATCTTCGTCAAGCGCGTGGTGCAGGTCGAGCCGGAGCCAACACGATGAGCAGCTACACGCCGCTGTCGCGCGACCAACTGGCGCGCACCGTCGCCAACGATCTGCCCGATGGCGTCTACGTCAACCTCGGCATCGGCATGCCGACCACGCTCGCGCGCTGTTTGCCCGCGGGCCGCGAGATCATCCTGCACAGCGAGAACGGCATCCTCGGCATGGGGCCGGCGGGCGACCTGGTCGACCTCGACCTGATCAACGCCAGCAAGGAGCAGATCAGCCTGCTGCCCGGCGCCGCGATCTGCGACCACGTGGTGTCGTTCACGATGATGCGCGGCGGCCACATCGACATCACGGTGCTCGGCGCCTACCAGGTGTCGGCCGACGGCGACCTCGCCAATTGGGACACCGGCACGCCCGGCGCGATACCCGCGGTCGGCGGCGCGATGGACCTCGCGGTCGGTGCGCGGCAGGTGTGGGTGATGATGGAGCACACCACCAAGACGCGCGAGCCGAAGATCGTCGAGCGCTGCACCTTGCCGCTCACCGGCGCCAAGGTGGTCGATCGCATCTACAGCGACCTCGCGCGCATCGACATCACGCCGCACGGCCTGGTGGTGCGCGCGATGGTGCCGGGGCTGGACGCCGACACGCTGCAACGCCTCACCGCCGCGCCGCTGCGCTTCGACGAGCGCGTCGCGGTGCTGATCCTCTGAGCGCGCCGCCTGGCGCCGCGGCGGGGTCAAGCCACCGCGTGGTTGACGATGCGCGAGAACAGATGGCGCAACTCCTTGTCGGTCGCACCGGCTGCCGGGTCTCGGTTCTCGGCGAACGCAGCATCGATCTCGGCCCAGTCGCTGGCCAGCAGGTGGCGCTGCGCGGCCGGCAGGATCACGCCCTCTTCGCGGCCGAGGTGGTCCCACAGGAAGCGCGCATAGCCTGACACCTCGACCTCCAGCGCGCGCGTGGCGGCGGTGCGCGCTTGAGCGTCGGCGGCGCCCTCCAGCGCGCCGACGCGCTGCGCCAGCGCAGCCACCAGTTGCGTATCGCGCTCGTGCTGGCGGTGCAGCTCGTCGAGCTCGGCGTTGCAGCTGGTCGTGCGCTCGCGCAGGCGAGCGAACAGATGGGCGTCTTCCTTCGGATGGTGCAGCTGCAATGGGAACTGCTGCAGGTAGTGCACGATCGCGCGCATCAGCGCGGGGTCGGCCGCGGCGTCGGCACGGCGCGCCTCGGCCAGCGCATCCATCCAGGCGTGCATCACCGCCGCCAGCGAACGGTGTTCATCGCGGATGATGCCGATCGCGCGCGCCGGCGGCGGCAGCTCACCGGTGGACGACACCAGCACGGGCAGCCCACTGTTCATCAGCACGGCCAGCGTCTCCGACGCGAAAGCCATGCCGAGCTTGCCGCGGTGGCCGTGCGAGGCCATGAAGATGAGATCGCAGCCGGCGCTGCGCGCGGCGTCGATGAGCGCCTGGGCCGGCCGGTCGCTCACGGCCTGGCGGGCCGCGCACGGCACGCCGAGCGCGCGCGCAGCGGCCTCCGCCTTGGCCAGCAGTTCGCCGGCCTTGCCGCGGTAGGCATAGTCGTAATCGTCGCGCGCGGTGGCGCGCAGCACCTCGGCATCGCCGTCGAGCAGGGCGGCGGCGGTGTCGGGCACCGCGTGGAAGAACGTGATGCGCGCGGCCAGTGCGCGTGCCAGCGCAACGGCGTTGCCCACCACTTCCACGGACAGGTCGGTGTCGTCGATGGGAACGAGCAGATGGCGATACATGGCAGCCTCCTCGAACGGTCGCCACCATGCTAGGGAGCCGTCGCGGCGCAGGCCCTCCCCGCCGCGGGGGGGCCCGGGGCGATTCGTGGCGGCTGCACGTACCATCCCGGCTCCGGGCCGTCGCGCCGCCCGGGCGCAGACTTCACCGATCCAGCCGTGGCCACCCAACTCAGCCGAGCGAGCGTCGGGGCACCCGACGACCTGCTGCTGCGCGTGACGCCGCCGCGCGTGCCGCGCCATCAGGTGGCGCGCCCGCGCCTGCAGTCGGGCCATCCCGAGCTGCGCGACCATCCGGTGGTGCTGGTGCAGGCGTCGGCAGGCTTCGGCAAGACGTCGCTGCTCGCGCAGTGGCGGCGCGAGCATCTGGCGCGCGGCAGCGTGGTCGCCTGGCTGTCGGCCCAGCCGCAGGACGACGTGCCGCGCTTCGTGCAGAGCCTGGCGCTGGCCGTGCGGGCCGGCGCCGCCCGCCCGACCTTCGGCCACACGTTGATCGAAGCGGCGCCGCCGGCCGGCCTCGAGGGCGTGACCGCCTGGCTGGCCGAAGTGGCGCAGACGGCACTCGACATCGTGCTGATCGTCGACGAGGCCGAGCGTTTGCCCGAGCCGACCCACGAGGCGCTGGCCTACCTGCTGCGCAACGCGCCGTCGAACCTGCGCGCGGCGGTGGCCACGCGCCCCGACCATCGCATCGACATCGACGACCTGGTGGCCTATGGCAGCTGCACCGTCGTCGGCCCGGCGCAGCTGCGCTTCCGGCTCGACGAGACGATCGAGCTCGCGCGGGCGCGGTTCGGTGCCCGCGTCGACCGCGATGCCGCCGCGCGGCTGCACGACCTGGCCGAAGGCTGGCCGCTCGGTCTGCAGCTCGCACTGTCGGTGATGGCCGCGGGCAGCGATCCGCAGGCCGAGGTGTCGTCGATGGCCGCACACGGCGGTGCGCTGCGCGAACAGTTCGTACAACTGCTGCTGGCCAACCTCGATCCGGCCGATGTCGCGTTCCTGACCCGCATCGCGATCCTCGATGACCTGCATCCCGATCTCTGCGCGCGCCTGGCGGAGGGCACCG
>DASTZF010000219.1:0-6950 GCA_035764445.1 Burkholderiaceae bacterium
CCAGCTGGCGATGCTGACCGACTACGTGAATCCTGAGGAGCGCGCGGTCGCGTGCCCGAATCAGGACGTGGTCTACGGCATCGGTGCGCTGGCGCTCGACATCTCGCCGGTGGTGGTGCAGGTGCCGGACTTCGGCAGCCGCTTCTGGGTCTACCAAGTCGTCGACCTGCGCACCGACAGCTTCGTGCAGCTCGGGCAGATGTACCACTCGACACCGGGCTTCTATCTGCTGGCGGGCCCCGACTGGCACGGCGACGTGCCCCAGGGCATCACCAAGGTGTTCCGCTGCCCGACGCGCAGCGGCCTGATCGCGCCGCGCGTCTTCCAGGATGACACGGCGCAGGACAAGCGCGCGATCCAGGAGGTGCTGCCCGGCATCATGATGTACCCCCTGACGCAGTACGACGGCAAGATGAAGGCCACCGACTGGTCGCGCCTGGCGAAGGTGCCGGCGCCGCCAGCGGGCGACGCCGAGACGAAGTGGGTGCTGCCGGAGAAGTTCGTGGACCAGCTGCCGCACGTGCTGGCCGACGCGCCGCCGCTGCCCGGCGAGGAAGCGCGCTATGCGCAGGTGCTCGCGGTGCTGGCGGCCGCGCAGACCGACGCGAAACTCAAGCAGGCGATGACCGAGGGCGCAAACGAGGCCGACGAGAAGCTCGTCGAGCCGCTGTTCCAGTTCCGCAACTACGGGCAGCAGCTGCCGCACCACTGGAGCACGATCTCCAACGAGTCGGCGTTCGGCACCGACTACTTCACGCGCACAGCGGTGGCCAAGTCCAACATCCTGGTCAACTCGCCCAACGAGACGAAGTACTTCTACCAGGACCTGGACCAACGCGGTGCGCGACTGAACAGCGCCAACCGCTACACGGTGACGTTCCCGGCCGGCGGCACGCCGCCGGTGCACGGCTTCTGGTCGCTGTCGATCTACAACGAGCACCACTTCTTCGTCGCCAACGAGATCAACCGCTTCTCGGTGGGCACCAAGAACAAGGACCTCAAGCCCAATGCGGACGGCTCGTTGACGATCTCCGTGCAGGCTGACAAGCCCGATGACGCCGTTCAGCGCACCAACTGGCTGCCCGCGCCGAAGGGCGACTTTTCGCTGTACGTCCGCGCCTACTGGCCCAAGGTGCCGGTCACCGAGGGGTCGTGGACGCCGCCGCCGGTGGTGAAGGTCGCCTAGCGCAGAGCCAAGCGTTCACTGTTGATTGCGGCATGGCCGCGCGTGGTCGTGCCGCTGAAGGCATCGACCACGCGCAGCCGCGATCGCCCTTTTGTCAATCGACCGCGAACGCAGCCGCCGCCAGCTTCTCGAGATCGAGGTAGCGGCCCTTCTTGACCGTGACGCCGACGAAGAGCCGCACTGCGCCGGATTCTGCGCAGCCACCCTGCGGCAGCGTATTGGACGAAGGTCCAATGCCGGTCACCGCAACGGCTGATGGAATGGCCGGTCACCGGGGTGTCACGCGACATGGGACCAAAGTCCAATGGTCGCGCACACGCGGCTGCGGAAGATCGGGCTCTCGCAGCGCACGACGGGCAGCGTCGTCGCGCCTGCGCGACCAACCCACTTCTCTCGCATCCGCACGCCAAGGAGTTCTTTCGATGGCCACCAAGTCAAGTAAGCCCAACATCCTCGTCATCTGGGGCGACGATATCGGCATCTCGAACCTGAGCTGCTACACGCACGGAGTGATGGGCTACCGCACGCCCAACATCGACCGCATCGCCAAGGAAGGCATGCTGTTCACCGACAGCTACGGCGAGCAGAGCTGCACCGCCGGCCGCTCGTCATTCATCACCGGGCAAAGCGTGCTGCGCACCGGTTTGTCGAAGGTGGGCATTCCGGGCGCGCCGGTCGGCATGAGCGACAAGATCCTCACAATCGCCGGGGCGCTCAAGAACCAGGGCTACGCGACCGGCCAGTTCGGCAAGAACCATCTGGGTGACTTGAACTCGATGCTGCCCACCAACCATGGTTTCGACGAGTTCTTCGGCAACCTCTACCACTTGAACGCCGAGGAAGAGCCAGAAATGGCCGACTACCCGCCGGAAAAGGACTTTCCGAACTTCCGCAAAAACTTCGGGCCGCGCGGCGTCATGCACTCGTGGGCCAGCGACAAGGACGACCCGACCGAGCAGCCGCGCTGGGGCAAGGTGGGCAAGCAGCGGATCGAGGACACCGGTCCGCTGACCAAGAAGCGCATGGAAACCTGCGACGACGACTTCGTCGCCAAGGCCACCGACTTCATCAAGCGCCAGAACAAGGCCGGCAAGCCGTGGTTCGTGTGGCTCAACACCACGCACATGCACCTGATCACGCACCCCAAGCCCGAGAGCCGCGGCCAGGCCGGGCGCTGGCAGTCGCCGTACCACGACACGATGATCGACCACGACAAGAACGTCGGCCAGATGCTCGACCTGCTCGACGAGCTCGGCATCGCCGACGACACGTTCGTGATGTACAGCACCGACAACGGCCCGCACCGCAACACCTGGCCCGACGGCGGCATGACGCCGTTCCGCAGCGAGAAGAACACCAACTGGGAAGGTGCGTTCCGCATCCCGATGATCGTGCGCTGGCCCGGCAAGATCCAGGCGGGCTCGGTGGCCAACGGCATCGTGCAGCACCACGACTGGTTCCCCACGTTCCTCGCGATGGCCGGCGAGCCCGACATCGTCGAGAAGGTGAGGAAGGGCTACGACGCCATCGGCCGCACCTACAAGAACCACATCGACGGCTTCAACCTGCTGCCCTACCTCACCGGCGAAGCCAAGGATTCACCGCGGCAGATGTTCTTCTACATCAGCGACGACGGCGACATCCTGGCGATCCGCTTCGACAACTGGAAGATCGTCTTCATGGAGCAGCGCTGCCACGGCACGCTGCAGGTGTGGGCCGAGCCGTTCACAAGGCTGCGCCTGCCCAAGATGTTCAACCTGCGCACCGACCCGTACGAGTTTGCCGACGTCACGTCGAACACGTACTACGACTGGATCGTGTACCACGGCTACATGATGATGGCGGCGCAGGCGCTCGCGGGTAAGTTCGCCGCGACGTTCAAGGACTTCCCGATCATCCAGAAGCCGAACACGTTCACGATCGACGACGCGATCGCGAAGATGGGCGAGGTCGGCGGGTCGAGCTGAGGTCTTGGGCGACCAACGGGGCGCGCGCAGCCACGCGCCTCGTTTCGCGCATCCATCGACAACGGGTAAAGTCCGGTGGTCGCTGCATCGCGGCGGCGATACTCTCCTGACATGCGGGCTCTCTGTCGCTGGCGATCGCTGCGAGTCGCCTTGGTGCTGACGCTGCTGCCAGCTCTGGCGGCCGGCCAGACCACGCCGGCGCCGCAAGCCGCCAAGCCGCCGCCGATCGCTGCCTCGGCGCCGCGCAGCGCCTCGTCGGCCACTTTCAGCAAGGAGCAGCTCGAGCAGCTGGTGGCGCCGATCGCGCTGTATCCCGATTCGCTGCTGTCGCAGGTGCTGATGGCGGCCACCTACCCGGCCGACGTGGCCGAGGCGGCCAAGTGGTCCAAGGCCAACAAGGACATGAAGGGCGACACCGCCACGCAGGCGGTGCAGGACAAGCCGTGGGATCCGGCGGTGCAGTCGCTGGCCGCGTTTCCGCAAGTGCTGCAGGCGATGGGTGACCAGCCCGACTGGGTGCAGAACCTGGGGGACGCGTTTCTGGCGTCGTCGAAAGACGTGCTCGATGCGGTGCAGCGCCTGCGCACGCGCGCGCAGCAGGCGGGCAACCTCAAATCGAACGAGCAGCAGAAGGTGATCGTCGAAGAGGCGGCGCCGCAGCAGACGATCATCAAGATCGAGCCGGCGCAGCCCGACCAGATCTACGTGCCGGCGTACAACCCGACCTACGTCTACGGCACCTGGCCCTATCCGTACTACCCGCCGTACTACTGGCCGCCGTACTCGTACTACTACCCCGGCTACTACCCGGGCGCGGCGTTCGCGGCCGGCGTGTTCTGGGGCATCGGCATCGCGGCAATCGGGTCGATCTGGGGCGGCTGCAACTGGGGCCACGGCGACATCGACATCAACGTCAACAAGTTCAACAACGTCAATCGAAACCACCAGCTCCGCGCGGATCAGACGCGGTTCGAGCACAACGCGGCCAACCGCAAGGGCGTGCCGTACCGCGACCAGGCGAGCCGCGACAGGTACGGCCAGGGTCGCGGTGGCGCCGAGGCGCGCAACAACTATCGCGGCCGCGACCCGGTGACCGACGCACGGCGCCAGCAGGCACAGTCGGCATTGCAAAGCCGCGGCATGGACCCGGCGCAGGCGCGCCAGCAACTGCGCAACGATCCGGCGACGCGCCAGCGCGCCGAGGCTGCGGCCGCCGGCGCGCGCGACCGCGGCAATTTCGGCGGCGGCCAGGGCAATCTCGGCGGCGGGCGCGATGGTTCGTTCGCCGGTGGTGGCGGCGGTGGGCGCGACGGCGGTTTCGGTGGCGGCAACGCAGGCAACGTCGGTGCGTCGCGCGACCGCGCGCAGGCGCTCGGCGGCAACGAGCACGCGTTTCGCGGCGCCAACAACCCGGGGCAGTCGCGCCAGTCATTCGATCGCGGCGCCTCGAGCCGGCAGTCGATGGGCAGCTACGGTGGTGGCGGCGGTGCGCGCGGCGGCGGTGGTGGCCGTGGCGGTGGTGGAGGCGGTCGCGGCGGCGGCCGCCGCTAGGACGTGGAGATCCGCATGCTGCGTTTCATCGCTGGCCTCGCACGCGCCGTGTTGCTGGCGGGCTTGCTGGCCGCGCCGCTCGCGCATGCGCAGAAGAGCTTCATGACGCCGGACTCGGCGGCCGAGGCGCTGGTCAAGGCGATTCGCGACAACGACACCAAGGCACTGCAGACCGTGCTCGGCCAGGACTGGAAGAGCTTCATCCCCACCGACGACCTCAGCAAGGACGACGTCGCCGCATTCCTGGCGGCGTACGACAAGGCACACAAGGTCTACAACGAGGGCGACAACACCGCGCTGCTGTCGGTCGGCGATGAGCCCGGCTTCACGCTGCCGCTTCCGATCGTCAAGAACAAGGCAGGCCTGTGGAAGTTCGACGTCGCCAGCGGGAAGGACCGGCTGCGCACCGCGCGCATCGGCCGCAACGAACTGGCCGCAATCCAGGCGGTGCTCGCGTACTACGACGCGCAGCGCGAGTATGCCGCGCAGGACCACAACGACAAGGGCGTGCGCGAGTACTCGCGCAAGCTCGTCAGCTCACCGGGCAAGAAGGACGGCCTGTACTGGTCGAGCCCGCTCGACGTGGACGAGAGCCCGCTCGGCCCATTGATCACGCAGCAGAAGCCGAAGGGCCCCGGCTACTGGGGCTACAACTACAAGATCCTCACCGCGCAGGGCAAGGACGCGCCCGGCGGCGCCTACGACTACGTGATCGGCGGCCGCATGCGGGCCGGCTTCGCGCTGGTGGCGTGGCCGGTGCGCTATGGCGACACCGGCGTCATGACCTTCATGGTCAGCCACGCTGGCGTCGTCTACGAGAAGGACCTCGGGCCCAACACCGACGCGACGGCGCGCGCGATGACGCGCTTCAATCCTGGCGAGAGCTGGAACAAGACGTCGGTGCAATAGCGCCACGAGCGCGGCCCCATGGTCGCTCTGCGATCGCCTGCGTTGCCCGCACGAACCCTGTGACGCGCATCCACCACGTGAGACCAAAGTCCACTGGCCCGTGCAGTCCGCTGACCCCATAATGCGCGCCACCCCGATGAGCCAATCGACCCGCTGGCAGTCCTGCCGCATCGCCTTCGTGCTGGCGATGCTGCCGGCCGTGGCCCTGGCGCAAACGCAGCCGGCGCCGGCACCGCCGCCGCCCGCTGCTGCGCCTGCTGCCCCCGCGGCCGCACCGGCCAGCAAGGAGCAGCTCGAGCAGTTGCTGGCGCCGATCGCGCTGTACCCCGATTCGCTGCTGTCGCAGGTGCTGATGGCGTGCACCTATCCGGCCGACGTGGCCGACGCCGCCAAGTGGGTCAAGGCCCACCCCGACAACAAGGGCGACTCCGCGGTCAAGGCGGTGCAAGACCAGCCGTGGGACCCGAGCGTGCAGTCGCTCGCTGCGTTCCCGCAGATCCTCGACATGATGGGCGCGCAGCCCGACTGGGTGCAGAAGACGGGCGATGCGTTCCTGGCGTCGTCGAAGGATGTGCTCGACGCCGTGCAGCGCTTGCGCACGAAGGCCCAGCAGGCCGGCAACCTGAAGAGCACCGAACAGCAGAAGGTGATCGTCGAGAAGGAGCCGACGACGCAGCAGACGATCATCAAGGTCGAGCCGGCACAGCCCGAGACGGTGTACGTGCCGGCGTACAACCCGTCGGTCGTGTACGGCACTTGGCCGTACCCCTCGTACCCGCCTTACTACTATCCGCCGCCGCCGTACTACTACCCCGGCGCGGCGCTCGCATCGGGCATCGCGTTCGGCATCGGCGTGGCGGCGATCGGTTCGATCTGGGGCGGCTGCAACTGGGGCGGCGGCGACGTCAACATCAACGTCAACAAGTACAACAACATCAACAGCAACCGCCAGATCAATAACAGCAAGTTCGAGCACAACTCGGCCAATCGCCGCGGCGTGCCGTACGGCGACCAGGCGAGTCGCGACAAGTACGGTCAGGGTCGCGGCGGCGCCGAGGGGCGCAACGACTATCGTGGCCGCGATTCGGGTCGCGACGCGCAGCGCCAGCAGGCGCAGAGTTCGCTGCAGAACCGCGGCATGGACCCCGCCGCTGGCCGCAGTGAATTGCGCAATGACCCGGGCGCACGCGATCGCGCGAACCAGGCCGCACAGGGCGCGGGCCGCGACCGTGCAGGCGCGGGCGGCGGTGGTGGCGCAAGCGCTGGCAGTTTCGACCGCGGGGCCGCAGGCGGCGCCGGCGGTGACAGCGCATTGCGTGGCGCGGGCAACGCCGGCG
>DASTZF010000220.1:0-6950 GCA_035764445.1 Burkholderiaceae bacterium
CGCCGGGGTCTCCGCGAACATCGCGATGCGGTGCTCGCGCAGCGTGCCGTCGACCTTGGCCTGCAGCTCGTCAACGCGTTGCGCGCCGTGCTGCATTCCCTTGGCGCCGAGGGTCAGCTCGATCGGCGCATCGGCGTTGCCGCCGAAGCGCCAGCGCGTCTGCGCGTCGTCGAGCGCGAACTCGCCGGCGCGCACGCCGGCGGCCTGCAGCGAGCCGCTGCCGCCTCGCGGCTGCGGCCACCGACCATCGAGTTGGGCTTGCAGCGTCAAGGTACCTGCGCGCGGCCACGCCGCGGCGCTTGGCTTGGGCAGCAGGCTCGACAGCGGCTGCAGCGCGGCCAGCGCGGGCAGCGCGCCGTTGAGGCGCCAGGTGTCTTGCAGCGCGTCGACCGCGAAGCGGCCTTCGAGCGTGGCTTGATTGCCCATCGCGGCCGCCGATGCGCGCACGGCGAGCGCCTGCCCGTCGCCTTGCACGTCTGCGCGTGCCGTCATCGGCAGCCCGGCGAGCAGGCTATCGGCGAGCTCGACCAGAAGCTGGCCGCGCAGCGCCGCCAGCGCGGCGTCGCGCTGGCGCCGCATCTGCTCGCCCAGCGTGTCGGGCAGCTGAAGATCGAGCCGCCAGCGACCGTTGATGCGGTGAGGGCCGCGCGCCCACGCGCTGTCGCCGGCGTTCGGAATCCAGGGCAGCGGGTCGACCTGGTTCAGTTCGCCGTCACCCACCACGTGCCAGACAGGGCGGCCGCCATTGCGCTCGTGTTGCACCTTCAGCTTGAGCTGGGCCGAGGCTTCGCCCGCGCCGACACGCGCCTGCGTCAGGTTCAGCAGATCGGGGTCGGCCGTCAGCTCGAACTGCGTGCGCAATGGCTGCGCCGACACGCCGAGCGTGCCCTCGAGCGCGCCGTCGACACGGACTTGCCAGCGCCCAGCGGGCGCCGAGCTCGCCGGCGCGCTGGCGCCGGGTGCCGCGGGCAACGGCATGCCGCTGACGCGCACCGTCACCGCGCCACCGGCGCGCAGGGGCGGCGCGGCGGAGAGCAGGCGGCTCGGCTCGACGTCGGCCAGCCGCACCTGCAATTGCAATTCGCTGCCGACCCATTGGCCGCTGCCTTGCACGCGCCCGCCCGCTTGCCGTTCGTCGGCCAGCTGCGCGTCGAATTGGCGGATGTCGACGCGGTCGAGCCGGCTCGGCGTGCCGCCGAGCTCGACCTGCGCCTGACGCAGCGGCAGGCGGCCGGCGTCCCAGCGCCCGGGCTCGTGGTTCTGCACGCGCAGCGACGCCTCGGCCGGGCGATCGATGCCGGCGCTGCGGATGTCGGCCTGCGCGTCGATGCGCGTGCGTGGTGCCGCACTGCTGAGCGAACCGAGGTCCAGCGCGCGCGTCGACAGTTGCAGCGCCGCCAGCGGCCAGCTCGCGAACGGCTCGACGCGCGCCTGCACATCGACCTGCGGCGCGTTGGGGTCGCGCTCGTCGCTGCGCAGCCTCGCGCCCAGCGCGAAGCTGGCCAGCGGACCTTCGGCGCTGGCGTTGGCCTGCCACGGCGTTCCGCTCAGCGGGCTGGCCTGCAACTGCAGCGCCAACTGTGAAGGCGCGTCGGTGCCGATGCGGCCGTCGGCGCTCAGCCGCAGACGGTCGTTGTGCAGCGACAGCTTTTCGATCCGATGCTCGGCGCCGTCGTTGGCGCCGAGCCGAATGCCGGCCCGGATATCGCGCCACGCGGCTGCGTCGTCGAGCTGCAGCTCGGCGATCGTCAGAGCATCGATCGACAACCCGATCGGCAACCGCAGCGGTGGTGCGCTGCCGGTGGCCGGCGAGCTCTCACGCGGCGAGCGCAGCGCCACGCGCTGCGCGCTCAGCGCACTGGCCGACAGCGACAGCCAAGCGCCGGCAAACGGCAGCAGCCGCCACTGCGGTTGCAGCAGCTCGAGCCGCTCGATCCGAATGCCCGGTTGCGTGGCGCCGCCTTGCCACTGCAGCGACTCGATGCGCAGCGCGTCGCCGATCAGCGAGCCTTGCACGCCGCTGACCGTGAGCCCAGGCACCCGCTGCAGGAGCCAGCGCGTGCCGGCCTCGCTGCGTGCGCCATGGGCGAGCAGCGCCAGAGCGCTGGCCAGCACGATCAGCGCGAGCGCGGCGATCGCCAATCCGAGCCAGCGCCGGCGCGATGCGCGAGGGGTGGGCGATGGTGGCGGGGTCACGATGCGGCTCGCCAGACCTCAGAACGCAATGCCCACTGAAACGTGCAGACGCACCTGGTGCAACTCCTCACCGTAGGCGACGTCGGCACGCAGCGGGCCGACCGGGCTGCGCCAGCGTACGCCGACGCCGTAACCGCGTGCCGGCGTGAAGCCTTTCCAGCTCTCGGCGGCGCGTCCGAGGTCGAAGAAGACGGCCCACCACACGCTCGGCAGACGCTCGAACGGCCGGGCCACCTCGATGCTCGCCGTAGCCAGCACGTTGCCGCCGATGATCGCGCCATCGACGTCGGTGGGTGCCAAGGTGCGGTAGTCGTAACCGCGCACCGACTCGTCGCCACCGGCACGAAACGCAAGAGCATCGGGCACCGCCACCGTGTCGCGCTTGAAGATCTGCCCCAGCTCGAGGCGGCCGGTGGTGTACCAGGTGCCGAGCGGCAGGTAGCCGGTGAAGCGTCCGTACAAACGGGTGAACGGCCCGCTCTCGGCGAAGTTGCTGGTCGCCCAGCCGACGCCACCCTGGCCCGACAGGCTCATGCCGCGCGTGGGCAGCAGCACGCTGTCGAGGGCGCGCCAGATGCCGTGGTACTGCACGCTCACCGCGTTGGCCTCCTTGATGGTGGCCGGGTTGAACACCGTCTGCACCGAGCGGTCGAGCCCCAGGAAATACAGCCGCTCGATGCGGTTGGTGTCCTGCGTGCGGCCGACGCGCGTGCTCTGCGACAGCACGTCGTCGAGGTCGGTCTGCTGGCGGTCGGCGTGCAGGCCGATCATGTTGCGGTAAAAGCGTTCGCCCGGGTGCGAGCTCAGTTCGGCATCGATGGACTGCTTGTCGCGGCCGTATTCGATCTTGCCGTGCAGAGTGGCGGCGTAGTCGAAGATGCGGCGGTGCGTGTACTCGGCGGTCGCCCGCGGTCCGGTGTTGGCGCTGATGCCGACGCCGAGGGTCAACGACTGCAGCGGCAGCTCGTGCAGCGTCACCGTCACCGGCGACGCATCGGCCTTCGACGGGTCGTTGTCGAACGTGACGGCGATGGTGTCGTACAGGTTGGCCTTGCGCAGGCGCTCCTGGTAGTCGACCAGCAACTGCTCGGTCAGCGGCGTGCCGGGGTCGAACCCAGCCAGGTGGCGCACCGCCGCCTCGTCGTGCAGCTTGAGGCCGACGACGTGCAGCTCGCCCGCTCGGTACAGCGGGCCGCTGTCGAGCGTCAGCGTGAGCTGCACGCGGTTGCTGTCGGCGTCGACCTGCGCTGAGCTGGCGACGATGCTGGGGCTGGCGTAGCCGGCCGCGCGCAGGCGCCCCAGGGCACCGGTCTTGGCCGAGGCCCAGTCGGGGTTGCGGAACACGTCGCCCGGCGGCAGCGGCCACCAGGCGTGCAGCTCCTGGATCGTCGCGCGCGCATCGTCGTCGCCGGCGTCGGTGCGCTCGCGCAGCACGCCTTGCACCGACAGCATCACCTCGTCGATCCTGGCGCGCGGGCCGGGCACCACGCGCACGTGCACCACCGGCGGCGGCCCGCGGTCGCGCCGCACTTGCACCTCGGGATGGAAGTAGCCTTCGGTTTCGAGCAGCTCGCGCACCTGCGCCGGCGCGGCGGCCACCAGGCGCAGCCATTCGGTCTCGTCGGGGGCTTCGGCGCCGGTCATCGACGCCAGCCGCGCGAGATCGAGGTTGCGCAGCAGCAGCGCGCGCAGCTGCGACGGTGCGTCGATCTGGAGGCCTTCGGTGCGCGGCAGCGGCGCCGGTGGCTCGCCGCCCGGCCGCTCGTTGAGGGTCGGGGCCTGCGTGTTGTCCTTCTGGGCCGGTTCGTCGCGCGCCAGCAGCGCGCAACCCGACAGCGCCAGCAGCAACAGCCACACGAGCGCGCGCATCGCGCGCTCGCCGCGCGTCACTTGCTGAGCAGTCGCATCGCCGATTCCAGCCCCGCGAGCGTGAGCGGAAACATGCGCTGGTGCATCAGCTGCTGGATGATTGCGATGCTCTGGCGGTATTGCCATACGCCGTGCGGCTCGGGGTTGATCCAGGCGTATTTCGGGAACGCGCGCGTGATGCGCTGCAGCCACTCGGCGCCGGGTTCTTCGTTGTTGTATTCGACGCTGCCGCCGGGCTGCAGGATCTCATAGGGACTCATCGTCGCATCGCCGACGAAGATCAGCTTGTAGTCCTTGTTGTACTTGTGGATCAGGTCCCAGGTCGGCGTCTTCTCGGAGAAGCGCCGGCGGTTGTTCTTCCACACGAAGTCGTACAGGCAGTTGTGGAAGTAGAAGAACTCCAGGTGCTTGAACTCGCTCTTGGCCGCCGAGAAGAGCTCCTCGGCGCGGTGGATGTGCTCGTCCATCGTGCCGCCGACGTCCATCAGCAGCAGCACCTTCACCTTGTTGTGCCGCTCGGGGATCATCTTGATGTCGAGCAGGCCGGCGTTGGCCGCGGTGCTGTGGATGGTGTCGTCGAGGTCGAGCTCGAGGTCGGAGCCCTCGCGCGCAAAGCGGCGCAGCCGCCGCAGCGCCACCTTGATGTTGCGCGTGCCGAGCTCGAGCGTGTCGTCGTAATCTTTGTAGGCGCGCTGGTCCCACACCTTGACTGCCGAGCGGTTGCGGCCCTTGTCCTGCCCGATGCGGATGCCCTGCGGGTTGTAGCCGTAGGCGCCGAACGGGCTGGTGCCGCCGGTGCCGATCATCTTGCTGCCGCCCTCATGGCGCTCCTTCTGCTCCTCGAAGCGCTTCTTCAGCGTCTCCATCAGCTCGTCCCATCCCATCTTCTCGATCGCCGCCTTCTCCTCGGGCGACAGCTCGAGCTCGAGCGTCTTGCGCAGCCACTCGAGCGGGATGTCCTGGCTGAAGTCGGTCAGCAGCTCGACGCCCTTGAAGTAGGCCGAGAACGCCCGGTCGAACTTGTCGAACTGCGCCTCGTCCTTGACCAGCGACGTGCGCGCCAGGTAGTAGAACTCGTCGACCGACGGGCCGATCACGCCGGCCTGGATGGCGTCGAGCAGCGTCAGGTACTCCTTGACCGAGACCTTCAGCTTGGCGGCGCGCAGCGTGTAGAAAAAGTTGATCAGCATGGCGACCCCGGCGCCGCAACGCAGCGCGCGTGTGAGCCGCAAGCATATCCGGGCTCGCGCAGGCGCGCGCGGCCGGCCCGCAGCGGGCCCGCTGCCTCAGCGCGCTGGCATCCGGCCGTTGCGATTGGTCAGCGGCGCCGGCTTGACGACGCCGCCCTCCGCGACCGCTGCGGCCTGCCCGGCGGCCAGCGGCGTCACGCGCGAGCCGGCCATCAGCGGCAGGCAGGTCGAGTTGCCGCTGGCGCGGTAGGCCAGTGCCGACGCCAACTGGCCCTCGGCCGGGTCGCCGAGCGCGTGGTCGAGGTCGTCGTTGGCCGCGCAGCCGAGCACGTTGCTGGCGGCCGCGCCGGTGCCGCCGGGGATGAAGCCGTCGGCGTAGTCGCCGAAGCCCTTGGCGTTGACGCCCTGGAACTCGATCGGGAAGTAGGTGATGCCGCAGTTGTCCTGACTGAAGAAGCCATACGGCTTGCCGCAGGTCGTGCTGCCGATCAGCCGCACGTCGACGTCGACACCGCGCAGGCCATTGATGATCGCTTCGCTGGCCGAACATGTGCTGCCGCTGACGAGCACGTACACGCGTGGCAGGTTCAGCGTCGGCAGCAGTGCGTTGCTGGTGCACTGGAAACTGGCGTCGGGCAGGCAGGCCACGTTCTCGAACGGGCTGGACGAGTTCTCGTTCGAGCGCTTGTTGTTGAACAACGTGGTCTCGAAGATCATGCCGTTCGTGCGCGCCGCGCCGGCGATCATGTAGGCCACTTCGCTGGCGATGAACAGATAGCCGCCGCCGTTGTAGCGCAGGTCGAGCACGAGGTCGCTGACGTTGTTGTTCTGCAGCACCGCCATCGCATTGATCAGGTCGGGCTCGGCGGTCAGCACGTGGTCGTTGAACAGCAGGTAGCCGACCTTGGCGGTGTTGATGTTGAGGATCTGCGACTGCACCGATTTCAGCGTCACGCTGCCGGCCACGAACTGGTAGTTGGTGGTGGTGGGTCCGCGCGACAGCCGCAGCGTGTGCGCGCTGCCGGACGCCGGGAACAGCGCTGCGTTGAGCGCGTCGACGCCGCTCTGCGTCGTGTCATCGGCTGACACGCCGTCGGCCGACACCAGCGTGTCGCCGCGCCGCACGCCAGCGTTGTCGGCCTGCGATCCGGCGTGCACGTAGGCCACGCGAATGTTGCGCGGCGGCGTGACCGACGAGCCGAAGTGCCACTCGATGCCGTAGCCGACCGTCGAGCCGCTGTTGATCAGCGCGTCCCAGGCGGCGGTCGGGTAGGTGAAGCTGAACTGATCCTTGAACTTGCCCGACGCAGTGATCGCCGGGGTCAGCAGCGCGTTGAAGTAGTTGTCGATCGACGTGTAAAAGCCGGTCGGCGTGTCGTTGTTGAATGCCGCGTTGCTGGGATCGACGTTGGGCACCTCGGTGTACCAGAGGTAGTTGCGGTCGAAATGGTCGCGCAGCCAGGTCTTCTCGGTGGTGATGCTGCCCACCGTGGTGGGTGCCGTGGCGTCGCCCACGTAGGGGTTGTTGCGCGAGCAGGTCTGCGCCATCACGCCCGGATTGACGATCGGGCCACCACCGCCCCCGCCGCCGCACGAGGCCAGCGCAAGGGCGGCCAAGACCGTGGCGAGCGCGCGCATGCCGAGAATTCCGCTGTGCATCTTGTGTCCCTGTTCGAGCCGAACGTCGAGCGGCAT
>DASTZF010000221.1:0-9435 GCA_035764445.1 Burkholderiaceae bacterium
CCTGTGCCTGGAAGACGTGGAGTATCAGAAGTTCCGCGCGATGGTGCACAGCCCTGCATGGCGTGCCGCAGCGATGCAATTGCCGCTGGCGGAGCGGCGCGAGCGCGCGCGCTCGATGCGCGATGCGAGCACCGCGCACCAGGCGCAGCGTTCGCCTGCGCTGTGGGCCGACGTCGACGCCGCCGCCGCGCTGCAGCTGCTCGACGCCGCCGGCAGCGACACACTGATCCACGGCCACACCCACCGCCCAGGGCGCGTGATGCTGTCGCCCACTGCCTCTCGCCACGTGCTCTCCGACTGGGATTTCGACGGCGCCTGCCCGCGCGGCAATGTGATCCGCCTCCACGCGCAGGGCTTGCAAGCGGTACCGGCGATCGCACTCGGCACGGAGCCGCGGTGATCGGCCGCTGGCTCGCGCGGGTGCGCGCGCGGCGCGAACAGCGCATCGTGCAGCGACGGGCGATCTCCGACGCGTTGTGGCTGGACACACTGACTGCGCTGCCGTTCCTGACGCGTTGGAGCGACGCCGACCTGGCCAAGCTGCGCCGGCTGGCGAGCCTGTTCCTCGACGAGAAGGAGTTCAGCGGTGCGGGCGGTCTCACGGTAACCGACACGATGGCCGTGCACATCGCCGTGCAGGCCTGCCTGCCGGTGCTGCGCATCGGCTTGGCGCCGTACCGCAGTTTCGTCGGCATCGTCGTGCACCCGGACGAAGTGGTGGCGCAACGCGAGGTGATCGACGACGATGGCGTCGTGCACAACTACGACGAGGTGCTCAGCGGCGAGGCGATGGGCGGCGGCCCGCTGATGCTGTCGTGGACCGACGTGCGCGAGGCCGGCGAGTCGGCCGACTGGGCGTACAACGTCGTGATCCACGAGTTCGCACACGTGCTCGACATGGCCGACGGCGAGGCCGACGGCATACCGCCGCTGCCGAGCGCCGAAGCCCGCAAGCGCTGGCTGACCCTGCTTGATCAGGAGTACGAGACCTTCTGCGCCCGGGTCGACGAAGGGCGCGACACCGTGCTCGATCCCTACGGCGCCGAGGCGATCGACGAGTTCTTCGCGGTTGCCGTCGAAGCGTTCTTCGTCGCATCGGCCGCGATGCGGCACGAGCAGCCGAAGCTCTACGGGCTCTTCGCCGAGTACTTCAAGCAGGATCCTGCGGCGGCAAGCCCTTGAAAGGAAACGGCCCGCTGCCAGCGGGCCATTTTTCCCCTCTCGGCGCGAAGCACCCTACACCTGCGTCGTCTCGGTCTTCGGCTTGTCGCTCTTGCGCGGCGGCTGGATATCGAGCAGCACCTCGCCCTTGTCGTCGATGTCCACCGTCAGGCGGCCACCGTCGACCAGGCGGCCGAACAGCAACTCGTCGGCGAGCGCACGGCGGATCGTGTCCTGGATCAGGCGCTGCATCGGGCGCGCGCCCATCATCGGGTCGAAGCCCTTCTTGGCCAGGTGCTTGCGCAGGCCGTCGGTGAATGTGACCTCGACCTTCTTCTCGGCGAGTTGCCCTTCGAGCTGCAGCAGGAACTTGTCGACCACGCGCAGGATGATCTCTTCGTCGAGCGCGCGGAAGCTCACCGTGGCGTCGAGGCGGTTGCGGAACTCCGGCGTGAACAGCCGCTTGATGTCGGCCATCTCGTCGCCCTGCTCGCGCTTGGTGGTGAAGCCGATCGTCGCCTTGCCCATCGTCTCGGCGCCCGCGTTGGTGGTCATCACGATGATCACGTTGCGGAAGTCGGCCTTGCGCCCGTTGTTGTCGGTCAGCGTGCCGTGGTCCATCACCTGCAGCAGCACGTTGAAGACGTCGGGGTGCGCCTTCTCGATCTCGTCGAGCAGCAGCACCGCGTGCGGCTTCTTGCTGATCGCCTCGGTCAGCAGGCCGCCCTGGTCGAAGCCGACGTAGCCGGGCGGCGCGCCGATCAGGCGGCTCACCGCATGGCGCTCCATGTACTCGCTCATGTCGAAGCGGATCAGCTCGATGCCCATGATGTAGGCCAGCTGCTTGGCCACTTCGGTCTTGCCGACACCGGTGGGCCCGGAGAACAGGAACGAGCCGATCGGCCGGTCGGGCTTGCCGAGACCTGAGCGCGCCATCTTGATCGCGGCAGCGAGTGCCTCGATCGCCTGGTCCTGGCCGAATACGACGCTCTTCAAGTCGCGATCGAGGTTCTTCAGCTTGCTGCGGTCGTCGCTGCTCACCGATGCCGGCGGGATGCGCGCGATCTTGGCGACGATCTCCTCGACCTCGCTCTTGGTGATCGTCTTCTTGCGCTTGGCCAACGGCAGGATCCGCTGCGCGGCACCGGCCTCGTCGATCACGTCGATCGCCTTGTCAGGCAGGTGGCGGTCGTTGATGTACTTGGCCGACAGCTCCGCAGCGGCCTGCAGCGCCCCGAGCGCGTACTTGACGCTGTGATGGTCTTCGAAGCGCGTCTTCAGGCCCTTGAGGATCTCCACCGTCTGCTCGACCGTCGGCTCGACAACATCGATCTTCTGGAAGCGCCGCGACAGCGCCGCGTCCTTCTCGAAGATGCCGCGGTACTCGGTGAACGTGGTGGCGCCGATGCACTTCATCGCGCCCGTGGACAGAGCGGGTTTGAGCAGGTTGCTTGCATCGAGCGTGCCGCCTGACGCGGCGCCAGCACCGATCAGCGTGTGGATCTCGTCGATGAACAGGATCGCGTGCGGCTGGTCCTTCAGCGACTTCAAAACGCCCTTCAGGCGCTGTTCGAAGTCGCCGCGGTACTTGGTGCCCGCCAGCAGCGCGCCCATGTCCAACGCGTACACGGTCGACTGCCCCAGCACCTCGGGCACGTCGTTCTGTGTAATGCGCCATGCCAAGCCTTCGGCAATGGCGGTCTTGCCGACGCCGGCCTCGCCGACCAGCAGCGGGTTGTTCTTGCGCCGACGGCACAGCACCTGGATCACGCGCTCGACCTCGGCCTCGCGACCGATCAGCGGATCGATCTTGCCGTCGCGCGCCAACTGGTTGAGGTTCTGCGTGAACTGCTCCAGCGGCGAACCCTTGCTGTCGCTGGCTTCCTCCTTCTCGCTCTCGGCACCGCCCTCGTTGCTCTTGGGCGCCTCGGGCGGATCGCTCTTCTTGATGCCGTGGGCGATGTAGTTCACGACGTCGAGCCGTGTCACGCCCTGCTGGTGCAGGTAGTACACGGCGTGCGAATCCTTCTCGCCGAAGATCGCCACCAGCACGTTGGCACCGGTGACCTCTTTCTTGCCCGATCCGGTGGACTGCACGTGCATGATCGCGCGCTGGATCACGCGCTGGAAGCCGAGCGTCGGCTGCGTGTCGACCTCTTCGGTGCCGCCGACGGTGGGCGTGTTTTCCTTGATGAAGGTGGTCAGGCTCTTGCGCAGGTCCTCGATGTTGGCGGCACAGGCACGCAGCACTTCGGCGGCCGACGGGTTGTCCAGCAGCGCGAGCAGCAGGTGCTCGACCGTGATGAACTCGTGCCGCTGCTGCCTGGCCTCGACGAAGGCCATGTGCAGACTGACTTCCAACTCTTGCGCGATCATGCAGCCTCCATAATGCACTGCAGCGGGTGTCCTGCGCGGCGCGCCGCCGCCAGGACGAGTTCAACTTTGGTGGCCGCCACGTCCTTGGAGTAGACCCCGCAGACGCCGCGACCCTCGTGGTGGATTTTGAGCATGATCTGCGTGGCCGTCTCGAGGTCACGTTTGAAGGTCTGCTGCAGCACCATCACGACGAATTCCATCGGCGTGTAATCGTCGTTGAGCATCACCACCTGGAACATGCGCGGCGGCTTGGTCTTCGCGGTCTTGCGCTCGGCCACGACCGCGCCCTGCCCACCGTCGGTCCGCGTGACGATCGGCGCGCTGGGCGGCAGTTTCGGGGGCTCGGGAGGCATGGCTCATTCTATCGAGTTGGCCTTATAGGGGTGTTCAAGCCACGATGTGGTGCCGTCGTGCCGCTTGTCAAGCCGTGAAAATAGCGACACGGCGGAGGTCTGTTTCGCAACGCACCGACACCTGGGTGACGTGTTGCTCGGCGCCTCGGGGTCGCACCGTCTTGACACGTTTGGGAACGCCCGCAAAGAATTTGCGGCTGGCGCCCCAAGGCCAACATCCAAGATCGATCGTGAGGGAGGCTGACATGCCGATTGGCACAGTCAAGTGGTTCAACAATGCCAAGGGCTTCGGTTTCATTGAACCAGACGGCGGCGGTCCAGACGTTTTTGCGCATTTCTCCGCCATCCGCATGGAGGGGTACCGCACGCTCGAGCAGGGCCGGCGCGTGCGCTATGAGTTGGTCGAAGGGCCCAAAGGCAGCCTCGCGCAGGGCATCGAGCCCTTCGAGAGCGGCGACACCACCGCCTGAGTGCCGGCGCTTCGCCGCCGCCACCCCGTCCTGACCAAGCCTTCTGCCGCTGTCGGCTGACGCGGCGGAGTACGATGCCCTGCCCTCCCCGGGTTGGGCATCGGAAATGAACGCCAGCGATTCACCGGCGAGCACGCCGGCGACAGTCGCGCTCGCCTCTTCTGCCTTGGCGGTGGGGCGGCAGCGGGCGCTGGCCCGGCTGCGCGCCGTGATCGCGTTCGCGCTGCTGCTGCCCGCGGTCGGGTTCGTGGTTGCGGCGGCCTACCTGTATCAGCTCGAGTTCGCCGATGCGCGGCTGCGCATGGATCGCGCCGCGCGCATCGCCCAGGAGCACGCGCTCAAGCTGTTCGAGACCAACGAGATGCTGCTGGCGCGCATGCTGGACCTGCTCGGCAACGCCAGCGACGCCGAACTGCTGGCGCGCAGCGAAGCCCTGCACGACCGGCTGCAGCGCATGGCCGCCGGCCTGCCCCAGGTGCAGGGCTTGTTCACCCACGGCGCAGACGGACGATCGCTCGGCAACAGCCGAGTGCACCCGCCGCCGCGCGACATCGACTACAGCGACCGCGAGTGGTACCGGGCGCACCGCAGCGGCGGCGAGCAAGTGTTCGTCAGCGAGCAGATCGTCAGCCGTCTCACCGGCGAGCCGGTGTTCGACATGAGCCGGCGCCGCGAATTGCCCGACGGCACCTTCGCCGGCTCGGTGCACGTGAGCCTGCGCCCGCAATACCTGACCGACTTCTACCAGGAGCTGGCCGCCACGGTGCCCGGGTTGCGCGTGGTCGTGCTGCGCACCGACGGCCGCATGCTGGCGCGCTGGCCGACGCCGGTCGCCGGCGAGGTGGTGTCGCCGGACTCGCCACTGATGCAGCAGATCCGCGGCGGGGTGTCCAGCGGCGACAGCGAGGGGCCTTCACCGTTCGATGGCGTGGAGCAGCTGCGCTCGTTCCGCAAGCTGGGCAGATACCCGTTGTACGTCGTGGCGGCCGTCGATCGCTCGGTGGTCGTGGCCGACTGGCGCCGCCGCTGCGCGTGGCTGGCCGTCCTTGTTTTCTCCGCGGCGCTCGGTTTTGCCGGCATGGCCTGGTTGGCGTTGCGACGTGCACGCGAGGAGCTCAACAGCGCGCAGCGGCTGGACGACGAGCGCACGCGCCGCCAGCGCGCCGAGCTGGCGCTGATGCAGTCGCAGAAGCTCGAGGCCATGGGGCGGCTCACCGGCGGCGTGGCGCACGACTTCAACAACCTGCTGATGGTCGTCAACAGCAACCTATACGTCCATCGCCGACTGCGCCCCGAGGTGGCCGGTAGCCCGCAGCTGGCCGCCATCGAGCGTGCGGTGGGCTCCGGTGCCAAGCTGACGCGGCAGCTGCTGGCCTTCGCGCGCAAACAGGCTCTGCTGCCCGAGCACATGGTGCTGCAGGAGCGGCTGCCCGCGCTGCTGGATCTGCTGCGCCCACTCCTCGGATCGTCGATCGAGTTGTCGTGCGAGGTTGCCAGCGACACGGCACCGATCGAAGTCGATGCGGCCGAGCTCGAACTGGCGCTGATCAACGTCGCCCTCAACGCGCGCGATGCCATGCGAGGCAGCGGCATGTTGCGCGTGCGCGCGCGCAATGCTGCCGCTGCCGAGGCGGGCGGCGACGGGCCGTGCGTGTTGATCGAAGTGCAGGACACCGGGCCGGGGTTCGATCCGACGATCATCGATCGTGCGTTCGAGCCGTTCTTCACCACCAAGCCGCTCGGGCAGGGCACGGGCCTGGGCCTCAGTCAGGTGCAGGCGCTGTGCCACAGCGCCGGGGCACTGGCGCGAGTCGACAACGATCCCGCCGGAGGCGCTCGCGTTCGCATGTACTTCAGGGCCGCCAAGTCGGTGCCGGCGGGCCCGGTGGAGGCAGGCGCTTCGCCGCAAGAGCTGCAGCATTGCACCGTGCTGCTCGTCGAGGACAACGATGCGGTCGCGCAGGCGACGCGCGAAATGCTCGAATCGATGGGCTGCACGGTGTATCGCGTCAACGGCGGGCTGCCGGCGCTGCGCTACCTGGAGGATCACGCGCCGTCCGTCGACATCGTGCTCAGCGATATCGAGATGCCCGGCGAGATCGACGGCATCGCGCTGGCCGGCGAACTGCAGCGCCTACAGTCGCCCCTGCCGGTGGTTCTGATGACGGGCTACGCGGTCAGGCTCGAACAGGCGGTGCGGCAACGCCTGGATGTGCTGCCCAAGCCGTGCTTGCCCGCGGTGCTGGCCGACGCGCTCGCCAAGGCACTGGCCCGCTCACGCGCAGCACGCTCAGCGCGAGCCGGCCAAGCCGCCAACGCTTGAGCCGACGGCGCCGCCGCGCACGGCGAACGCCGCGTGTACAAGGCGGCAGCCTGCAGCGTCCGTGCACATGACGATGACGACTACCCGCCGGACCTCGTCGGGTCGGGTGGGTTCGGACCGCGTTTTGGCTTGCCGCCTGGCTGCTTGTCGGGGTCCGGCTGAGGCGGATCGCGCGGGCGCTCGACCTGCTCGGGTTGCTCGCGTGGTTGTTGCGGCGGTAGGCCCTGCCCCTCCTGCGGGCCTTGCTGGCCCTGATTCCTTCTTTGCGGATCGCGTTGCGGCTTCTGAGCGTTGCCCATTGGAATCTCCGGTGGCACCGAGACAGCCTCGGCGGGCTCGAACGGCAATCGATGTGCCCTTGCCGTCGGCGCACGCCGACTCGGCATTGCTCGTTTGACCCGGCACCGCGGGCTGCCGGGCATTCCTACACTGCATCGCAGAGCGGTCCCTTCGCGATCGCAAACCCACACAAGGAACTTCGATGCCCGCATCGCCGCGCGCTCACGTCCTGGACAAACTGATCGGAGCCGAGTTGCCCCGTTTCACGTCGATGGCCGACGTGCAGGCGTTCGAAGCGCTCGCGCCGTACGGCGACCGCGTCGCTGCGCAAAGCACCTATGAGGCGCTGCAGCTCGGCGCGTCACTGAACCCGGCAGCACCGGCGATCCACTTCCTGCCAGCCGCGAGCCCCGATGAGACGCCGCTGACGCTGACGCATGCGCAGTTCATCGCTCGTGTCACGCAGGCGGCCAACCTGTTTCACAGCCTCGGGGTCGGTGCCGGCGATGCGGTCAGCCTGCTGATGCCGCTGCTGCCGCAGGCGTTCGTCGCGCTGTTCGGCGCCCAGGCGGTGGGCGTGGCCAACCCGGTCAACCCGATGCTGTCAGGCTCGCAAATCGCCGACATCCTGCGTGCCGCAGGCACGCGCGTGCTGGTGACGCTGGGTCCGACCGAAGGGTCGGACATCTGGGACAAGGTCGTCGCGGTCCGGCAGCAGTTGCCGAGCCTGAAAGCGGTGCTGGTGGTGGGAACGCACGCGCGTCCCGACCTCGCGGCCGACGACTTCGACGCCCGGCTCGATGCGCAGCCGGCCACTGATCTGTTGAGCGGCCGCATGCCGAGCGCCGACGACGACGCCGGCTACTTTCACACCGGTGGCACCACCGGCACGCCGAAGCTCGTTCGCCATACGCACGCCAATCAGGTGTCGCAGGCGTGGGCGCTGCGCCTGATGGGGCTTGCCGGCCCGGGTCGCGGCATCCTGTTCGGGCTGCCGCTGTTTCACGTCGGCGGTGCGTTGACGCAGGGCCTCGCCACGTTCGCCAACGGCGGCCACGCCGTCGTGCTCACCGCGGCCGGCTGGCGCGATCCGCGCGCGCTGCGCAACGTATGGGCGCTGGTGCAGCGCTACCGGCCGCAGCTGTTCGGCGCGGTGCCGACGATCCTCGCGGCGGCGTTGCAGGTGCCGACCGGCGAGAATGACCTGAGCAGCCTGAAGCGGGTGTCGGGCGGTGGATCGGCGATCCCGGTGGCGGTGATCCACGCCTACGAGCAGCAGTTCCGCCTGCCGGTGCTCGAGGTCTACGGCATGACCGAGACCTCCAGCGTGCACACGATGGGCTACCCCGACATGCCGTGCCAGGCGGGGTCGGTCGGCAGGCCGCTGCCGTTCGCGCGCACACGCGTGGTCAAGCTCGACGCCGACGGCCGCTTGCTCGGTGACTGCGCGCCCAACGAAATCGGCGTGGTGGCGATGTCGGGCCCGGGTGTGTTCGGCGGTTATTTGAGCGACGTGCACAACCGCGGCGCGTTCGTCGAGCCGGGATGGGTGAACTCGGGTGATCTCGGCCGCCTCGACGAGCAAGGGCAACTCTGGATCACCGGCCGCGCGAAGGACCTCGTCATTCGGGGCGGCCACAACATCGATCCCGCGCCGTTGGAAGAGCTGCTGTACCGCCATCCCGCGGTCGCGCTGGCTGCGCTGGTGGGCCAGCCCGACGCCTACGCAGGCGAACTGCCGGTCGCCTACGTCCAGCTCAAAACCGGCGCGGCGACCACGGCAGCCGAACTGATCACCTACCTGCGCGAGCACACGCCCGAGCGCGCTGCGGTGCCGGTGGCATTGCACTTCGTCGATCCGATGCCGCTCACCGCCGTGGGCAAGATCTTCAAGCCGGCGCTGCGCAACGACGCCGCACGCCGCGTGGCCGAGCTGCTGCTCGAGGGACTCGCGATCGGCGACGCCGCGCTGAGCGTGCAGGTCGCGGCCGACGCCAAGCTCGGACAAGTGATCCAGGTGTCGCTGGCGGGCGCCCAAGGCAACGAGCGCGATCGCCTGAGCGCGGCGGTTCACGAGCGACTCGGCCCGCTGACGATCCGCCACCAGATCGTGTGATCGCAAGACGCCGCCACGCCAAGACAAAGCCCCTGGCACCGCGTGGCAGCCAGGGGCCGACGGGGCGCCGCTCGCGGCGCCGCGGCACGATCACATGTGCTCGATCATCACCCGTGAGTCGGCCGCGGAGGCAATGTCTGCGCGGGTTTTGGTCCGCGCATGAGTCCTAGTTGGCCCCATCAATGGCCCCATCGCGGAGCGAGCATCAATCAGCCGAGTCGGGCTCCTGCTGCGCCGTGTCTTCGATGCGAAGTTGCATCGCGCGAGGTGTGCAGATTCTGAGGCGATGGCCTGCGACGTTCCCGTCGAGCGTCAGCAGCCCGCCCGCATTGCTGCCGCGCCTGGCACCGTCAAACG